>JACZRH010000227.1 GCA_022574815.1 Planctomycetota bacterium | reverse complement strand
CTGGAAGCCCTTGAAAACAAGCCGGATGCCGACGAGAGCTGGAACGACGTTCGCGGGCGAATCACGAAGGAACGCGAGTGAACCTGCCGGTTCGCGTCCGGCGCGAGGCCGAGCTTGATCTGACCGAAGCATTTCAGTGGTACGAGGAGCGGCGTGAAGGGCTCGGCGCCGAGTTTCTCCTCTGCGTCGAAGCCGCCCTCGAGATCATTTCGCGACAGCCGGCGATCCATCCGATTGTCCATCGTCAGGTTCGGCGCGCGCTGATCCGACGCTTTCCGTACGGGATCTTCTACGTCACCGACAACGATCGTGTAACGGTCATCGCAGTCATGCATGCGATGCGCAACCCGACACGTTGGAAAGATCGCGCCTAACGCCCGGCGGTCCTTTCGGACGGGGCTCCGTGTCCCGCTTGGATTCTGGTACATTTCACGGCGGCAACACGCTGCCGCAGGAGAATTGCCATGCCCCGCATCGTACGAGGCGGTCTGATTCAAGCGACACTGAGCGAGCCCGGTACGGCCGCGATCGAGAAGATCAAGAAGTCGATGATCGACAAGCACGTCGAGCTAATCGCGCAGGCCGCGGACAAGGGCGCGCAGGTCGTTTGTTTGCAGGAGCTGTTCTACGGGCCGTATTTCTGCGCCGAGCAGGACACGCGCTGGTATGAGCTGACCGAAAAAGTCCCCGAAGGCCCGACCACGCAGCTCATGTGCGAGCTGGCTCGCAAGCACAACATGGTCATGATCGTCCCGGTCTACGAAGAGGACATGACCGGCGTGTACTACAACACCGCCGGCGTCATCGATGCCGACGGCGAGTTCCTCGGCAAGTACCGCAAGACGCACATCCCGCACTGCGACCCGGGCTTCTGGGAAAAGTTCTACTTCCGGCCCGGCAATCTCGGCTACCCGGTGTTCGAGACCAAGGTCGGCAACGTCGGGGTTTACATCTGCTACGACCGCCACTTCCCCGAAGGCGCCCGCTGCCTCGGCCTGAACGGCGCGGAGATCGTGTTCAATCCGTCCGCGACCGTCGCCGGCCTGTCCGAGTACCTGTGGAAGCTCGAGCAGCCCGCCCACGCGGTCGCGAACCAGTATTTCGTCGGGGCCATCAACCGCCCCGGCGTCGAGGAGCCGTGGAAGATCGGCGAGTTCTACGGCAGTTCGTACTTCTGCGACCCGCGCGGGAAGATCATGGCCGAGGGCAAGCGCGTCGAGGACGACATCGTCATCGCCGACCTGGACCTCGACCTGATCCGCGAAGTGCGCAACACGTGGCAATTCTTCCGCGACCGTCGGCCGGACATGTACGACGAGATCGTGATGGAGTAGCCGGCCCCGCCCGCGGCCCGCTTCGGCAATTCAGCCGACCCTGGCAGCGGCGCCTACGCGCCCGAGTCACGCATTTTCGGGACGGCTCGGAGGCGGGTCGCTGCGCGGCGCCAGCGCGACCTTCGCCTTGTCGAGCTGTTGGTGCGTGCCTACCAGCACAAGCACGTCGCCAATTTCGAGGCGGAAGTCCGCCGGCGGATTCGCCGTCGGTTTGCCGCCGCGTGTGATCGCGACGATGGTGACTCCGGTGCGGGAACGCAGGTCGAGCTCGCGCATCGTCTTGCCCGCTGCCGGGCTGTGCTCCAGCACCATGCAAGTCTGCGTCACGGCCGCATCGAACACGCGCATCCACTCGGAACGCAGAGCCCGGTCGCTGGCGCGGCCGCGGAGCATGCCATAGCGCCCGGCGCGGATCAGGGTCACCTGTTGCTCGACGACGTTGTCGGGGACGGCGAACTCGTGCAGCACGTGCGCGAAGATCTCGATCGAGGTCTCGAACTCCTCGGGATTGACCTGATGGGCGCCGAGGCGATAGAGCGTGTCGAGCTCCGCCACGTAGCGCGTGCGGGCGAGGACGTACAGGTCCGGCCGGAACGCGTGGACCTGGCTGACGATTTGGCGGACCGCTTGGGCGTCGGCGACGGTGACGACCAAGGCCCGCGCGGTCGGGAGCCCGGCCTTTTCCAGAATCGAAATGCGCGTGGCGTCACCGATGATCACGCTGCCGCCATCCTGCCGCGCCCGCCCGGCATTGGCGTGATCCATCTCAACGACCGTATATCGGATTCGCGTCGCGCGCAGCACGGTCGCCAGGTTCCGGCCGTTCACGCCGTAGCCGACGATGACGACATGCCCGGGCGGAGCGGGCGTGCCGGTGTCGTTCAGCGACTCGCCTGGCGCCCGCGCTGCGGCGCCCCGCTCGGGGCGCAGCCGGCGCGCCAGCACGGAGCCTAGCGGGTTCGCGAACGCCCCGAGCACCGTTCCGATGAGCATGGTTCCGACGGCCAGCGCGATGAACTGCCGCAGGATCTGAGCCGGTAGCAGGTCGAGCGCGACGCTCTCCTTCATCAGCACGTAGCCAAACTCGCTGACCGTGCAAAGTGCCAGCCCGCCCGCGAGCGCGAGCCGTAGCGGCCAGCCCGACAGCCCGATGGCGCCGGCGGTGAGTGCGGCCTTGGCCAGCAGCAGGATGGCCACGCCACCGAAGAAGACGAGCGGGTCGGCCAGCGCGATGTCGAGGTCCACGAGCATGCCTATGGAGATGAAGAACAGCGCGTTGAGCGCGTCGCGGAAAGGCGCGATTTCGGCGTGCAGTTGGTGTCGCAGCTCGGTCTGGGCCAGCGTCAGCCCCGCGACGCAGGCCCCCAAGGCCCAAGACCAGCCCGCCAGGTCCGCCAGCCAGGCACCCAGACACGCCATCAGCACCGCAAAGAGCGTCATCAGCTCGCGCCCACCGCGACGAAACACGGTCCGCACGAGCGGCGGTACGATGAAGCGCGCCGCCACCACGACCGCAACGAGCGCACCCACAGCCAGCCCGACGCGTCCGGCCAGCACCGCCGCTGACGCGTCCGCGCCGGCGAATACCGGCAACAGCATCATGACCAGGATCACGCAGACGTCCTGGAGCAGCAGAATCCCGGTCACTAGCCTGCCGGTCGCCGTCTCGACTTCGCCGCGGCTGCTGAGCTGGGTCAGCACGATGGCCGTGCTGCTCAACGAGACGGCCACGCCGACGAGGACGGCCGCCGTGGGCGTCATCTCGAAAGCAAGCGAGAGCCCGATCGTGACCACGGCGGTCGTAACGACGATCTGAATCGTCGCCGCGAGCGCCAACCGCTTGGCCATACGCAGCAAGGGCTCGAGCGATAGCTCGAGACCGATGCTGAAGAGCAGGAGTACGAGTCCCAGCTCGGCGAAGAAGTGAACGCGTTGATGGGAAATCAGATCGAAACCGTCCGGCCCGACAACGATCCCGGCGCACAAGAAGCCGATGATCGCCGGCGCGTGGATCAGTCGCGCCAACCAGGCGGCTATCAACGCCGCCCCGAATACTACGACGATGTCGGTCAATTCGCTCACAATCGGAATTGTGGACGTTGGGTTGGCCCGCGGGAAGGCCGAGCGGCGAACGGCGGCACTTTCTCCGCCGCGCGCGGATCAGCTTCGTCTTGTCGGGCCGCTTCTCCGTGGTACACTTCGCCAAATCGGCGTCGAACGAGCGCGACGAGAAAACAAGACTACAGTGAACATGGGCTCGCATGACTGAAGAATCCCGCATTATCTACCCGCTCGATTCGCGCCCGCCGCCGGGCCGCGCGGTTGTGCTCGGGCTTCAGCACGTGCTGACGATGTTCGGCGCGACCGTATCGGTGCCGCTGTTGTTCGGGCCGGCCCTGTGGCCGGTCGACGACCCGAGTGATGCCGTCGCTCGTCAGGTCCAGATGGAGAACATCGCGACGCTGATCTCGTCGGTCATGCTGTGCAGCGGGCTCGCGACGCTGATTCAAGCGACGTTCGGTTCGCGTTTGCCCATCATCCAGGGCGTCTCGTTTTCTTTCCTGACGGCGTTCTTCACGATCATCGCGAGTGTCGGTGCCGCCGGTGGCGACGGGGCGATGATGATGCGCTACATCGCCGGCGCGATCCTCGTCGGCGCGGCCATCGAAATCTTCATCGGGTTTTCCGGCCTGATGGGCTGGCTGCGGCGGTTCTTGTCGCCGGTGGTGGTCGGTCCCGTGATCATGCTCATCGGCCTGGCGTTGTTTCAACACGGCGCGCCGAAGGCCGGCACGCACTGGCCGACCGCCGGCCTGACCATCGTGCTTGTGATCCTTTTCTCGCTCGTGCTCTCCCGAAAGAACCGCCTCTTTCAGCTCTTCCCGATCTTGATGGCGGTTCTCATCGCCTGTGGCGTTTGCTGGGCTTGCTCCGCCTCGGGCACCTTCGGACCCACGCATCCGGCCTATGTCAATCTGAGCACCGTCGAGCACGCCCGCTGGCTGCGCGCCAACCCCGCCGACGTCGTGTTCCCCTGGGGTCTGCCCAAGTTCCAGCTCGGCTTCATCGTCGCGGTCCTCGCGGGCTACATGGCCTCGATGATCGAATCCTTCGGCGACTACCACGCCTGTTCGCAAATGGCCGGCGGCGGCGACCCCTCGCCAAAGCAGATCTCGCGCGGCATCGGCTGTGAGGGCATCGGCTGCGCCCTGACCGGCCTCTTCGGCGGGTTCAGCTCGACGTCCTACTCCGAGAACATCGGCCTGATCGGTCTGACCAAGGTCGGCAGCCGCTACGTCGTGCAGATCGCCGGCGTGATCCTGGTTCTGCTCGGGCTGTTCGGAAAATTCGGCGCGATCGCGGCGGCGATCCCCGGCCCCGTGGTCGGCGGGCTCTACTGCGCGTTGTTCGGCCTGATCTCGGCGGTCGGCATCCAGCAACTCGCCAGGGCCGACCTCAAGAGTGATCGCAACCTGTTCATTGCGGGCTTCAGCTTGTTCATGGGCCTGAGCCTGCCGGCCTATTTTTTGGCCGTGGCCGACCCCGCCGACATCGCCGCCGGCAAGACACTCGCGCTGTACCACCCGACGGGCGAATCGCTGCTCGCCAGACTTCCCGCCGGTTTGAGCGGCGTGATCGTCTCGATCGGATCGACCGGCATGGCCGTGGGCGCGATCATCGGGATCATCCTCGACAATCTCATTCCCGGCACGCCGCAAGAGCGCGGGTTGGTTCCGACGAAGCGCGATTGACCACGCGTCGCGCTGTGTGCCGATTGAAACCAGGATGGAAGCCGTATGGCTTGACCCATATCATAGAGTCACGACCCAAGAAGCTCGGCGGACCATGTCCGCCTGGTTAGCAAAGGAGCAGAGGATGTCTGCCGCCAAACCGATCGCTCGCGTTCCGCTGCCCGTTTGCGATCACAAACCCGCGCCCTACGACGGGCCCGGCCGGGATGAGATCCTCACGCTGCGCCGCGAGTACCTGAACCCCGGCGTGCTCATGTATTACAAGGAGCCGCTCTGCATCGTCGAAGGGCACATGCAGTACCTGTGGGACGAGACCGGCAAACAATACCTCGACGCGATCGCCGGCATCGTGACCGTCTCCGTCGGGCATTGCCATCCGAAGATCACCGAGCGCATCCGCGAGCAGGTCGGCCGGCTCGTTCACGCTACGACCATCTACCTGCACCCCACCGTAGTCCTGTTCGCGAAAGAGCTCGCGCGCCGCATGCCGCAGGACTCGGGACTGAAGTCTACCTACTTCACAAGCTCCGGCAGCGAGGCGAACGACCTCGCGATCCTCATGGCCCGTCTGCACACCGGCCGCTCGCAGGTGCTTTCCTTGCGCAACGCGTATCACGGCGGCTCTTCGGCAACCATGGCGCTCACCGCCGTCGGAACGTGGAAGTATCCCATCGCCGACCCGTCCGGGACCAAGCACATCGTGCCGGGCTACTGCTACCGCTGCCCGTTCGGGCTCGAATACCCTTCGTGCGACCTCAAGTGCGCGACGAGCGCCGAGGACGTGATCCGCTACGAAACCAGCGGCGAGATCGCGGCCTTCATCGCCGAGCCGATCCAGGGCGTGGGCGGGACCGTCACACCCCCGCCCGAGTATTTCCAAATCGTCTACGACATCGTCCGCAAGCACGGCGGCCTGTGCATCGCCGACGAGGTGCAATCCGGCTTCGGCCGAACCGGCGAGCATTATTGGGGCTTTGAAAACTGGGGCGTCACGCCCGACCTGGTCGTGATGGCCAAGGGCATCGGCAACGGCGCCCCGCTCGGCGCCTGCACGACACGGCCCGAGATCGCTCAGACCATGAGCAGCCGGCTGCACTTCAATACCTTCGGCGGAAATCCGGTCTCGATGATCCAGGGGCTCGCCGTGCTCGAGATCATCGACGACGAGAACATTCAGCAGAACGCGCGCGAGGTCGGCGGCTATTTGAAGCAGGGCCTGCTCGAACTCCAGGAAAAACATGCGCTGATCGGCGAAGTGCGCGGCTTGGGGCTGATGCTGGGCGTCGAACTCGTCAAGGACCGTCAGACCAAGGAACCTGCCACGGCCGAGGCCGCCGATCTGGTCGAAAAGTGCAAAGCCCGCGGGCTGCTGCTCGGAAAGGGCGGACTCTACGGCAATGTGATTCGCATCAAGCCGCCGATGTGCATCACGAAATCGGACTGCGATTTCCTGGTGGACTGTCTCGATGCCTGTCTCGAATCGAGCGAGCCGTGCTAGGTCCACGAACGGGCGGGCCGATGGATGCGTGATCCTCGAGAATGTCTCTACCTGGCCGGTCCCATGTCCGGCATTCCCGAGCACAACGTCCCGTTGTTCAACCGAATCGCGGGACTGTTGCGTGAGCAGGGTTACGTGGTCTTCGATCCAGCGGAGAACGATGACGGCGGCGAGGTTCGCACCCGCGCGTTCTACATGCGACTCGACATCCCGGCCCTGCTCGCTTCACACGCCATCGTGCTGCTCCCCGGCTGGCAGACATCGCGTGGCGCGAGCCTGGAGGTCTGGATCGCGGTCGATCTCGACATGCCCGTCTATCGCTACGAGATTTACGACGGTGAGATTATTCTGGAGCGGGTTGAAGCACCCACGATGGATCGGCTGCCTTTCGATCGCGGGGGCGCATCGCGCCCGCCAATCAACTCGCTCAAAGAGGAATAACCCGTGAAAGCTGCCAGAGCCCTCATCGTCCCGGCAATCCTGGTTCTCTCGCAGGCCGCACTCGGCGGCGACCTGTACATCGCATTCTGGAACGTGGAAAACCTCTTCGACACGGTCGACGACCCCGCTGTCGCAAAGGACGAGGAATTCACGCCGACGGCCCGCAAGAAATGGACCGCCGCGCGGCTCGAGAAGAAGCTGAAGGATCTCGCGCGCGTCATCGCCGACATGAACGGCGGTCGCGGCCCCGACGTGCTGGGCCTGTGCGAGGTCGAGAACCGCTTCGTGATCGAAGAGCTGATCAAGGCCCTCGCGCGGCTCGACCGCGACTACGCCATCGTCCACAAGGACTCGCCCAGCGGCCGGGGAATCGACTGCGCCCTGATCTTCGACCGCAAAGTGCTCGAGCTCGGGTCGGCCGATTTCCTCTTGGTCCACGGCCGCACGCGTGAGATCGTCGAGGCCGAGCTCAAAGTCGACGGCGACAGCCTGTTCGTGTTCGTGAATCACTGGCCGGCGCGCGGCGGCGACCCGGAGGGCAAGGGCCGCGTGCAGGCCGCCAAGGTGCTGCGAAAGAGGATCGACGCGCTCCAGAAGCAGGACGCGGGTGTGGACATCCTGGTGCTCGGCGATCTCAACGACCACCCCGAAGACCCGTCGGTGCGCAAGCACCTCGGGGCGCGCGCCGCACCAGACGGCCTGCCGTCCGGAGCCCTTTACAACTCGACGGAGGCCTTTGTCGGCGACCCCAAACGCGGGACGTTCAACTACCGCGGAAAGTGGGAGGTGATCGATCACGTCATTCTGTCCGCCGGATTGTTGGACGATGACGGATTCTCATGGAAAAAGGGGTCCACCTCGATCATCATGAGGGACTATCAACTGCGCGCGAGGGAGGCGTCCGAGCCGAGGCCGTTCGCCACGTACCGCCCCAAAAACCCTTCTACGTCCGCGACACGCCACGCATTGCGGAGAGCGGACTGATACGGCTCTT
>JACZRH010000226.1 GCA_022574815.1 Planctomycetota bacterium | reverse complement strand
TTGAGGAGGCTGGGATTGCCTCCGCCGGCCGCCCGACGGCGGGCCTGTTCGCCAGCATTGACAGAGAGACGCAACTTCTGTTTTCTCCGGCACCGCCGGTGCGAAGCTTCAACATTCGGACAACTGATGGGCGTTTTCGGCATTCCTTTCGCGGTAGCGGAGCGGAGAAACTCGTCATTATCCCCAAAGCACTCGCTATACGGGTCTTCCCGGGGCAATTGAGCTTTGAGTAGCCGTTGGCTCGGTCGGCGTCAACCGACGTGATCGGAACGCACAATCGCACAATCAGGAGACTCAACATGCTTCTCGACCCGGTGTTTCTTTTGCTCAACCTGCTCACAGGCGTTTTCAACATGTTCCTGGGGTTCCTGATCAACCCGTTCGCGGCGTTGTGGGTTATCTTGAGCGGTGGATGCAGCCCGGAAGGGGTCTGTCTGTAGGACGCCACGCGACCAGGCGCTGACGCTTGCGGCTCTGATCGGAGCCGCGGCGACAAACAGAGCCCGAAGCGCAAGCGAGGGTTTCGCGCCCACACCGCCAAAACGCCCTCGAACACGCGAAACGCCGTTGACAGGACCTCGCGGAAGCCCGCCGATTCCACGATCCACGACCAAAACCCTCGCTCGCGCGTCGGGCTCGGATCGGGGAGACACTTCCGAAACAGCTCGGCCGGTGCGGGGCCCGGCCGCTACCTGTTTCTGGCGACACCGACTCTTGCGGCGGACTGCAAAACCTCGCCGGCTCGCGCGGCAATTCCGCGAGCGGGGTAATTTCGGGCTAATCCATCGTTTCCAACCGCGTTTTGATTAAGGTGAGGGTCGCGCCGACCCTTCCCTGCGATGCTCGGCGCCCTCTGGGCTGAGCTGGCACACCGGGCCGAAAAAGCCGCAGCCGAAGGCGGCGAAGTCACTTAGGACCGACGGAGGTTCTCGAAATGACCGCGCGAACCAGGATCGTGAAGCGGATGCGTTTTGTGGGAGTGCTCTGCATCGGATGGATGTGCGGCGCGGCACAGGCCCAGTTCCCCGATCTGACCGTCGACAGTATCAGCGTCAATCCGCGAAACCCGGCGGTGGGCCAGCCCGTGTTCGTCGAGATCGGGATCGCGAACATCGGCAACTCCTTGCCCTTGCAAACGTTTCGGCTGTCGGTGTGGTACGACGGCGGCTTTTACAAGTGCGGCGCCGAGGATAACTGGCTCCTGATCGAAGACACCATCCCCTCCGGCGGCGAACCGCGCTTTTATCAGTTCGAGCTGATGTATCAGTCGCCGGGCGCGAAAAACTTCTTCGCCTGGGTCGATTCCTGCTACGAGATCGATGAATTGGACGAGGACAACAACACGATGACCCGCACGATCAACGTCGGGCTGCCCGATCTGACGATCGAAAGCGTCGAACCAAACGTGGCCGACCCGGTGCCAGGTCAGAGCTTCGGCGTCGACGTCACGGTGCGCAACCAGGGGCCGGCCATCAGCGGGCTGTACCGCATCGGCGTCGTGTACGCCGCCGGCGAGCCGCAGAATTGCCAAGACTTGACCGACTCGCTTCAGCGGATCAACTTCCCGTCGAACTCGACCTTCACGTTCACGTTTCCCGATGTTCAGTACCCGCAGGCCGGAACCTATCCCGTCTGGGCGTGGGTGAACTGCGATCAGAATGTCGCCGAAGCGGATTTCACCAACAACAAGCTCTTCGGCGAGTTGGTCATCGCCCAGGCGGACCTGGTCATCGACGCGATCACACTCAGCACGCCGACGCCCAGTGTCAATCAAGCCTTCAACGTCGATGTCACCGTGCGCAACGTCGGCAGCGCCGCCGCCCCCGCGTTCCGCCTGTCGCTCACGCCGGACAGTGCGACGGAGCCGACCGATGGCTGCGCGATACCGGACTTCGATTACATCACCAACGGGCTCGCGGTCGGCGCGGCGGTCACGCGGACGTTCTCGGTCATGTACACCGAGTCCCGCCAGCACCGCTTGTGGGCCTGGGCCGACTCGTGCAGCGAACTCGTGGCCGAGGCCCGCGAAGACAACAACAAGCTCGATCGGTACATCAACGTCGGCAACCCCGCCAACACGCTGCCGGACCTGATTGTCGAGCGCATTGAGGTGCTGGAAATCCCGGACCCGCCGTTCGGCTCCTTCACGTTGTTCGACGTGGTCGTGACCAACGTCGGGGGCGCGGCGGCGGGGACTTTTCGGGTCGGCGACTTCGAGCCGGTCAGTTTCCCCGGCCCGTTTCCCAGCTACAGCGTGATCGGGTCTCCCGGACCCAACAACGGAGGCTCAATCGGCGTGGATGGGGGCACCTGGCAGAACTGTGAATGGCGCTCGCGCGAAATCGCGCGTCTCGCGCCCGGCGCCAGTGTGACGGTGCAATTCTGGCACCGCTATTGGGAAGGCGGCACGTACTCGTTTCTGGCGAGCGCGGACGTTGGCGGCACGGCGCCGAACCAGACCGTGTTCGAGTCGAGCGAGACGAACAACACGCTGAACATTGAGTTCACGATTGTGGGCTGCGACGCGGATGCCGACCGCGACGGGGTTTGCGACGACGTGGACCTATGCCCGAACGTGTTCGATCCGCTCAACAACGACAGCGACAACGACGGAATCGGCGACGCGTGCGACGACGACGACGACAACGACGGCGTGCTCGACGTGAACGACTGTGATCCGCGGAACCCCCTCGTGTATCCCGGCGCTTTTGAGAATTGCACCGACGGCATCGACAACAACTGCGACGGGCAGATCGACGAGGGCGCCGTCGCCTGGTACCGCGACGAGGACGGCGACGGCTTCGGCGACGCGAGCCAGACGCTGATGGATTGCGTTGCGCCGCCGGGCTATGTGGCTGACGGCACCGATTGCGACGACACGAACGCGGACATCTATCCGGGCGCGCCGGTCTTCTGCGACCCGGGCGCTGACAACAACTGCAACGGCGTCCCGGACGACCAGGACGACCCGCCCGTGTGGGGCCGCGACGCCGACGCCGACGGATTCACCGTCGCGGGTGACACGATCCAGCAGTGCGAGCAGCCGGCCGGCTATGCGCTCGCCAGCGCGATAGACGATCCGGATGACAACAACTTTGTGGTTCCGGAGCCTGTGGTGCCGGATCCCGCGGCCATTGCGATTAGTACGACCCGCACGAATCCGGACACGGCCGAGCTTACCCTGCGGCGTAACGGTCCCGAGCCGTTCGATTTTGAAATCACGGTTACGTACGGTTCGGGGGCATCGGGCTGGCTCGCCGTCGATCCTGCCGCGGGAACGACCGAAGAGGGCGTCGCGACGATCCGACTCACGCCGAACACCGCGAATCTCAACCTGGCGACTTTCAACGCGACACTGAGCGTGTCGATCAACGGCTCGCCGGAGTTCGGCGTGGTCGTAGAGTTGACCCTGCGCAACCCCATCCTCCGCGTCGTGCATAGCGGGGGTGGTCATGGGAGCGCGTGGGCCGATTACTACGACAACGCTGCGGCTAGCAGCGTCTACCTCGGCGGTTTCAACTCGGAGGACGGGACGTATTCTTTCGAGGCGGAAGTGCCCTACGGCGAGGGCGTGTACCTGGACGGGGCCAAGGGCGATTGCAGCTTCTTCAACGGCTTCTTCCTTGACGGCGATCCGCTGCCGCCCGACCCGGAGACTCGGATCGTCGGGCCGGTGACCATTCTCCAGGACACGACGATCGAGGCGGACTTCGCGCCCGACTTGTTGGCGTGTTCGAGCTGCGCGGTAATCCTCCTGCTGTTTCCGCTCGTGGGTATGAGGCTGACCCGTCCAAGACTCTAAGTGCGCCGAGCCGAGGGTTTGGCGACGCCTCCTTCTCAGGCCGGGAACAACCCGAGTTCGGCCCGCAGTGCAACGTCAAGATTCGGATGAAGAAACTCGAAACCATCGGCGAGCAGCGCGCTCGGCCGCACTCGGGCGCCCTCCAGAAGGAGGGTGCGACCCATCTCACCGAACACGACGCGCACCGCGGCTGCCGGCGCGGGCAGGATCGTCGGGCGCCCGAGCACGCGCCCGAGTGTCTTCGTGAACTCGGCGTTGGTCACGGGAGACGGCGCGACCGCGTTGACGGGGCCATGAACGGTCTTGCGAAAGAGCGCGTGGTGAATCGCGCCGACCAGATCGTCGAGCGAGATCCAACTCATGAACTGCCGGCCTGAGCCCAGGACGCCGCCCAGACCCAAACGAAAAGGCGTGAGCAGCTTCTGAAGCGCTCCACCGCTCGGCGAGAGCACAACGCCGATGCGCAGGTGCGCGACCCGGATTCCCGCATCACTCGCCGGGCGGGTGGCAGCCTCCCAGGCTTGGCACGTCTCGGGCAGAAAGCCGGTGCCCGGCGTGCTCCGCTCGTCGAGCCACTCGTCGCCGCGCTCGCCGTAATAGCCCACCGCCGAGGCCGCGACGAGAACGCGCGGTTTGGCGCTCAGGCTGGCCAGCGCTTTGCACAGCAGCCCCGTGCCGTCCACGCGACTCGAGCGAATCGCGGCCTTGCGCGCGGCGCTCCACCGCCCCGATGCGACGTTCTCGCCGGCGAGATGAACCACGGCATCGACGCCTTCCAGCGCGGCCGCGTCTATCTCGCCCGTCGCGGGGTTCCAGTAGATCTCCCGGCCTTCCGTGGGCGGTCTCCGGCGAACAAGCCGATCGACGCGATGCCCGCCGCTGGTCAGAAACGCCGCGAGGCTCCTCCCGACCAGCCCCGAAACGCCGCTGATCGCGACGCGGAGCGGCCCGTGTTCGGCGAAGCGGGCGTGACGCCGAAGATCGTTGCGCAGTCGCGCGTGGCGAAACCGAAACGCGCGGCGCAATGAGCGCCGAACTCGGCGCCCGATCAAGACACGGCCGATCACGCCGAGCGGCAATTGGTAGTCGATCAGGTCCTCCAGCACGGCCCCGTCACGATCGGGTGTGAATCGGTGTGTGTGCGACCACTGGGCGAAAGGACCGGCGATCTGCACGTCGCAAAACTGACGGCGCTCGAAGAGATCGCGGTGCTCCAGAACCCAGCGCAACGCGAACGGCGTCCGGCCGACGCGCAACGCAACGCGGCCGCCCGCGCGAATGCCGTCCTCTCGCTCAAGGACTTTGACGGACATCCACGGCGGAATGAGACGCTCGAGCACTCCGGGCCGCGTGTGCCAGTCAAACAACTCGTCCGCGGAGACCTCGATACGCGATCGATGACGAAACTCGGCCATCCGGGAATCTTCGACGCCCAGCGACCGGCCCGCAAGCACGCGATTGAACGTGCCGCGGGCCTCCCGAAGATGTGCCGCGGGACTCTGTGCCCGCGTGGCGCCGGCCAGGGACACCCGCTCCACTGATGGGCCATCAGTTGTTTCGCTCCGCACCCACCTTGCGGCCGGCCGAATTCGTGCGGTTGCCGCCGTCCGGCGTGGAGCAGTTCTCAATGTGAACCGTTGCGGTTCCGCCGTCGTCGGTGTTGACCGTGGGCGAACGCCGCACGGTCGTGCTTGGCCCGCTCGACCAGGTCCCGCTCATCATTGAGGTTCCACGCTTCGAACGCCGAAACGGCGGTTTCCAACTCCATTACGAGTCCCTCAGGTAATCACCAGCGGCCGGCCTCGTAGAACCTACGCCAACCTAAATGCTTCAGACGCCGGAAGGTTCCACGAACATTCAAGAAAAGTCCCCTTGGCCTGCGTCCGTTCTCCTGCCCCGACCATGCAGAATAGTGGGGCGGGGCTGAAGGTGTGGGACACGCTTCACGATTCCGAGCCCGAAGCGCTAGCGAGGGTTCGGGTACCGAACTCGCGCCGCAGCCCGAACCCTCGCTAGCGCTTCGGGCTCTGATTGCCCCGTTGGGAATCTTTTGTTCATACTCAACCGAACGCTGGTTCGTCGAGCTCTTCTGAGGTGGAGGATCCAAGATCGTCAGCCGAACAGCCGCAACTGCTCGGGCCGGTTCGGTTTGGGCGCGTCGTTCTCTCGGGTCTCGTGTGACAAGCCGAAACGCCGGACCGACTTGTCGAACAACTGCCGCACGCTCCGCCAGTAGGCCCCTTCGGCGTGCATCCTGTGTCCGAAGCGGGCGTCGTTCCAGTCGCCGCCGCGCATCGCGCGGATGCGGGCTTCGACGCGCGCGGCCCGGTCGGGCAGCTCGCGTCGGAGCCTGGTCAGAAAGACCTCGCGCACGCCGCGCGGCAGGCGTAGCGGCATCATTCCTGCGGCGGTCGCACCGGCATCCGCGGCGCGGGCCAGCAGCGTGGGGATGTCGCGATCGTTCAGACCCGGAATGACCGGCGCGAGCATGATCCCAACCGGCACGCCGGCCTCCCGCAGCCGGCGCATCGCCTGGAAACGGCTCGACGGCGGCGGCGCGCCGGTCTCGACCTTGCGGGCGACGCGATCGTCGGCAAAGGGGATGCTCAGGAAAACCGACGCGCGTGCGAGCTTGTGCAAGCGAACCAGCAAGTCGGCGTCGCGCACCACGAGAAACGACTTGGTCACGATGGTCACGGGGTTCGCGAAATCGCAGCAAACCTGCAAACAGCTCTGCGTCAGCTTCCAGGCGGCCTCGAGCGGCTGATAGCAGTCCGTCACGCCGGAAAACGCGATCCGCTCCCGACGCCAACTCGGTCGCGCCAGGGCCTTGGCCAGCAGCCGGGCCGCCTCGGGCTTGACCAGGATCTTGGTGTCGAAGTCCGTGCCGGCCCCGAGCCCGAGGTATTCGTGCGTGGCCCGCGCGTAGCAATAGGAGCAGGCGTGCTGGCAGCCGCGATAGGGATTCACGCTCCAGCGAAAGGGAATGTCGGGGCTGTCATTTTCGGAGAGGATGCCGCGCGACGCGTCCTCGAATACTTCGAGCCGGGCCGGCGGCGCGGGGCCGAGCCACTCGTGATGCTCGGAAAGATACGGATTGGGTGGATTCTCAACGCGTCGCATTCCGGCCCTCGGCGCTCACACTATTAGCTTTTTGTTAGGCTGTCAACCTCGCGGCAAGCCTGCTCGTTGGCGTCGTTACCCCGCCTCGCCGCCGTTGGAGACGCCCAGTGTGCCAAACGGCTAGGCGTCGTGTTTGGCGGTTAGAATCCAAGTCCGGGCCTAGGCTTACCGCATCTCGACCGGGCAAGTGCATTGACCGCTGCCGTTCTTCGCGATAGCCTCGCTCGAGATCCAAAGCAGCGGTTTCACAAACCGCAGGTTGAACCGCATTGGCGGCTCCCGTATGAAGGCTTTTCGTCCCAGCCGGCATTTGGCGACAACCATGGCGACAACCGCTGTGATCGGTTATGGCAGACACCAGGATCGCCATAAGCACCTACCATGAAACGACTTGCCACCGTAGCTCAATTGGCAGAGCAGCGGTTTTGTAAACCGCAGGTTATGGGTTCGAGTCCCTTCGGTGGCTATGTCGATTCAAAGAGGGGCGACCGGGCGAGTCTTGCACGGTGCAAATACAATCGTAGAATCGCCAATAGAGTCTGCCGGCCGGAGGCCGGTTTTATCACATTCGCTTACAGCGTTCTTACGGCCCAATCGCATCGGCAAACACGTTCAGCGCGTCACGGTCAGCGAGTCGATCCACGACAACGGATACATCAGCAGCGAAGAGGCCGGCGCCTGGGAATCGCTCAAGTCCGCCACCGAGGGCTTCGTCGTAGCCTGCGCGGATCGCGTCGGTTTTGATGAGGGCGGAGTTGGCATAAGCGCCGGTAATCTTGCCGCGTGCCGGGATGGAGTTATCGTCGATGCGGTTCCAACTTGAGAAGGTGACGCGAGTGCCTTCTTCGTTGGGCACGTAGCTGCCGAATGGTAGCGAGAAGATGGTAATCTGCGGGTTCAAGTCGTGTAGCTTGACGCCAATGATGTTGTCAGCAGCATAAATGAGGGGCCGGATGTATACGTTCTCTTGCCAGCCTTCGGTACGCAGCAGTTCTTGCAAGATGTCGGTCAGGCTTTCGGGCGTATAATCCAATTCATAGGAGAGCAGCTTGCCCGAATTAAGGAAGCGCGTAAAGTGGTCGAGGGGACGGAAGGTGAA
>JACZRH010000011.1 GCA_022574815.1 Planctomycetota bacterium | reverse complement strand
TGAATGCCCGCGGATCGCTCTCGCTGCCGTACTCGGCGATTTTGCGGTAGTTGATGTCGCCGGTCAGTTCGGTCGAGTCCTGGTTCTTTTCGTCCTTGGGCTGGAACGTGCCGATCCCGCAGCGGTCCTTCTCCGACAGGATCACCCGCCGAATGACCACGTGGTCCAGCACCTTCTTCCAGTCCCCGCCGTAGCGGATCAGCAGATCCTCGAAGGTTTTGCGGCAGAAGGGATCGAGGTCGCCCTCGACGCGGATGTGCTGGTCATCCGGCAGATCGGCGTTGAGCATCGCCAGTACTTCGTCGCGCGCCTTGCGCGGGATGAGCTTGAGCGGCTCCTCGTGCATCGGGCAATCCTCGACCTCGACCTCGCCGCTCTCGTTCTCGATCTTCCACGAAAACGAGTACAAGGCCCCCTCGTCGAGCGCCGAGTAATACTCCAAGCCCTTCTTCAGCAGTCTGGCGATCGTGCTCTTGCTCGAGCCGACCGGGCCGTGCAACAGCAGAATGCGGCGGTCCGTCCCGTAACCGTGGGCGGCAGACTTGAAGCACTCGACCAGTCGCATCAGGGCCCCGTCGAGCCCGTAGACCGCGTCCTCCCCGTCGCCGAACGGGTCGTCGAAGAACTTGTAGTGAACGAAGTCGTTCCTCATGTAGGTGTAGCGCTCGATGCCGAAGTGCTGGATCATGTCGTGGATGCGTTGGAAGGCGTTTCGAGCGATACGCGGATTGTCGCTGACCAAGTCGAGGTACTCGGCGAAACTGCCCTCCCAATGCCGCTGTCGAAACTTGTCGCTATCCGTGTGCCGTTCAACGATCTCGAAAATGCTGTCGCGCTTCGACATCGAAAACCTCCGTGGTAGGCTCTCCTGCCGTGTTTCGCCTAAGGGCGCCGTCCGGCACCGATTCCGGTCAAACGCCGCCCGAAGCTCACTCTCGGCGCACAAAAATGCTATGAGCGCCACACGCAGGCGTCAACGCGGAGCTTGCCCGCGTACAACGATTATCGACCGTTCGCCCATTTCCCTATACGGGCGATCGCCCGCGTCGTTCAAGGTGCGACCAATTCCGACGCGGCCGAACCCACCCTGGCGCCCTTGCACTTGGGGCAACGCGGATGAGTCTTCGACGAGTCGGCAAAGAACAACTCGCCGCACGTTTCATTCAGACACTTCGACAGGGCTCGGCAGGAGCGTTGGCCGCATTGGGGACAGGTCAGCGGTAGCGACTGCTGCGTCGATATGCGAACTTCCGCCTCGTAGTCGCAGATTTCGACGATGCACCGCACCCGCACGGCGTATTCCGTCACTCGCGACGATCCAAAATCGGGGCTGAGCGTCGCATACAGTGCGAACGCCCCGCCGATCAGCGCCAGGCCGCCGAGCGCCACGAGCATCTGGCGCCGCCGTTGGCGCCGGCCGTACGCGCCGAGCGATACGTCGGCGCGCGCCGCGAGTACTGCGCGGAAATCGGTGTGTTGGACCATTGGTCGTTGTCGGGCCATCGACTCACTCGCTCTGCGCCACGTGCGGCGACTCCACACGCACAGCGCTTCCTTGTATCATATGCCCCCCGTAAGGTTCTCGTCACGCGCCCCGGCTTGTTCAACGGCATGGAATTTCGAACTGGTATCGGATACGACCTGCACCGCTTCACCAAAGGCCGCATGCTGGTCCTTGGCGGCGTTCCGATCGAGCACGACCGCGGCTTGCTCGGGCACAGCGACGGGGACATCGTCCTGCACGCACTTTGCGACGCCCTACTCGGGGCCGCGGCGTTGGGCGATATCGGCGAGTTGTTTCCGGACACCGATCCGACCCACAAGAACGCCGACAGCCGTCGTTTCGTAACGAGGGTCCTCGAACGCATTCGTTCCGCGGGCTGGCGAGTGGGCAATGTTGACCTGATCATTCACGCCGAGACCCCGAAACTCACGCCCTACAAGGACCGCATTCGCCAGACCATTGCCGATTTGCTCGATATTCCAATTTCGGCGGTCGGCCTGAAGGCGACGACCAACGAAGGGCTCGACGCTATCGGCCGCGGCGAGGCGATGGCGTGCTGGGCCACGGCCTTGCTCGAAGCCGCGGGCGCCGCCGATGGACGACCGCAGACGGGAACAGTATGATCCCAAGCGGTTTGCTCACGTGCGCGCCGTCGATCTTGCCGATGCCCTTCGCGGAGTGCTGATTTGCTCGGTTGGTCCGTTGTCGAGATATTGGCCCGAAACTGGGCCATCGTCGTAATCGTCACCACCACCGCCACGCTCGTCATTGTCCCGGCGCTCATACTCGCGAAGTACGTTCGCATCTCCCTGAACATCATGCGGACCACCAAACCGCCCCTGGCACGAAATCCCATCGATTTCGAGCGCTTACCGGGCGAACCGGTGAGCTTCCCGGCCTTCGACGGCTCGCGGCTCTTCGGCATGATCATCGAAGCCGAGCCGACGGTGCCGCGGCTCGGGTTGGTCGTGTTCGCCCATGAGTTTTGCTCCGACATGCACTCCTGCGCACGCTATTGCCGACCTTTGCTGGAGGTCGGTTACGACGTGTTCACCTTCGACTTCCGCGGGCACGGACAGTCGCTGGTCGAGGACGACTACGCCCCGCGCCAGTGGGTCACCGACCGCGAGATCGACGACATGCGCGGCGCCGTCGCCTTCATCCAGAACTGGCTCGAGGAGCGCGGCCGGCCGCGCGACATCGGAATCTTCGGTATCTCGCGCGGCGCCGGGGCGGCGATCTTGACCGCCGTTGAAAACCCGGAAGTCCGAGCGATCGTTTCCGATGGTGCGTTCAGCACCGATACCACCATCGAATCGCTCATGAAACGCTGGGCGTACATCTTCGCCAAGGTGCGCGTCGTGTACGAGCACCACCCGCCGGTCTTTTGGCGGTTCCTGCGCTGGCTCATGATCAACCGCGCGCGGCGTGAGTTTCGTTGCCGCTTCCCCTCCGTGCGAAAGGCCATCCAGCGCATGACGCCGCGGCCCACGCTCTTCATCCACGGCGAAAAGGACTCCTACCTGCCGGTCGAGCAAAGTCGGCGGCTGTACGCCCTCGCCGGTCAGCCGAAGTACCTCTGGATCGCGCCCGGCGCGCGGCACAACCAAGCGGCGATCCTGCACCCCGCGGCCTATTCCCGTCTGATCGTTCGATTCTTCGACCAACATCTGGCGGTGGCCGGCCGGGCACCGGACGCACGCGCCGTGCGCGAGACCGGCGTACCGTCCGATCGTCCCGCGCAGCGAGATAGTGCTTACCTTGAGACCTTAGCCGGCCCGTCGGGCTGACCGCGCTGCGGCTTCGATACGATGCCTACTCTCCTCGATCACTTCGCTGCCGGAATCGCACGGGCGCACGCCGCGCGGACCCTGAAACGCTTCTTGCGCTTGCTGCGGCACGCGAACGCGGCGCAGGAACGAGCAGCCGCGAGGGCCGTGGCGGAGGTCGCGCGGAGCGATTTCGCAAAGAAACACCGGCTCGACCGCGTGCGCAGCACCGCCGACCTCCGAAACGCATTGCCTTTGCAAACCTTTGACGATTTGCGACCCTACATCGACCGTGTGGCCGCCGGCGAGACGAATGCGCTGTTCTCCCCCGGGCGGCGCGTCCTAATGCTGGCCAAGACCAGCGGCACGACCGCCCGCTCCAAACGCATCCCCGTCACGCCGAACTTCGTCGCCGACTATCGCCGCGGCTGGAACATCTTCGGCCTGAAGATGCTACACGACCACCCCGCCGCCATCCTGCGGGCGATCCTGCAAAGCTCCGGGCGCTACGACGAGGAGCACACTTCCGGCGGCATTCCCTGCGGGGCGATTACGGGCCTACTGGCGCGGACCCAAAAGCGGATCGTGCGACGCTATTACGTCGGCAAGCCGGAGATCGCCGAGCTGGCCGACCCGCGCTCCCGCTACTACACGCTGATGCGCCTGGGCGCCGCGCGCGACGTCGCGTTCGCCATCACGGCCAATCCCGCCACCCTGATTCGCATGGCCCAGGTGGCCAACGAGGAAAGCGAAACGCTGATTCGCGATGTACGTGACGGCACGGTTTCGCCCGCGATTGTTTGCGACGATCGCAAACGCCGGCCGCTCGAAGCCGGCCTGAAGCCCAATCCGCAACGGGCCGCGGTGCTGGCCGGCCTGCGTGCAAAGCATGGACTCTTGCGCCCACGCGAGTTCTGGAAGCTCGAATTCCTCGCCTGCTGGACGGGCGGCAGCATGGGCCAATACCTCGATCGCCTGGCTGAGTGGTACGGTGATGCCCCCGTTCGGGACATCGGGTTGCTGGCCAGCGAGGGGCGCGTCAGCATTCCGCTTCAGGACCAGACTCCGACCGGCGTTTTGGACGTGCAGTCCGCCTTCTTCGAGTTCATTCCGATCGAGCAGTGCCAAGCCACCGACCCCGCGACGCTTACCGCCGACGAACTCGAAGTGGGCCACGACTACATCGTCGTTCTCAGCAACACCGCCGGCCTGTTGCGCTACCGCCTCGATGACGTGGTCCGCGTTCACGGCCGGCTCGAACAAGTCCCGCTGATCGAGTTTCTCTACCGGGCCGGGCGCGTCGCATCCGTAGCCGGCGAAAAACTCACCGAAAACCAAGTGACCACGGCCGTCCGCACCGCCTGCCAAAAGGTCGGGATTGCGGAGATTGACTTCGTCCTCGGCCCCTGCTGGGACGACCCGCCGCACTACCGCCTGAGCTGCCCGGGTCCCATCCCCCCGGAATTCTCCAGTGCGGTCGACCTCGCGCTGGGCGCGGTGAACGAGGAATACAGCTCGCGTCGTAAATCTTTTCGGCTTGGTGACTTACAGGTGCGAGGCCTAGCGGCGGACGCGATCACCGCCATGGATCGCCGCTTGCTTGCTCGGCGTGGCTCGACGCCCGAGCAGTACAAGCGCCAATGCCTGTTTACCAAGCCGGGCGAGGACGACAGCGCACTGGGCCTGGCGATGGACGCGCGGGCGTAATCTGGGTGGGGAATTCGATTCAGGAAAAACTTTTCTATCTTTACTTGACCGTTACCGCTCCCAGGACTAATACTTACCCATATTAACGGTCTCACAGATTTTTCCGACCATCTGGCGCGTATGAGCGAAGCTGATAAAACATCGTGCGGCCGTTTTATCGGGTCGCGTTGGCCTTATACGCCCAGTCAGCAGTCACAGCTCGCACGTACTCTCAGTGTCACTTCCCTCGGAAATCGGCTCAAGCCGGGACTCCGGGATGCCTCATCAGGATCGTTTCGTTTGTCAAGCAAGGACGCTGCCCGGATTCGTCGCGAGATGCGGCGATAAGCCGATCCCACCTGTCTGGCTCGCGTCGAATCCGCGCCAAGAGGACGCCATGAACGCCGCCATCGCAAAGAAGCCTCGCAAGGAATCAGCCCCCCGGATCGAACGACTCTGGCGCACGTTTCACCGGACGCACTCCGATAGCGCCCGGAACGCGATCGTGGAGCACTACATGCACATCGTCGAAAAGCTGGCCGAGATCATGGCCCGCCGGCTCTGGCCGCGGGTCACGGTCGATGAGTTAGCCAGCGCCGGCTACGACGGCCTCATCGCCGCCGTCACGTCCTTCGATCCGGAGCGGGGTGTCAAGTTCGAGACCTATTGCCGGCAACGCATCGTGGGTGCGATTCGCGATTGGCAGCGAGAGATCGATCCGCTGGGCCGGGCCGGGCGTACGTTCGAGCGCTCATTGAATTTGGTGGAGGGCAATTTCCGAGCCCAACGTGGGCGTCCGCCCACCTCGACCGAGTTGGCCGATCGGATGGGCCTCGAGCTGACCAAGTTCAATCGCATGCGCAAGACCGTCATTGCGTCGCACTGCGTGCCGCTCGAAACTTCCACAGACCGGCGCGATGATTCGCGGGTCGGCTTTCTCGTCCCCGCCGACCCGAATCCCGGGCCGGTTCACCGCACCGAACGCGAACTGATCCGCGAGTACCTCACGCGCGGTCTTAAGGACCAGGACCGTTTGATCATCACACTCTACTATTACGAAAAACTCACCATGGCCGAGATCGGCACCGTGCTCGGCGTGAGCGAATCGCGCGTTTGCCAGCGCCATGCCGAGATCGTCGACCAGCTTCGCACGCGCTTCGGCAACAAGCCTTGCGATTTGGTGGCCTAACTCGCACGCAATACAGGACCGGGACCTGTCCCCGTTTGCTCGCTCACTTTCCCGAGAGTTGCAGCTTTTTCTTGAGTGCGTCGTAGACTTGCTTGTCACCGCCGCCTTCGCTCGAGACCGGGAACGAGGCCAAGCTGCCGTCGGCCAGGCTGAGTGTGATGGTGGAATCCATGAACCAGGAGTCGGAGAAGTCCGCTTCGATATCCACGATCTCCTCAAACGGAACGCGAATGGTGGGCTCGTCAAACTGGTTCGAGTAAATGATGACGGCGCGGTCGGTGACCAGGTAGAACCCGTCCGCGATGTCCGTGACCGCGTCCGAATAGAAAAACTGGATCTGCTCACCGTCCTCCAACACGGCGAGCTTATCAATCTGTTCGACGAAGCGCGTCGAAATCTGGCGGCCGGGTAGCACGCGCGTATCCGGCGATTTCGAAAAGACGTAGATGATCCCACCGCAGACGACCACCGTGATTACGCCGAACACGCCCCCGACGATCAACGGCACTTTGACGACCCGCGAGAGCCCTTTGCGCGGCTCAGGCGGCGTGTACGACGGAATCTGCGAATTCGGCTGGTCGGTCACGGACATACGCGTGCTCCTCGCGGCTGGTTGCGGGAGAGTAAGTGTAACCGCTGGTCCATCGGCCCCAACCCAGGTTTGGCAGCATTGCGGATAACCGGCACGAACCGGCCATCCCACGACCGGATCAGGGGCCCTTCTCTTGGCGTCCGTGCGGCGACGTTTTCGCGGCCGCGAGCGCGGCCTCGGCGGCAAGCGCTTCACGTAGATTCCGATGGTGCGGCTCGTTTTCAAAACCGAACCGGCCCATCTCCTCCATGACCTCTTGTAGCGACCATCCCTGGTGATGGAGACGAAACATGCCGATCGCCAGCCCGGTGCGGTTCGTTCCGGCCGCGCAATGGACTAGCGTCGGCCCGGCGCCGTCCTCGCTCAAAAGCTCGCGCAGCCGCTCGCGGTCCGCGGACGTGCTCGCGCCGTTGCCGCGCAGCGGAATGTTGTGCCAGTCGATGCGAAGCTCGCGAGCGGCGTCGCGTTCGGCCAGAGTCTCGGGCGCTTCGGCGTCGAGCAGGGAGATCACGCGCCGAATTCCGTGTTCACGCTGCAACCGCTCGAGCTGCGCCGCCGAGACGGACCCGCTACGGTAGATTCGGCCTTCCACGACGGCCGCGAATCGCTTGGGATACGTGTGAGAATGGTTCCAGGCCGCAACACCGATCGCGCTCGCGAGCGCGAGACCGAAGAAAGCGAATGGCCAGATACGAATGCGGCGCGAACGGTTCACGCAGGTTCTCCCGCCATGGTGCGCTCGCAGTCTAGCGACAATCGCTCCGCGCGCGAACGGGTGCTAGCAGCCCGTTTGCCGCGCTTCGTTCCGCTCGCCGGCGCTTGAGTGTCGCGACCGGTCGGATACGATCTCGGCCGCGCGCGTTGCGCGAAAGCAGAGGCCGCGATGGTCGGTTGGGATCAAGGCATCTGGATGCTGCTTGTCGGACTCGGGGCCGGCGTGATCGGCGGCCTGCTCGGAGTCGGCGGCGGGATCGTCATGATCCCCGCGATGATCCTCATCCTCGGGGAGCGGTTCGGGCCGAATTCGTTTCACCTGTACAAGTTGGCCGCGATCACAACATCGATCTTCGTCGCCATTCCCGCTGCGTGGCGTCACGCCCACGCCGGGGCGGTCGTGCGACCCTTGCTGCGCGGGATCGTGCCCCCCTCCATCGCCGGTATCGTCGTCGGCGTCGCCGCAGCGGCGCTGTTTGACGGCGAGCAGACGCAGATCCTAAGGCGGGTGTTCGGCGGCTTCCTGTTGCTGGTCGTCGGCACGCATCTCTACCTCCGCCGATCCGCAGGCAGCGCACACCCCAGGCGCGACCGCTGCCCGATCGCACGCCGGCATGCCCTGTACGGATTGCTGGTCGGACTTCCGGCGGGATTGATCGCCGGGCTGCTCGGAATCGGCGGCGGGGCGTGGGCCGTTCCGGCCCAGCACCTCGGACTTGGCGTCCGCATGAGAAACGCGATCGCGAATTCCACCGCCATGATCCTGTTCATCGCGCCTGCGACGGCGGCGGCGCTCACCATCTCGATCGCCCGCATGGAAGCCGTCAGCTCCCTCACGGGTTTCGGCTTGGCGGCCTGGCTGGCGCCTGGGGCGTTGGTGGGTGGCTGGTGCGGAGCCGGGTTGACCCACGCCTGGCCGATTCGCTGGGTGCGGCTCGCGTTTCACGTTCTCCTGGCGCTGACCGGGCTGCGGCTCTTGCTGAGCTAAGAAATCGTGCGCGCTCATGCGACAGCAAAAGGGGTCGGGAGTCTTTTTCCCCCTATCGCAAGAATGCAACTGTGCTATGAACCAAACAAAGACTCCCGACCCCTTTTTTGAGCCGCACGACCACGATACTATGATCGACCCGCGACGCGACTCAAAGGGATTGCCGTCAATGCGAAAATTCACGTTCGACAAATTCGGCCTCAAGAACCTCAAGCTCGTCCACGCCGAGCCGGAGCCGCTCCCTCCTACCGGATGCGTGCGCGTTGATCTCACGGCACTGAGCCTGAACTATCGCGATCTGCTCGTGCTGCGCGGCTCCTACAACCCGAAGCTCGCGCTGCCCGCGACGCCGATCAGCGATGCCGCCGGCGTCGTGTCGGAAGTCTCGGCCGGCGTGACGCGCTTCAAGGTCGGCGACCCCGTGGTCACCCATGCGGTTTCGCGCTGGATCGACGGGCCCTGCCAGGCCGACTACAAATCATCGATGCTCGGCTGCCCCGAGCCCGGCATGGGCGCCGAGCAGGTCGTGCTGCCGGCCGACGCACTCCTACCGCTGCCCGAGGGCTACGACTTTGCCCAAGCGGCCACGCTGCCGATCGCGGCGCTCACGGCGTGGAGCGCCCTCGTGACCGAAGGCGACGTCCAGCCCGGGCAATCCGTCCTGACCCTCGGCACCGGCGGCGTTTCGATCTTCGCCTTGCAACTAGCCAAGGCGCTCGGCGCGAAGGTCATCATCACCAGCAGCAGCGACGAAAAACTCGCCCGCGCCGCCCAACTCGGCGCTGACCACACCATCAATTACACAACGAATCCCAAGTGGGACGCCGAGGTGCAGCGGCTCGAAAATGGTCTCGGGGTCAATCTGACCGTTGAGACGATCGGCTCGGCCACCTTCGGACAGTCGCTGCGCGCCACGCGAACGAACGGGATCATCGCGCTGGTGGGCGCCCTGCACGGACTCGCATGCGAGGTCAACCTCGCCCACATCCTGATGAACCGCATTCACGTGGCCGGCATATTCGTCGATTCGCGCGCCGCATTCGAAGACCTGATCCGCTTCATCGAGCAGCACCACATCCGCCCGGTCATCGATCGGCGGTTCCCCTTTGACGAATTGCCGCGGGCGCTCGAATACCTGGCCGCCGGGCGGCACTTCGGCAAGATCGTGGTCGAAATCTGACTCGCCGCAGTCGGCCAAGCTCTGTCTCCGCCGACGGCGTTCGCGGAGACCGATGCCATCGCTTGGATCACGCCTTTGCCCGCCGCGCTTCCAGAATCGGTTCCGGATCGTGAACGCTCAGCTTGACCGCGACTCCCTCGCGCACGGTGAAGCGAACGCGCACGGCCGGCGCTCCGGCGGGGTGAAAGGCGTGATCTCCGAGATAAAGTAGTCGCCGCATAGTGCCCTTCGGTCCACGCCGAATCCCGAGCAGCCCTCCACGGCTGACCTCGATTCGCAACCGGTTTTCGGGTCCCGCCCCAAAGGCGTACTCGCCGACGTAGGTCTTCTTTTCATCATCGCTGAGCGGCATGGATTCCGGGCCGTTGTCCGCGTCGCCGAGCGCTGTCAGGTACTCGAGGACCCCCGCCGCCTGCTCGCCGCCCTTCTCGGCGTGCGACAGCAACGTGATGCCGTGCGGCCCCGGCGTGCGCTGGATGCCGGGATCGGCCTGAACATAGGCCTTCACGACCTCAAGCCGGCCGAACATTGCAAACGTGAAAATGTCCGGCCGCGCGCCGTTGGCGATCAGCAACTCGGCGATCCGGCGTCTGCCGGTGTGCGAGGCGGCCCCCAGCGCCGTCTCCCAATCGCCGAAGCCCCAGTCCCACGTCGCCTTGGCCAGGGCCGGGCTGGCTTCGACCAGCTCGCGCACCCGCTGCAGATTGCCGTGCGAGACGGCGACCATCTCGCGCACGCGCGTGGGATCCTGCGACGGAAAATGCGGATCGACGGCCTTTGATGTCGCGACGTCCTCACGGCTTTGCGCCCCGAGCGCGACTTGCGCCACGATCAGCGGTGTCGTCCCGAGAAGCGCTCGACGAGTGATTCGATTCGGCATATTGAACTCCCTTCGTTCGCAACAGCCTGCAACAATATATGTCGTAACGACCGCAAGCCGCCGTCGAATCGTGTCGCGAATTGTCGAATCACACCTGGTCGCCGACCGGGGCCTCAAGGCTCGCGCGAATCAAAGGGCATCACGTCGAACTAACGGCCGGCGCGTAATCGAGTAGCACGTCGCAAGGCTTCGCGATCACGGCGGCGCCCCTACCGGGCAAGCCCGCTGCGATGTTACAATCCGCGTATGGCCACCATGCCGAACAGCATCGTCGATGCACCCAGCGACACCCGACCGATCCCGCCACGCTTCTGGTGGCTGAAGCGGATCGGTGTCGCCGTCGGCGTTCTGCTCGTCGCCCTCGGCGCGCTGCGCTGGTGGTGGGGCTGGGAGGCAAATCGGCGCTTTCAAGAGCGAATCGCACACTATCGCGCGCTGGGTCAGCCGGTGCTGCTCGAGGACTTTCGGAAACCGGCGGTGCCCGACGAACAGAACGCGGCTCACTTTCTCAGGAAGGCCGCCGCAGCCGTCACGGTACCGGATAGCGTAACTCTGACGTTTAACGATATCTTGACCGATCCGCGACTGTGCCGGCAACACCCTCGCGAGGCGCGCGATCTCTTCGAGGCGAACCGCGAGGCATTGCGTCTGGCGCGGCAGGCACGGGCAAGGTCGGCGGTTGACTGGAACATTCGCATAGCAAGTCCAGTTTTCAACATATTACTACCGCACCTTTCCGGCCAGAGGACACTTTCGAAGTTGCTTTGTTCGGCGGCGCTGTATTCACACGAACGGCGCAACGATGCGGAGGCGATCGAGATTCTGCGGGATATACTTCGCTGCTCAGACGCGGTGGCCCAGGATTCCGCGCTGTTGATATCCCACCTCGTCAGCCTGGCCATTTCGGCAATCGCCGCGAATGGCGTGGAGAATCTTGCGCCGACGCTTCGCGTTGACGCCGTCTCTTCCCGGCTTGCTTCGCCCGGCGGGATCGCAGGCCGCGCCCAAGTCCGCGCCTTGATCGCGGAATTGCTCGACGAACGCCCCTCGCGGGCGGCCGCCCTTCGAGCGTTCTACTGGGAACGAATGGCGCAGTTGGATACCGTTCAATGGCTTTATCTGGGACCGCTCGGCCAAACGCCGTGGCCCCTGCGTTTTGCGTTCGGCCCGGCTTGGCTGCTCGATGCCATCGACATGATGGACCGAAGCACAGCGTTCGCCGAGGCCAGCCAGGCGCCGAACTGGCCGGCGGCGAAGGACCTGTTTCCAACTGAACCGGAACTTGACTCTGGGTTCGATCGCCTGGTCCAATTGATGAGCTCAATACTCTGGCCGGCCCTGGAAAGATCGATCGAGTCGTGTTTTCACGCTTTGACCAAGCGGCGAATGGCGGCGACGGCCCTGGCCATCCGGTTGTTCGAGCTGGACCACGGACGGCGGCCGGAACGATTGAGCGAACTCGTGCCCGAGTATCTTCCGGCGCTACCCGGCGACCCATTCGCCGACGCCGGTGGCACGCTCGTTTATCGCCCGGATAGGCCGTCGCCCATCTTGTACAGCGTGGGGCCGGATGGAAAAGACGATCGGGGAGCGTACACGATCGAAGAGGACGGCTCCCTCGGTCCCAAAAGGGCGGACCTCTTGTTCTTTCTGAATGGCGACCGCCCGAGGCCGATGAGCGACTTCGAGTCCAATAGGCTACGTGAGGCTCCTGACGACGACGACGACAAATGAGACTGCCGCCGGCAATCCAACAACGATGAATACACCAACGGCGAGCCATAGTAAGCCTATACTCGCGGACACCAGCCAGCCGTTGAGCCGGGCGCGAAGAATTCGGCCCGCCAAGCGGCGCAGGTCGGACAACCACACTCCGAACAACATAAGAACGACGCTCGCTGCAACCAAATGCACGGCCAGGACAACCGTCTCGCCGACTGCACCTTCTAAGGCCAGCCCGATCCCGCTGACGAGCGGCGAAACAAACATCCAAGCCAGCGCCGCGCTCGTGTAATAACTCATGGCGACTGCTCGATTCTGGAGTTCGACCGGCAAGCGACGCGGATGGAAGAAATAGCTCGGCACTCCAGTCGCCGCAATGAAGAACAGCAATAGGGCTGCCGCGACAATCCAAATCTTCCACGGCTTGACAGTGTCGGGGAACTCTGCCACCTCCTCCGGCCCGAAGAAGTATCCCAGCCCCAGGGACGCCAAGAGTGGCACGTAGGCGTGAACAATCGTCACCCACCGAAACCGCTGCGCGTCGGCGTAGCTGACCGGACGCAGGATTTCGCGGGCGAAGCGCTTGTGGCGGAACGTGACGGTCCAGACGGTTTTCCAATAAGCGCGGAACCAACCCAACTCGTGCCTGCGGACCCACGGTATCCCCGGCTCGGCAATGAGCGCCTCGACCGACAGCCCGCACTCCGGACAGCGCACCGCCGGCAGGCCGCGCAGGTTGTAGCCGCAGTCGGGGCAATAGAGGTCGCTCGACACCGCCGAATTATCAGCGCGCGAATTCTGAAGCGCGTCGTCGGGCGACGTTGAAGGCGGGTCGGTCGGCGTCATACGGCTGCCATCATAACGCGGAGTGATCCGTTTGCTCTATCCATTCCAGCGGCGGGCCGTCCGGTCTGGTGTGACGGAACCACCCAGGACACGAAAAAAACTGGTCTTGGTACGCTTGGTGATTTGATCCACTTTTGTCGTTCGAGTCGGACCTCAACACATGACTGCGCGGTGCACATCCACGCAAGCTGAAGCCTGCGGCTCGGGGAGCCGCGGAAGTACAACCAATGCGCCAGAGTCAGATGCCGTACAGCGGGCGGAATTTCGCGTTCAGGTACGCGATGAACGGCTCGTGCGAAAGCTCCGCGCCCGTGACAACCTTCACCAGTTCGTGCGCGCGGTAGCGCTGCCCGTGCCGGTGGATGTTCTCACGCAGCCATTGCAAGAGCGGGGCCGTTCGGCCGGCGGCGATCTGTTGATCGAGATCGGGCAGCGCCCGGCGCGCCGCCGCGAAGAATTGCGCCGCGTAGAGGTTCCCCAGAGCGTAGGTCGGGAAATAGCCGAAAGTCCCCATGCTCCAGTGAATGTCCTGGAGACAACCCCGCGCGTCGTCGGGCGGTGTGATGCCGAACAACTCCTGCATGCCCGTGTTCCAGGCCTCGGGGATGTCGTTGACCGCCAGCGTTCCGGAGATCATGCGCCGCTCGAGGTCGAAGCGCAGCATGATGTGCAGCCCGTACGTCACCTCGTCCGCCTCGACGCGAATGAACGACGGGCGGACCGTGTTGATCGCGAAATAGAAGTCGTCGAGCGGCACATCCGCCAGCGACGGGAATTCGGCTTGCAACGCCGGGTAGTAGTGATTCCAGAACATGCGTCCGCGGCCGACCTGGTTTTCCCACAGCCGCGATTGCGATTCGTGAATGCCGAGCGAGACGGCGTCGCCCATGGGCGTGCCGATGTGCTCGGGGTCGAGCCCCTGTTCGTAGAGCCCGTGCCCGGCTTCGTGCATCGTGCCGAACAGCGACATGGGCATGTAGTGCTCGTCGTAGCGCGTCGTCAGGCGCACGTCGTGCGGCCCGCGCCCCGAGCAGAACGGGTGCGTCGAGACGTCGATCCGCCCGGCCTCGAAATCGAAGCCCAACGCCTCGGCGACGCGGCGGTCGAACGCGGCTTGGCCGGCGACCGGGCAAGTGCGGGTGAGAATCGTCGTGTCCGGACGGCGCGGGGCGTCCTTGATGGCGGCGACCAGCGGGACCAGCTCGGCCTTGACGCGGTCGAAGACGACCTGGACGTCGGCGGCCTGGGCGCCGGGCTCGTACTCGTCCATGAGCGCGTCGTAGGGCTCGCCGTCGTAGCCGATGTGCTCGGCGACTTGGCGTTTGAGGTCGAGCAGCTCCACCAGGTGCGGTGCGAAACGCGAGAAGTCGGACTCCTTTCGCGCGCCGGCCCAGGTAGCCTTCGCGAGCGTGCTGGTCCTGGCGATCGTTTTCACCAGATCGGTCGGCAGCTTGACCGCGCGGTCATAGCGCCAGCGTGTCTCGCGCACATTGGTCGCGACAACGGGGTCGTCGTCGGCTCCGTTCCGTTCGAGCTCTTCGAGCAGCGACCCCACCTCCTCGCTGATCAGCCGCTCGTGCGCGATCCCCGCGATCAGCGCGATCTGGTTGGCGCGGTCCTTGGCCGCGCGGCGCGGCATATACGTTTCCTGGTCCCAGCCGAGCAGCGACTCGATCTGGTGGGCCGTGTCGATGTCCTTGATCCGCCCGACGAACGATTCGTACGCGTTCTGTGCCACCACTCGTGCCTCCGCTCTTGCCGATCCGAACGCCCTTCGCCTCCGTCGGTCGCGCCCGGATCGACTCGGTTGTGGAACCGTGCTTATACGGCTGATGCCGTCAACGGTCGAGCCGACGGAACCTGGCGCCTTCACCGACGTGCGCAATCTCGCAACGGCCCCGCAGCGCCGCCCCGCGCAGCTCCACGACGATCCGCTCCTCGCTCGACTCGAGCAGCACACTTTCGCCGCGGTCTACGCGGCGAACGCTGCCGCGCCCTCCACCGATGTCGCCTTCATAATGGAGGTAGACGCGACGATGCTCGCCGATCCGCACCGCTTCGATGGCGCCCACATGCGTGATGGGGTCGTGCGCCAGGCGCCAAGTCGCGAGCTTCTCCCGGCCGGGCAGCTCGATCATCAAGTCCCAGTGTGCGCCGGGCCGCGGGTGTTCGACCGTGTGTTCGAGCAGAACGAAGAGCATGGCACGCCCGCTGTGGACCGCGTACGGCCCCTCGCATAGCCTCTCACCGCTGGAGCGCGGCGACAACGGAGGATGACACCTGCATCCGGGTTCGACGACCACATTTTATCGATCGCGACGGATCGCGCGCGTGGCGGCGTGCGTCGCGCCCGTGCTCGTCTTAGCTGGGGCGTGGTGGGCGGTCAATGTGTTTGTGCTCGCGCCCCGCGTCCCGGGCGCGAGCGCCGAGGCCGCCGAGTCCGTTCATTTCATCGCGCATCCCAAGGGTTTGCCGCGGCTGGGTCCGGCGGAGACGACGCGTTTCTTGCGGGAACAAATCGGCCGGCTTCTCGGCGAGACGTCGTTTCGAGAGGCGTTCACCGGAGCACTGCGGCGGTTGGCCTCCGACGAGCAGACGAATTTTCGCGCGCACGTCTTCGGTGCATTCAAACCGCTGGTGATGAGCCACATCGAACGATTCCACGCGCTCGATGCCGGGCAGCGCCGCGACTATCTGGATGATCGCATCGTCGAATACAACCGCATGACCGCGCTGCTGCGCACGGTACAAGTCGAAAAGAGCGCCTTGTCGAACACAATGACCGACCCGTCCGGTTTGATGAAGCTGCTGCTCGCAAAGACGACCGCCAAGGAGCGCGAACGCGGTGCGACCTACCTCGCTGCGATCGGAAAGAGAATCGAGGCCATCCTGGCCGACCCGCAACTGGAGCAGGCGATCCGGGACCGGATCGACGCGCCGCCATAGTACGGCTTATTCGGTGGGTTTCGGCTCGGCCGGCGGGCCCGAAGTCGCTCCCTGCCCAGCGGCATGAAGGTTCATCTCGTGCAGCAGGTCCAGCGTTCGACTTGGATCAAAGGTCGCGACCAGCACGCCGCTGAGGCGTGAGTCGCCGAGCATCTCGGTCGGCTCGCCGACCAGCGACGCGACTTTCAGCCGTGCGCTTTCGATTTCGGCGATCAGCTTGTCGCTTCTGCGCGGGTGCTTGGGATAGACAAAACCCGTCCCCGAATACTCCACGGTGCCGGCGTCGGTCACGATCACATAGCGTAGCGTCGCATCGATGGTCGACCGGTTCACAAAGGTTCGGCCGGGCCGCGGTTTCCAGAACAGATGAATGTGCATGTATTGGGTAATCGGGCCGCTGTTCGAGTCGCCGGGCTCGCGCGCGACGCGTGCGACGATGTGGTAGTCCCCCGTCGGCTCGGTCCGATACGTGCAGTCCGTAAAGCGAATTCCGTACGGCTCGGGAAACTCCCGGTCCTTGTACGAAACGAGCCGAACCTCCGAGTCGGGCAGGCGGCAGCCCGCGAGCAAACATAGGAGAAGGGGAATCAGCATCACCGCGGCCGCGGCCCGACGCCGACCCGTCCGTTCGCGCAGGGGGCTATTCATCATCCGCGAGAATCGTCGATTTGGGCTTGTTGGTGACGCGAGCGGCGGGCTGCTCGATGCCCAGCAGCGCAAGTGCGTCGCGCTCGACGATGCCGCGCAGTTGCTCGCGCGGGATCGCGGCCAGGCTGGTGCCTTCGCGAATCTGATTGATCGAGTAGAGCGACTCGATGCATGCCGTCGGCGAGCGATGGGGAAAACCGCTGCCGAACAGCAGCTTGTTCATCACGTCGCATTCGTACGCCGTCAGCAAAGCGTTGTACGCCGTCCAGGTCTGCCGCAGCAAACCGGCGACGTTGGCGAAGACGCGCTCGTGCTTTCCGAGCAGGACCACGGTCTCGGCAATCCAGGGATGCCCCATATGCGCGATCACGATCGGCAGGTCGGGGAATTCGCGGGCGACCTCATCGAGCAGGGCCGGCCGCGAGAACTCCATCTTGGCGGCGGCGCTGCGATGATTCTGCTCGAAGATAATCGGCATCTTGCGGCTGGCGCACTGCTCGTAGAGCCGCATGGCGCGCGTGTCGCAGGGGTGGAAGTTCTGCAACGCCGGCGAGACGGTGACGCCCTTGAGGTGCAGCTCCTCCTGCGCGATGCGCAGCTCCTCGCGCCAATCGACTTCGGTCGGATCGATCCCGGCGAAGCCGACCATTTTGGACGCATTTTGCCGCACGTAGTCGGCCACGAAACGATTGGGAATCTCGGCCTCGAGATACGAACTCTTGAACGCCAACACGAACGCGTGGTCGACCGGGACAAGCGCTTCGAGATGATGCATTGCGTCCGCTTGGACGGCCTCGCTGACCATGGCCGTGTCGGCCCGCCCGCGCGCAGTGGCCGAATCCCAAATCTGTGTATGACAATCAACAATCATGCGATCTTTCTCGAAACATCAAGACGCTGGCGTCGCGCACGCACGCCCGACGCCGTGCCGGATCGAGCCCACCGATGCCGACCCGACAAGTCCGTCCGCAGGCAATCGATCCTCCGGACGGTAGCGCTCCTCGAATTGAGCAGCCCTTGCATGCCCTGTTTCCTACACCGCGCCATTCCAGAGCCTGCCGTGGCAACCACTTCACCGTGAATGGTACAGGCAAGAGCGTCCGGGGGTCAAGCGCCTGTGACGGAGCTTCGTCACGCCCACCGAGCGGCCCGCCGCGGTTCGGAGCTTGTCGCCATCTGATTGGAATGCCGAACATATCGCGTTTCAACTCATCTGAACTACGACATGGGGGGTCCCGATCGATCACGAAGATCAAACCCGGAACGGAATTCTCTTGCGAATCTACGCGCCCCGCGGGGAGGGCGGGCGTCTCAACAGCCAAGGAGCAAAGCGGGCGTCCCGGTTCTCACACCGCCATCGCTCGCGGCCCCCCCCTGCTATATTCCGCAGACCCGGCGACCTCGGCGATCTCGGTAGCGAATCAGACGAACCGGATCAGTCTGCATCACCCGAGAAATGCGCTCGCAGAATCCGTACGACGTCCTCCGGATCGCCGGCGATCTCGGGCACGCGGCAGTCGGGTTGTTCCCGCTGCACGCACTCGACGAGCGCTGACCAGTGCTGGCCGAGCAGAATGAGTGGCCCGCGACGCTTCAGAAGTCCCTTGTTCAGAAGTTCCCAAACGAGCATGAGCTCCAATCCGGTACCGGTTCCGCCGGGGAGCACGACATAGGCCCTTCCCATGCGAACAAGGGTGTTCAGCCGTTGCAGAAGGTCGAAAGTCGGCACCTCCTGCCGGATGTAGGCATTGGGCTTGCTGCGACGGAACGCCGAGCAGGTCACGCCGATCGTGTGCCCCCCGGCGTCCGCCGCGCCCCGGGTGGCCGCCTCCATCGTCCCGCCGTAGCCGCCGTTGCAAACCGTCCAGCCGGCGTCGGCGACGGCCTTGCCGAGTTCGAGGGCCGTTGCATAGGCCGCACTTCCGTCGGCCGGCTGCGAGCTGCCGAAGATCGTGATGACCGTGGCGTCCATAATCTCCCTTCGCCCAAGACCTGTGAGTGTAGCACAGGCTATCAGCCTATGAGTGTAGCACAGGCTATCAGCCTGTGAGTCTCTCCCATCGACTCGAATTCGCCGACCTTTCGCCGGCCCAGCTACTGGCGAGACTGCCACGATCGAACATAGACTGTAGAGGTCGCTTTCGGGAGATGCCTATGCGCGACAACCGAGTCCGAATCGTGTTCGTCCTCGCAGGATGGGCGGCACTTGCGCCAAGCACGCGCGCCCAAGCCCAGGATCCCGAATTCCGAGGCGCCGTCCAAGAAGCCCCCGGTCTCGCGGTGCTGATCGAGCGGCTCGGCGACGATGACTACCTCATTCGCGAGGAAGCGACCCGCGCCATCATCGCCGCCGGGCCGGAGCACGCCGACCGCCTTCGCGCGCGGCTGGCCGACGAGCCCGACGCCGAGATCCGCTATCGACTGCGCTACATTCTCGACAACATCGTGCCGCCGGTTCGCGCGGTGCTGCTCGTCCGCGCGTCGGACGACCTCGCCCTGGAGCCCGGAACGCTCATCACGCACGTCAACACGCGGCGGGTGCGCGACGTGGTCGAGCTGCGGCGACGCTTGGCGGATCTTCCCGCTGGCGGGCGGCTCCGCGTCACCGGCCCCGCCCGACCGTACGAAGTCGGCCCGGTTACGAATGGTCAACTCGTCGAGCTGTGCGACTATCACGCCCCGCGCGGGGAAACGGTCGCGAGCGCGCTGCGGCTCTATGCGCACGGTCTGGTCGAGCAGGCGTACGAGACCCTGCGGGGGCTGAGCGAGCCGATCCCGCGCAACGAACTGAGCGCACCGCTCCACGCCCGCATCGCATACGTCGCCGGAGACGCGGCGACGGCGCGGAACCTGCTGGAAGACCTGGCGTACTCGACCGACCGCGCGATGCTGGGCCGCGACTGGGGCACGCCGTCGGCCTTCGACCTCATGGCGCCAGGCAAGGCCCCCTTCCACCTGGAGTGGTGGCTCTTCACGACCGGCGGCTTCAGCACCGACTTCGATCCGGACCTGCGTGTGCAACGCGTGCTGGTGCCGGCGAACCGCTTCGTCGACGCGCTGCACAGCGCCGCGTCTTTATGGTGGACGCGCTATCGCCACGCCCTTGGAGACCGCGAATCGACGCGGATCGCCGGCAACATGCTCGCCGTCAGCGGATGGATGTTGTCGGACCTCGAGTTGCTGTCCGAGTGTCTGCGGCTGGTCGAGCCGCGCAGCGCGATCCTGCGTCGATCGTCGAGTCAGGTTCGCAAGTGGATACGCGTGCGGACCGACGCGTGGCTGCCGTTTTTCCAGGGCGACGCCCGGGGCGCGCTCGACAGCCTGTACGAAGATGCCCGTGACGTGCTGCAAAGGCCGCGGCGCGAACTGATGCTGATTCGCAACCCGCGCGTCGCGGCGGCGGTCGCGTTCTTCCTGTACCAGTTTCCCCAAGACCCGCGCGTGCAGGAAATGCTGCGGATCGTCAACCATCCCGGCCAGATCGGTTTGATCGAGTACGTGGACTGGATGATCTATTCGGCGTCCGAGCGAAACCACGCGCGGCTGCGCGAGGACCTCGCCGCGATTCTCCCAACCCTTTCCGACGCCGACGCCGCCCCGCTGGCGCGCGCCGTCGCGCTGCTCGAATACGTTCGCGAGCAACCCGACGACGAGGTGTACGCCGCCGCTCGGCACCGGCTGGACCTGTCTCCCGAACCGCAGATGCGCAGGATTTGGCTGGCGCTGGTGGATGCGCTGCGGCACCTGAGCAGCGACCGCGTCGAAGCGGCCCGCGACGCACTCGCGAAATTCGCCGACGAACCTCCCGCCAAGGCGCTCTGGCACACGATTCAATTCCGGCTCGATCCGCCGCCGGGCGCCGCCGATCGGCCGATCTTGCGCGCCCCGCGGCTCGCCGTCCCCGTCGGAAACCAACCCGGCGTCTGGATCATCTTGGCGCGCGATCGGCGGCTGATGCGCTACGACGCCGCACGCGGAACACTGGAAGCCCTCGACCGTCCGACGCCGACTTGGTTCCCCGGCCCGCAGACCTGGCCGTGGATCGGGCGCGAGGAATCGACCGGCCGTGTCTGGGTCTACGGCCGGCGGCGCGTGCTCGAGTTGGAGAACGACGAGCATCCGCTACGGCTGAACATCCGCACGGCGGACATTCCCGCCTTTGACCGCTACGCCGGTCCGTTCTTCAGCACGCTGGCCGAGGTGACGGCGGCGGTGCCCCTGGCCGAGGGCGAGCGCGGGGAGTATCGCACCGGCGAGGTCCGCGCGCACGCGGAATATACCACCGACCCCGACCTGCCCGAGGTCGGAATGGTGCAAGCCGTCCCGAATCGGCCAGAGGTCTTTCAGATCGCGCTGCGCGGCGGCCCACACCTGTTAGTCGACACGACCACGCGGCAAACGTGGACGTCACACTGGATCGCGCAGCAGCTCGGTCTCGATGCACCGCCGACGTTCTTCGCGCGCGGCTTGCCGGGTCACGAGCAAGACGGCTCGCGGACCATTTTCCTAATGAGCGATCAGGGCCTGCTGCGCTTTGATCTCGCAACCGCCCGGCTCGAACGGCTCGCGTTGCCCGGCGACGAGCCCTTCCCGGCGTTGGTGCCCGAATCCGCACCTTACGAACGGCGCGACCCCCGTTGGGTGTACTGCGCGCGACTGCCGCAGGACGGCGGAGGTGTCTATCGCGTCCGGGTCACCGATGGCGCCGCCGAAGCGGTCGACATGATCAACGAGGCGCTGCCGGCGGGGTACTATCGGATCCGGTCGCGCGCCGCGCTGCGGCAAGAGATCGACGAAACCTTCGCTCGGTCCGGCATCCCCCCGCTCGAGGAATTCGTGAGCGGCGCGGTGGATACGGTCTCGAAATGGAATCGGGAGCGGAAACCTTGACCCCTTTCGCGCTAACGCTCGGCGAGCACGCGCTCGACCTGGAAACGCTCGATGCCTGTCTCGGCCGGTCGCTGGCGCTCACGCTCGCCCCCTCCGCCCTGGCGCGCGTGGGGCAGACGCGGGTGCGAATCGAAGAACTGCTCGAAACCGGCCAAGCGGTCTACGGCGTGAATACGGGCTTCGGCGAGCTGCGCCGCAAACGCATCGCCGGCGATCAACTCGAACAGCTTCAGGAGAACCTGATTCTGTCGCACGCCGTCGGAGTGGGGCCGCCGGCGCCGCCCGACATCGTGCGCTGGATGCTGCTCTTCAAGGTCCACATGTTGCTCAAGGGACTCAGCGGCGTGCGAGTCGAGACGATCGAGCGACTGACCGCCTGGCTCAACAACGACGTCCTGCCGGTCGTGCCGATCCGCGGCTCGCTCGGGGCGAGCGGCGATCTGGCTCCGCTCGCGCACCTGGCCCTGCCGCTGATCGGCCGCGGCGAAATGATCACGAGCGCGGGCACGCGACCGGCCGCGCAAGTACTGGCTGAAGCCGGCGAGCAGCCCTTGCGGCTCGGCGCGAAGGAGGGGCTCGCACTGGTCAACGGCACGCAATTCATGTCGGCCTACTCGGCCAACATCGCGGTCCGGGCGAATCGACTCGCCAATCTGGCCGACCTGATCGTCTGCATGTCGCTGGAGGGCTGTCGCGGCAGCGTGGCGCCCGCCGACGAACGCCTGCACCTCGCGCGGCCGCACCCCGGAGCGCAAACGGTCGCCGCCAACATCCGCCGCCACATGCGTGACAGCGAAATTCTCGCGTCGCACGCGGACTGCGACCGCGTGCAGGATCCCTACTCGCTGCGCTGCGCGCCGCAGGTACACGGCGCGTTTCGCGACGCGCTAACCCATTTCACCGAGACGACGATTCGCGAGGTCAACAGCGTTACGGACAATCCAATTCTCTTCAGCGGAAGCCGGGATGGCACAATCGAAGCCGTCAGTGGCGGGAATTTTCACGGCGCGCCGCTGGCGCTTGTGCTCGAGTACCTGGGGGTCGCGCTGACCGATTTCGCCAATATTTCCGAACGACGCATCTACCTCCTGCTCAGCGGAGAAGACGACCTGCCGAAGCTGCTGATGAAGGACACCGGGCTGAACAGCGGCTTCATGCTTCTGCAATACACGGCCGCCGCGTTGCTGAATGAGTGCAAGGTGCTCGCGAACCCCGCCGCGACCGACTCGATCACCACCTCGCTCGGCCAGGAAGATCACGTCAGCATGGGCGCGACCTCGGCCTTGAAATGCTACGAAATACTCGACCGCGTCGAGACTGTGCTGGCGATCGAGATGATGTGCGCCGCACAGGCGATCGACTACCGCGCCCCAATGCAGCCCGGCATCGGCCCGCGCGCCGCGCAGCAAGCCATCCGCCGGCACATCACGCACGCCGAACAGGATCGCGAGTTCGGCAAGGACATCGCGATGGCCCTAGAGCTGTTGCGGGAAGACGAGACGCTGCGCGAGATCGCCAAGCCATCGGCCGGCAACGGACCCTCCTAACGCGCGGCTCACCAATCGAAATTGCGGTACCACGGATGGACAGCGAACTCGCTCGCGTCGATCTCGTCACGCACGCGTTGCAACTCGGCCGAGAACTGCGGCTCGCGCAAGAAGGTGGCAGAACCGTCCACGCGCAGCACGACGCTGCCCTCGCCATTGTGATTGGCGGCGTCATCGAACGCGACGATCCAGTTAGGCGTTGCCGCGTCGGTCAGACCGGGAACGTAGAGGAAATCGGGGGCGCCGGGCGCGGTGCCCGAGGAAGGGCAGATCAAAACTTCCGGGCTCGTCAGGCCTTCCGCAACCAGCGTTTGCAGGTCCGCCGGAAACCAATCGCCGTTGTCGTTGGCGTAAATGTGCAGGTTCTGACCGATGATCCGCAGATTGGACGCGCAAACCGCGCGTTTGGCCAGCTCGCGGGCGCGCGACAGCGCTGGAAGCAGGATCGACACCAGGATGATCGGGACAATGACCAAGCTGATTCCACCGGTCGTAATGCCGGCGATGGCCATTCCGCGCCCCCGTACATTTCCGGCCTCATGTTCGCCTTCACCAGCGCGATGATGCCCAGAATCAGGCCGATCAGACCGGCGAGCAGCAGCGGCGCGCAGCCCACACTGACGAGCCCAATGATGCCCAGGATCAGAGAGGCGATCGCGAGGCCCTTGCGCTGCTGCTTGGGCGGCGGCGCATAGCCAATCGGCTGGCCGGGCAGGGGCGGACGCGAGTCCGCTGCCGCCGAATCACCCACCGCTGCCGACGCACCCGGCTCCGGCTCCGCCTCCGGCGGCGGCACGACAATCGACGTGCCGCATGCACCACACTGCGCCTCCTGACCCGGCTCCGCGTCGACCGAAACCAATTGACCGCACTGGGAACAGTGAAACGTCGCGGACACGCGCTCCTCCGGCTGGTTTGAGGTGCTGGATTCCCACGCGGTATCATACAGCGTGCCCGGCCCCGCGATACTGCGCGCGAGCGGCGTTTGCGAACCGACCGACAGCCCGTGAAACGGACCGCCGGAGCGTTGCGGAGTGATCATGGCAAGACGTAGGCGGCGTGTACAAAGAAAGTCCAGAAACGTGGCGAACCTGCCGCGCCGCCGAAACCTCCGTCTGCGCGGTCTCGCCCTGCTCACCATTCTCGCGTTTGTATCGCTGGGCGTGTTCGCCGTGTCGGCCTGGATGAACGACACGCCGCTACCGCGCGGGGGGGCCGGCTACACCGTCGTTCGCACGCTGCCGCACGACCCCGGCGCATATACGCAGGGGCTCCTGTTTCACGAGGGGTTCCTCTATGAGGGGACTGGTCAATACGGCGAATCAAGCCTTCGGAAAGTCGAACTGGATACGGGCAAGGTCCTGCGGATTGAGCGGCTCCCGCGCCACCTCTTCGGGGAAGGGATCGCACTGTGGGGCGACCGCATCGCACAACTGACCTGGCGGGCCGGCGTCGGGCAGGTCCGCGACCGCGAGACCTTTCGCCTGCTGCGCCAGTTCCGCTATGACGGCGAGGGCTGGGGCCTGACCCACGACGGCACGCACCTGATCCTCAGTGACGGCAGCGCCACGCTCCGTTTCCTCGATCCCGAAGACTTCACCGTCAAGCGCACACTGCACGTCACCGACCGTGGCCGCCCGCTCCGGAATCTGAACGAGCTGGAAATGGTGCGCGGCGAGCTTTTTGCAAACGTCTGGCAAACGCAGCGAATCGCCCGCATTTCCCTCGAAACCGGTCGGGTCAACGGCTGGATCGATCTGCGAGGTCTGTTGGCTCAGGCCCGCCGCGCGGCGCGGCCGGGGCACAAGCTGGACGTGCTCAACGGCATCGCCTACGACGCGAAAGGTGATCGCTTGTTCGTGACCGGAAAGCTCTGGCCGGTCGTTTTCGAGATTCGCGTCGCGAGCGAGCCGTCCGGATCGCCTTGAATCGCCGCGCGAGCGAATCCCGCGTTACGAACCATCCGAATCGATGTCCGCGGGGAGTTCCGGCGGATCGGCCGCGGTCGGCGAAGCGCTCAGGCACTGCCGCGCGAAGAACGCGATCATTCCAACGAACACCAAGCCCGCCAACACGATCGGCAGCCAAGTCAGCGCGGTCCAGTCCGTGCCGAATCGAAGCGGGTAATCGCCCGTTCGATTCGTGTACTTGTGCCAGAAGACCACCGCGCAGAACGCGACGCCCATCAGCCCTTCGCCGCCGACCAACCCCGAGCCGAACAGCACGCCGCTCTCGCGGGCCTGGTCCTTTCGCTCTTTCGAGCGCACCACGCGGCCGACCACCAGCCGAACCATCCCACCCAGGAACACGGGCACCATCGTGGAAACCGGAAGATAAACGCCGACCGCGAATGGCAGCGGCGGAATCCGCGCGAGCCACGCGACGATCGCGATGCCGGCTCCGATTCCGACCAGCCCCCACGGCAGCTCCTGCGCGAGCACGCCTTCGATTACCAGCTTCATCAACGTCGCCTGGGGGGCCGGCAGTTCCTCGCTGCCGAAGCCCAGCCCTCGGCTGAGCAGCAGAATCGTCATGCACACGAAAACCGCCGAAGTGAGCACGCCGATCAGCTCGCCGATCTGCTGCTTCCGCGGCGTCGCGCCGAGCAGGAACCCGGTCTTGAGGTCCTGCGACGTGTCGCCGGCGATTGACGCGGCGATCGCGACGACGCAGCCGACGGTCAGAGCGGCCATCTTTCCGGAGTCGTCGGTCCATCCCATGAGCAGGAAAATGCCGGACGTTCCGAGCAGCGCCGCGATCGTCATGCCGCTGGTCGGATTGGACGTGACGCCGACCAGACCGACGATGCGCGACGCGACGGTCACGAAAAAGAACGCGAACACCACCACGCAGACCGAGGCGACGGCGCGCGTGGCGAAGCTGTCGATGCCGAACGCTTGCGGCACGCACGCCAGCACCCCGGCGACCACCAGGGCTCCGATGCCCACGACGCGAAGCGGCAAGTCGCGGCTGGTGCGCAACTCACCCTCCGGTGAGCCGGAACCGTGCTCCAGACCGGCGCGCGGCCCCGCGTTCTCGAAAATGCGGTCGCGAATCTGCCGCGTTCCGATCCGAAAGCTCTCGATCATCGTGGGAATGCTCGTGATGAGCGTGATGATGCCGGCGACGGCGACGGCACCCGCGCCGATGTAGCGTACGTAGCGGTTCCAGATATCGTGCGCGGACATTCCGCTGATGATCGTCTCCGTTTCGGGGTAGAACGGCGCGGCGCGGTCCGCCCCCCAATACGCGATCGCCGGGATGATCACGAGCGAGGACAGCAACCCGCCGCCGACCATAATGCTCGCGATCCGCGGGCCGAGAATGTACCCGACGCCAAACAACGCCGAGGACATTTTCGACGCCAGCTCCGCCTTGAGCAGTCCGGGCACGCCGACCGTCAGTTTGTCGGGCAGCACTTTCATCCAAGTAAAGACGAATTTGAAAAGCGCTCCGACGCCCAGCCCGAGAAACACGTTCTTGGCGTGCGAGCCGCCGACCTCGCTCGCCACCAGCACCTCGGCACACGCCGTCCCTTCCGGGTACGGCAGGTGTCCGTGCTCGCGCTCGATCAAGAAGCGGCGCAGCGGAATCATGAACAGCACGCCCAGCAAACCGCCGCACAGCGCCAGCAGTGTCATTTGCACGAGCGATGGTGGCATGCCCCACATGAACAGCGCCGGCAACGTGAAGATGATCCCGCTGGCGACCGAACTCGACGCCGAACCCACGGTTTGCGAAATGTTGGCTTCGAGCAGCGTGCCGCGCAGTCCCACCCGGCGCAGCGCGCGAAACGCCGCCACCGTCATGACCGCCACGGGGATCGAGGTCGAGATCGTCAGCCCGGCTTGCAGCCCAAGGTACGCATTGGCGGCGCCGAAGAGAATGCCGAACAGGATGCCCGGCACGGCGGCCTTGACGGTGAATTCGAAGTAAGTCTCGCTCGCGGGAACGTAGGGCTCGTACGCACCGCCCTCCGGAATGGGTTCATAGGCTTGCTGACTGAGACCCTTCTTTGCCACGGTGCCGGCTCCCTGAATGGGTCCTCAAAGATCGCTCGCGCCGCACGCGACCCGTCGCCCAATGTGCTCGCGGCGTATCCTAACGGCATCGGCACCTCCCGCGCAGCGATTGCCGGTCCGGAAAAAATTGGCCGGCGCGGGCTATCCGCGCAGATCGACGTCAGGCGCGCAATTCTCTGTGGACTCTTCAAGCCGTGATTTTTAGGCTTCCGGGGGAAGGTCACGGCGCGCCGCTTCGCAACCCCGCCGCGGCGCGCGGAGGGACACACGGCAATGCCATTCGTAGCGTCACAATATCCCTACGCCGATCGCAGCGAGGACCGCGCGGGAGATCCACGTGGGTCCAAGCCGCACGTCCTTCGCCGCTCGACGCTGCGCTGGCTAAGCATCGCATGCCTACTATTGATCGCGTACGGCACGCTCGGGCCGCTCGGGTTTCGAAGCGGTACCTGGATCGAGCCGACCGCCGCTTGGAGCTGGCTGCCGGCGTCCGTGGCCTGCGACCGCAACGATGTCTTCACCAACCTGCTCGTCTACATTCCGGTCGGCATCGCATTTCGGCTGCTGGTGCGGCGACGCGGCCGGCCGGGCCTGTTCGACCTGACGCTCGGCCTTACGTTTTCGGTCGCGCTCAGCTACGCCACCGAGGTGTTGCAGCAGTTCATGCCGGCCCGCTCGTCGAACCTGAACGACGTGTACGTCAACGGCGCCGGGGCGCTGCTCGGCGGTCTGTTGGCCCCGTGGGTGCAGAACCAGATTCGGCGTGTTCATGGGGCGCTGGTTCACACGTGGCACGAACGCTCCTGGTCTTTCCTGGCCTGGGCCTGGATCGCCATAACCGCGGGGCTGATGACCGTCCCGTGGGATCTGACCTCGCCGGTGATGGAGGTCATGTTCTGGCGCAAGCTGGACATGGCCGACGTGAAGCGCTTCGGGGCGTTCGTCACGCTGGGGTTCTGCATCACCGCCGCACTCGTGCAGAGGTCCGGCCAACGGCGGGACGTGTTGCGCGAGGCGTTCGCCCGCGTGACGCTGCTGGCGATGGTGTTCGAGCTAGCGCAATTGCCCATCGCGTCCCACAATTGCGGCCTGCTCGACATTTTCATCGCGACCATCGGGGGCGTGGCCGGCTGTGGCGGAGCGTGGATGTTCGTGAATCTGGGGCTGATTCGCGCGGCCAAAGCCGAACTGGACCAGGAAGATAAGGAGTTCATCGCGCGGGCCCTCAAACTGCGGCAACGCCTCACGACCTTCGCTTTGTACGCCACACTGACCTGCGTCGTCGTCTTCGGGCTGAACCAGCGCGAAGCGCTCCGCACGGACACGACCTACCTCGGCGTCCAATGGGCTCCATTTCAGGCGCAGTTCTTGCAGCCTTTCCACAAAGTGGTGGTGCGGGTCACCGAAACGCTGATCCTCTACGCCTTTCTGACGACGCTCTGCATGGCCCTGACGAGCGGTCGCGGCCGGGCGGCGGCGCTGCTGCTGGTGCTCGGGCTGACCTGCTCGATCGAGATCTTCCGGATGCTGTTCGTCGGAAACTACGCCGACGTCACGCCGCCCCTGCTGGCGCTGACGGCGTGGTTCATGGTCACACGGATGTGGCGGGCGATCTTCCCCGACCTGCTCGCGCCGGCGGTCGCACCCCACCCTGCTTGAAAACGCTAGTCGGGGCTGTTGACTACGTTGAAACGGCAACGTCGCGCGCCGCACCTCCGACGCCGCTTCTAAGGCGCCCCGCGCCGATAAACCGAAAGAGTATAGAAGTTAGCTTGTTGTCGTGGCGGAACCGGCGGAGCCGCACGACACCGTGCGGTGTCTTATGCCCTGGGCGCGGAAATTGCGCGAAGAATGCGGGAGCCGAATTCCGTCCCGTCCCCCGCTTTGCGCGCGAATTGCGCCGCGGGTTGAGCGACCATTGGTCGCGTGGGTCAAATGAAGATCGCACTCGACGCCCGCACCATCTTCTCGCCGAAACCGCGCGGCACCGGACGCAATCTGCTCGACGCGTACCGGCGGATTCCCGCCTTGCGGCCGGACTGGGAAATCGTGCTCTATCACCAGCGCCACGCGCACGACTGCGCGGTACGCGACTGGCTGCCTTCGACACGGGACCCTGACGCGAGCAGGCGAAAATTCTCCAACCTGCACACGCGGCGAATCGACATCCCCGGCGATCGTTTCAACCTCTGGCTCAATCTGCGCCTCCCCCGAGCCGCGCGACGCGACGGTGTTGATCTGCTGCACATGCCGGCGAACGCCGCCCCGGTCCGCTGCCCCCTGCCGTACGTCGTGACGATTCACGACCTGATTCCACTCGTGGTCGACGGAGAATGCGCGCCGGCCGAACGACAGGCCTTTCGCCGGCGGATTCGTGGCGCGCTCCGAAATGCCGCCCACATCATCACCGTCTCGCAATCGACGCGTGACGACCTGCAACGGGAATTCGACGTTTCGCGCGAACGCATGACCGTGATTCCGTGGGCCCCGGACGGCCTGATGACCGCGAATGACCCGTTCGTTACGGAGCGTCCCGCCCGGTCGCGCGGAGACGACTCGCCGCACGCCGCCGCGATCCGAGCCGTTCGAGAGCGCTACACGCTCGGCGAGAGCTGGCTGCTGAATTTCTCGGGAGAATCGCGGCGCAAGAACGCGGCCGGGCTCGTGGACGCACTCGCGCTCGTCTCGGCGGCGCTGCGTGCCCGGTTTCAGCTCGTCCTCGTCGGATGCGAACCTGCCCGCGTGCGCGAACACCTTACGGCGCGGGCCGCGCAGCTCGGCGTTCTGCCGCAATGCCGATTTCTCGGGTTCGTCGCACATGAGGAGCTGCGCGGGCTGCTGCGCGGCGCAGCGGGCCTCGTCATGCCCAGCTTGTACGAAGGCTTCGGGCTCCCGATCCTCGACGCGTTCGCCTGCGAGACCCCCGTGCTCACGTCGCGCGTCAGCAGCATGCCCGAAGTCGCCGGCGACGCCGCCATCTACTGCGACCCGCACGAGCGCGCCAGCATCGCTACAGGCATCGAGAAGCTGCTCGACCCCGCAGTCGCCGCTGATCTGGTCGCGCGCGGCGTGCGGCGCCTGAGCGGCTTCACCTGGGAGCGCACCGCCGCGGCCATGTGCCGCGTCTTCGAACGGGCCGTCAAAGGCGCGGCGGCGCAAGGCTCAGGCCGCGCCCCGACGACCCGCGACCTCGCGAAGCCCGAGCCGGTGGCCGGAGGTGTTCGCTAAATGCCTTCGTGCAACCTGCCCATCCACGGCGAGCACGTCGCTCGCAAGCTCAAGCTGGACTGCCGGCACTACCGCGGCGACCGCCCCTGCGGCGCGGGAATTCAAGGCGTCTGCCCCACCGCTTGCGAGCACTATGACCCGATGGGCACGCGCATTCTGATCATCAAGCTGGCAGCGCTCGGCGATGTGATTCGCACGGCCGCCCTGCTGCCCGGCATCAAGCGCGCTTGGCCGCAAAGCCACGTCACCTGGGTCAGCCGACCGAACGGCGTGCGCATGCTCGCCCATCATCCGCTGATCGATCGGCTGCTGCCCTTCAGCGCCGAGTCCATCTGTCACCTCGAATACGAGCGCTTCGACCTGTGCCTCAGCCTCGACAAGGAGCCGGGGCCGGCGGCGCTGGCGATGCGTGTGGACGCCCGGGAGCGGCGCGGCATCGGGCTCAGCGCGACCGGGGCCGTCTATCCGCTGAACCCCGAGTGCGGCCACTACTTCGAGCTCGGGCTCGACGACACGCTGAAATTCCATGAGAACACGAAAACCTACCAGCGCTTGATCTACGAAGCCCTGGGGCTGGAATACCGGGGGGAGAAATACGAGCTACACCCCGCCGACGCCGACCGTCGCCGCGCTGCGCGCGTCTGGGAGCGGCTCGGCGTCGGCCCCGATGAACGGGTGGTCGGCCTCAACACCGGCGCGGGCCACGTCTTTGCCAACAAGAGCTGGCTGCCGGAGAAGTTCGCCCGCTTCGCGCGCCAACTGACGAAACGCTGCGGCTGCCGCGTCGCGCTGCTGGGAGGCCCCGGTGAGGCAAGCATCAACCGCCGCCTCGCCGCCGAGAATTCCGAGCTGCTCGACACGGGCACGGACCATGTCGAACTGACGTTCGCCGCGATAGTCGAAAGGTGCGATGCGCTGGTCACGGGCGACACGATGGCGCTGCACGTCGCGGTCGCGCTCGACGTCCCGTGCGTCGCGCTGTTCGGCCCGACTTGCGCGCAGGAGATCGACTTGTACGGCCGCGGGACCGCGCTGCGCACAAGCCTCGCGTGCTCGCCGTGCTACCGCCGCTCGTGCGACGTGTCGCCGAACTGCATGGAGGACATTCCGATCGCCGACGCACTGGCCGCGGTGGAACACTGGTTGGGCACGAGCACCCGCCGGCGCGCGAAACCCACGTTCATCGCGGAGCCCGTGGTGTGACGACCGACCGCACAAATCGGCTGCGCGTGCTCGTCGTCGCGGGGCACGAGCCTTGGCCGCTGGACCACGGCGGTCGGCTGAGGCTTTACAATTTCGTGCGGCACCTCGCGGATTCGGCCGACGTAACGCTTGCCATTCCGGACCCGCCGCGACACCGGAACCTTTTCCCAAGTCAGGTCCGCATCGTGCCGATGACCGGTCCCTCCGCCGCGACGAACTCGCCATCGCAGCGCCTTCCGCGGGCCGACTGGATGCTGCGGCGGGTGCGCGGGCATTTCGGCACGCGGCCGCAATACAACGCCTGGCTCCATCGCCACGCGCGCCCCGAGCGCTTCGACGTGGCCTTGTGCAGCGGGGCGGCGATGGGCCAGTACGCCGCGGCCCTGCGCATTCCGGTCGTCTGGGACGCGGTGGACGAGCTCGTGCTCTACACGCTGCGCGTTGCCGAGACCGCCCAGCCGCGGCGCCGGCCCGCTGCCCTGCGCGCAGCGTTTTTTCAAGCGCTGTTTGAGCGCTACGTAGCTCGTCGCGCCGCCGCCACGGTATTCACCTCCAGCGTCGACGCCTCGTATGCCCGGCGCTGGGTCGCGCCGGCGCGCGTGGCAGCGATCAGCAACGGCGTCGACTTCGACTACTTCGCGCCCGGCGAGCACCCTCCTGAGGCCGGGACCGTCGCTTTCGTCGGCGCGCTCGACTTCCCGCCCAACGTCGACGGGATCGTTCACTTCGCGCGCGGCATCTGGCCCGCGATCTATGCCCGCGGACCGAATCGGCGGCTGCTCGTCGTCGGACGCCGCCCCGCCGCAGCGGTGCGCGAGCTGGCCGCCATTCCCGGAGTGGAGTTGGTCGGCGGCGTCCCTGACGTACGGCCCTACCTGCGCCGTACCACGGTCGTGGTGGTGCCAACGCGCACCGGCGGCGGCGTCAAGAACAAGGTTCTCGAGGCCTGTGCGTTAGCGCGCCCGGTGGTCGCGAGTCCGCGGGCCCTGGCCGGGCTCTCCGCGCGCCGCGGGCGGGACGTATTGTGCGCCGATCGCACCGCGAGCTGGGTCGAGCGCGTGTCTTCCCTGCTCGAGCACTCGGACGCAGCCGCGTCCCTCGCCGCCAACGGCCACCGCTGGGTGCGCCGTGCGCATCACTGGCCCGCGCTCACCTCTGATCTGCACCGCGTCCTGCAATCCGCAGCTCGATCACTGCGATCAAGTGCCATTCGGCTATCGGCCCGAGAGCACCGGACGACGACATTCACGCGCGCGGTTGCGGCTGACTCCCCAGCCACGCGGATCACGCGCAGAAGCAACGCGTTGGCCGAAGGGAACCGCCGCGCGGCACCGCCATGGGCAATCGCGCGCAATTTGGATTTCACCTCCCGCGACAACGAGGAGGTGAGATGCCGCTAAACGAATGGAGTGAGCCCATGTCTCTGACCGCTATCTGCTTCTGGGTCGCGTACATCGGCGGCATTTGCGCGGCGGTCATGAATCCCGTCGCCGGCGTGGTGCTGTACGTGCTCGTGTACCACCTCAATCCCGAGTT
>JACZRH010000225.1 GCA_022574815.1 Planctomycetota bacterium | reverse complement strand
GCAAGAGCCGGGTGCCATGCCCACGCTGGTCGTGGGCATGTGGACTAATCGCTGGCGCTTAGCATGTCCACGCGAGCGTGGACATGGCACCCAGCTAGAGAGTGTCACGCGTCAACCGAGCATTTCGGCCAGCAACTCCATGGGCAAACCGACTACATTCGACTCGCTGCCTTCAACGATGTGCACCCAGCCCAGCCGGTCCTGATATCCGAACGCGCCGGCTTTGCCTCGCCAAAGTCCGGTGGCCAGATATTCATCGAGTTGCTGTTGGGTCAGAACATCCATGCGAAGCGTCGTGGAGGCGACTCGAACTTTCGGCTCGTTACTTCCGGCCGGCCAAAGGCACAGCCCGCTGTATACGCGATGCTCGCTGCCCGAGAGTAACTCAAGCATCTCTCGAGCGTGGTTTTCATCTTCGGGCTTACCAAGAACCTGGCCCTGGCACTCGACCAGCGTATCACATGCAATGACGGTGGCCCCGGATGTGCGGCCCGCGACCTCGGCGGCAGCGGCGAAGAGCCGTTGGCGGGCGATCTCGGCGGCTTCCGATGTTTGCGACCTGACGCGCGCGGGAACCGGTGCGACGGCGTTCAGACGCTCGACCAGCTTCGACTGGCTGCCGGCCAGATCCCGGATTAGCTGATCGTATTGCTCGACGGCGGCGAGCGCAGCCGCGACATTCGCCTCGTCTTCGCCAACGCCGCGGAATCCCTGGATCAGAAGCTGCAACCCCTGCACGCCCGGGAAACGAGCAAGCGTCTGAGCGGCGGCTTGCGGCTCGGCGACGGCGGTGACGACGCGTTGGCAGGTGTTGCGGACGACCGAAAGATGCCGGGCCATCCCCGACGCCCCGCGCGCGTGCTTTGGGAGCGATTCCACAAGCGTGTGCAAGACTGCATGAAGCCGGCGTGCGACCTGATCGGCGCGGGCCGTTTCCTCTTCGCTGAGCGGTTGCGGCTCACCTGCCGGGAACGGAGGACGCTTCCCCTGGGTGTCCAACAAGGGCGATGGCCCGAATGTTCGTTGCGAGGCGGCAGGCATCGTTTTTTGTATTCTACTTGCACGTATTCGAGACCCGTGCAATACTGTCCTGAGAACTGTCCTAAGGATACTCCTGAGGGCGATTGAGGTCAAGCCAAATAATTCGAGTCTCAGAGCGAACGAGTCTCGAAGCGTGACGCGGCTCTCGAATTCATGGGATTTGGACGAGCGGCGTCAGAGACCGCCCTAGGATTGATCAGGGAATCTCGGAGACACGCAGGATGTACCGGGTAAGTAACCACAAGGCCTGCATCCCCAGAGTGACGTTGGCGGGCGCCAGCATCCCGGCCGTCGCGGCCAACGCATGGCGGCAAAACCATGAATCACGCCCAGCAACACGTAGGCGAAGTTAGACGCATTTTGGAGAATCCATAATGTCTGCACGGAATCCGATCATCGCGGGATCGTTGTTCGGCGTGCTTTGCGCCGGCGCGTTCGCCCTTAACGCACGAGCGGCTGATCTCTGGCAGATCACGACCGTCGATGCGTCCGGAGACGTGGGCGAATACTCGAGCATCGCGGCCCTGCCGGCCGGCGGTGTGGGCATCAGCTATTTCGATCTGCGCAACTCGGTTTTGAAATATGCCTGGCAAGACAGCCGCGGATGGAACACGATCGTCGTCGACTCGTCGGGAAGCGTCGGCGAGCATACCAGCCTCGCCGTGCTGCCCAACGGGCAACCGGCCATCAGCTATTACGCGGGCGGCCAGCGCGTTTTGAAATATGCCTGGTTCGATCCGGCCGGGGGATGGAGCGACACCATCGTCGACGGAATCGGCGGGGACGCCGGCGCCATCGGCACCAGCTTGGCGATCCTGGGTTCGGGCGATCCGGCGATCAGCTACCGCGATCACTGGAACGGCACGCTCAAATACGCCCGGCTCGACGCCGGGCGGTGGCGGACGACGCTGGTCGACGGCACGGCCAACGTGGGCCATAACTCGAGTCTGGCGATTCAGCAATCGGGCCAGCCGGCCATCAGCTATGTCGATTTCACCAACGACCGTTTGAAGTACGCCTGGTCGGACGGCCTGAACTGGCAACACACTGACGTATCGGCCCCCGGCGGAACGAACACCAGCCTGGTGATCCTGCCCTCGGGAAACCCTGCGATCGTCCATGACGCCGGCGGCGGGCTGAACTACGTTACGTTCGACGGCAAGCAATGGAGTTCGATGCGCGTGGACAGCGTGTCCGGCCGGGAGTCCTGGTTCGGGTATGCCTCGCTCAGGCTTCAGCCGTCGGGCAAGCCGGCGATGTGTTACGTGAAGCGCGTGTTTCCCCTTCCAGCCGACCAGATGTATGCTTGGTTCGACGGCGGGCGTTGGAAGACACAACGGGTCGGTCGCGCCGGGGGGGGCGAGAGCAGCCTGACGTTCTTGCCTTCGGGCCAACCCGCGATCAGTTACCGGGATGCCAACAGCCTGATGTTCGCCACGCGCAGGAGCCCGGGCGACCTGAACTGTGACGGACGTTTCGACGGCGCTGACATCGACCCGTTCTTCCTCGCGCTCGGCGACCCCGCCGCGTACGCGGCTCAATTCCCGAACTGCGACCCGCTGCTCGGCGACATGAACCGCGATGGCCGCCTAGACGGCGGCGATATCGATCCGTTCTTCGCCTGCCTGGGCGGCGGGCCGTGTCCATAGCTGTCCGCCGCCAAATCCCTTGTTGCAGAAAAGAGCTCGTGCGCGGCTTCAGAATTACTATTAGGAGCACGAAAAGTTGAACGTCATGCTGAGCGAAGCGAGCCATCTGGCCAAGTACGCAGCAAGATTCCTCGCTACGCTCGGAATGACGATGTTCAACTTTCCCGCTCCGACGCGTCATTTTGCAACGCCCCCCAAGAACTCGCACGTTCAAGGCGCCTTCTTAGTCTTCTTCTTGTTCTGCGGGTCAGTTGCGGGCTTTCCGCCTAGTTTCAACCCCAAGTAGTAGATCTGGGCGGTCACTTTCGAAATCCCGTCTTCGATACACATCTTCTTGAACAGTTTATCAGCCTTGTCCTTGTGAGTCTTCACACTCAGCTCGTTATGGCGCATCAGCTGATACAGAGCGTCATGAACCAAGGAGGCACGCAGATTCTGCCTGGTGTCAACCACTGGACCAGAAGGGCCGTCCCATGCATAGCCCCGAGCGACGGTTAGGTCTCCTGGCTTTTTCAGCTTTATGAACTCTGTGTCAATGTCCTTCTTCGGCTTAATATTGATTTTGATGGGATAGGCCGTAGCTAGTTGATACTTGTAGCCGCTGCGGTATGAAATCTTCTTAGCTGCCATGACATCTGGTCTCCATTAGTCCATTCGCGTGTGTGTTAACGGGCCCGCTGTGCCAATTCAGCGATCAATTCGCGTTCTTCATAGTACCGCTATGCGATTCAGTTGGCCGTGTGTTCGAGCTCCAAAGAAGCAGCGTTGCGAGCAATCGATCGCTGCGTACGAATAAGCAAGAACAGAGCCAGTCACCGATTTCCGGTCACGTGTTTTCGAAGGTGTTTCGATCCTGCCGCGCCTCTCTTGCGGGTCGATCTCCGTCGCTTCGGGCGGCCTACGGGCAACGCACGAACCCGTCGGCCGAGACGGTGCTCAAGCTTGCTCAGGAACGAATCGCTAGCCAGAGGTCATCCTCGACTCGTGCTCAGTCTGATGGCAGCAGTCGCGGCCTTGTCCGCGGCAGACCGCAGTTCCGATTTCCGCCGCTCCGGACGTCAGGTGTTCAGCCACGTCGGCATATCAAGCAACCCCGAAGGATCGGCTCCGGTTGCGTGCGCCGCCGCCGTGTGAAGCGGCGGCGCGTGAGTTCGCTATTCTTGCTGCGGATCATAACCGCTCGATTATAACACGGTCGGCGGATGCGGATTGCGGATTGGCGAATTCGGTCAGCCGGGTGCAATCGCTTCGATCTCGTCGGCCACGGGGGGGGCGCTACGGTTTTCGAAGCACCGGTTGGAAACCGGTGCCACAAAATGTGGGCATCATCGGTTGGAAACTGGCGGCTCAGGTGGCTCAGGTAGCTGCTATCCCATGTGCTTGATCACCGCCTGGCCGAACTCACTGCACTTCAACAGCGTCGCGCCTTCCATGAGGCGGTGGAAGTCGTACGTCACGGTCTTGGCGCAGATCGCTCCGCCGATGCCCTTGATGAGCAGGTCGGCCGCCTCGGTCCAGCCCATGTAGCGCAGCATCATCTCGCCGCTGAGCGTGAGCGAGCCGGGGTTGACCTTGTCCTGGTTGGCGTACTTGGGCGCCGTGCCGTGTGTGGCCTCGAAGATGGCGTGGCCGGTGTCGTAGTTGATGTTCGCGCCCGGGGCGATGCCGATGCCGCCGACCTGGGCGGCGAGAGCGTCCGAGACGTAGTCGCCGTTGAGGTTCATGGTCGCGATCACGTCGAACTCGTTCGCGCGCGTGAGCACCTGCTGGAGCGTGATGTCGGCGATGGCGTCCTTGATCATCAGCATCTTTTTCCACTTGCCGTCGCCGTGCGTGCTCCAGATCGCGGCCAGCGTCGCGCGGACCTCCTCGACGACTTTCGCTTTCTTGGCATCGACCAGCATGTCGAAGCCGGGCTCGACGAGCTTGGCGTTGTCCTCGTCGGAGATGTCCGGGTTGTGCTCCTTGTTGCCGAGGATCCAGGACTCGCGCTGCGTGACGCATTGCTCGCGGAACTTTGAACTCGCCAGGGCGTAGCCCCAGTCGCGGAAGGCCCCCTCGGTGAACTTCATGATGTTGCCCTTGTGGACCATCGTGATGCTCTTGCGGCCGTTCTCGAGGGCATAGTTGATCGCAGCCGTCATGAGCCGCTCGGTCCCCTCGCGCGAAATCAGTTTGATGCCGACGCCGCTCGTCTCGGGAAAGCGGATCTGCTCGACGCCCATGTCCTGGCGGAGGAACTTGATGACCTTGGCGACTTCGGGTGTGCCTGCGGCCCACTCGACGCCGGCGTAGATGTCTTCGGTGTTTTCGCGGAAGATGACGATGTCGACCTTTTCCGGGTGGCGGACCGGGCTGGGCACGCCCTTGAAGTAGCGCACCGGGCGCAGGCAGACGTACAGGTCGAGGATCTGGCGCAGCGCGACGTTGAGCGAGCGGATGCCGCCGCCGACGGGCGTGGTCAGCGGGCCCTTGATGCCGACGAAGAACTCGCGAAAGGCCTGGACGGTTTCGTCGGGCAGCCACTCCTTGAACTTTCGAAACGCGGTTTCACCGGCAAAGACTTCCATCCACGCGATTTTGCGCCGACCGCCATAGGCTTTCTCGACGGCCGCGTCGAAGACGGCTTGGGCGGCGTTCCAGATATCGGGTCCGGTGCCGTCGCCGCGGATGAAGGGCAGGATGGGATTATCGGGGACTTTCAGGACGTCGCCGGCGCGGGTGATCTTCTCGCCGGCGGGGACTTCGGTGGTTTGGTAAGGCATCCGGGGGCTCCTCCGGTGGTGCGCTCTGTAGGTGCTGTCGTCCAAGCAGGAACTCGCCATCTTAGTCGCCGAGGCGGCGATTTGCCACGCCGGGCGCGGCGCCGTGCGGCATGGACCGCGTACCCCATGCGATTCGAAACGGGCGTGGGTCGGGCACATAGGCGGCCGGCGAATTGGGCCGATAGAATAGGCGGCCGGGCGGCGTCGGACACGGCTTGAGTTGATCCGCGCGGGCTTTGACTTGCGGCGGCCGAAAGCGTTATGCTAGCTTGTGGATGGACCGCGGCGCCGGAAGCCGCGGCGTGTATCAGCTTCGACCGATCCGGGAGTGAGGGGCTCGAGCGTTTTCCTGGAGCGGCGATCTGACGGGTCGTAGGCGGAAGAACTGAGCGGCGATGTCGCAATTCCTCTCCCAAATCCCGCGTCAATTGCTCCAGCAGCAACAGCGCATGATGCCGCAGTTGATTCAGGCGATGGACATCCTCCAGCTCAACGCGCTGGCGCTGGAGTCGCGAATCGAGCAGGAGATGGATTCGAATCCGGCGCTCGAGATCGCCGAGCCGGAACCCGAGCTGCTCGACGATGGCCAGAAGCCCGACGAGCAGCCGGCCGAAAGTACCGAAGAAGAACAAGCGATGATCGTCAAGGAAGACGATTCGCGCGACGACTTCGAGCGCCTGGACAACCTGGTGAGCGAGTACGGCTGGGGGGACGACGAATTCGAGTACCGGGGGACCAAGTCGCGGGCGCGCGTCTCCGAAGAGGGGGACATCAAGCTCGAGGCGATGGCCAACACGGCGGCCCGCCCGATCGGCCTGCAAGAGCACCTGATGGGCCAGTGGAGCTTCGTGGACATCGACGACGGCACACGCCGCATCGGCGCCGCCATCATCGACAGCATCGACGAGATCGGCCGGCTGAGCATTCCGCTGGCGCGGATCGCGACGGAGCTGGAGCCGGCGGTCTCGCTGGAGGACGTCGCGGAGGCGCTCGAGTTCGTGCAGGAGCTGGACCCGGCCGGCATCGGGGCGCGCACGCTCCAGGAATCGCTCTTGTTGCAGTTGGCCAGGCTGCCGGACAACCACGAGCTGGCCGAACACATCATCGCGGATCATTTCGAGGACTTGCAGAAGAACCGGCTGCCGTCCATCGCCAAGGCGTTGCGCGTGCCGATTGAGGAGGTCAAGGCGGCGTTGCCGGGGATCGCGCGGCTCTCGTTTCATCCGGGGGTGGATGCGGTCGATCGACCGGTTCCGGCGATCGTGCCCGACATCCTGGTCGAGTACAACGACGCGGAAGACGAGTACGAGGTGCGGCTGACGCGCGGCAACCTGCGCGAGTTGCGCATCTCGCCGGAGTTTCGCGAGGCGCTGGAGCGCTCGCGCGGCGACAAGAAGGCCCGCGAATTCATCAAGAAAAAGATCGAAGCGGCCAACGCGATCATCGACGCGGTCAAGTACCGCCGCGAGCGGCTGCTCGAGGTCGCGATCGCGGTCGTCGAGGCGCAGCGCGACTTTCTGGACCGCGGCGAGTTGCACCTGAAGGTGCTGCGGATGAGCGACCTGGCGGCGGAGTTCGGGTGCGACCCGTCGACCATCAGCCGCACGGTCGACGAGAAATACATGCAGACGCCGCGCGGGATTTATCCGCTACGGCGGTTCTTTACGGGCGGGACGACGACGGGCAACGGCGAGGTGCTGGGGTGGGCCAGCATCAAGGCGAAGGTGCAGGACATCGTCGACGCCGAGGACAAGCGCGACCCGCTCAGCGACGACGCGATCGTCGAGAAGCTGAAGATCGACGGGATCGAGATCAAGCGGCGGACGGTCGCCAAATACCGCTCGCAACTGGTCATACCGACAGCGCGGCAGCGCCGGCAATACTAAACGGGAGAAGACCTATGTGGCGCATGAAGTTTGCAATCGTGCTGATCGGCTTCGCCCCGCTTGTCGCGGCGGCGCAAGAGAAGGAAGCGAAAACCGAAAAGGCAAAGGAGTCGAAGGCCGACAAGGGCGGACGCGTTACGGCCGAGAAGGCCAAGGGGCCGCTCGACTTTCGTATGAGAAACATCGATGGCGAGCGGGTCGCGCTGTCGAAGTACCGCGGCGACGTGGTGCTGATCGTCAACGTCGCGTCGAAGTGCGGGCTGACGCCGCAGTACGAGCAGCTCCAGGGGCTGCACGAGAAGTACGCCGGCGAGGGGCTGCGCATCCTCGCGTTTCCGGCCAACGACTTCGGCAAGCAGGAGCCGGGCACGAACAAGCGGATCAAGGCGTTTTGCACGTCCAAGTTCGGCGTCGAGTTCGATCTGTTCGCGAAGGTGTCGGTCAAGGGCAACAAATGCTGCGCGCTGTACAAATTCCTCACGTCGGCCAAGAAGAACGGCAAGTTCGGTAAGCCGATCGCGTGGAACTTCACGAAGTTCCTGGTCGATCGGTCGGGCAAGGTCGTCGGGCGCTTCGAGCCGCGCGTCAAGCCGGACTCGGCGGAGGTCGTCAAGGCGATCGAGAAGGCGTTGAAGGAGAAGAAGCCGGCGTAACGGTTCGGGCGGGATCCGGGCGGGGGCGGTTGAACGCGCGTGGGTCGGGGAGGGTCCGA
>JACZRH010000224.1 GCA_022574815.1 Planctomycetota bacterium | reverse complement strand
TGCAGACCGTGCAGCACCACGCGATTGTCCAGCGTGAACATATCCTCCGGCGTGACGCGCAGCTCGCGCAGCGGCCGGCCGTCGAGCTCGATCGTCAGCGTGTAGTCCGGCGCACCTTCGCCGCTGGCGCGCATAAACTCGCTCATCGCCGCGATCACCTGTGCCGTGTCGCGCGTGCTGCGCCAGTAATAGCCATTGCGACGGTTGTTCAGCAGCCACTTCACGATCCGCGGCGCCAGGTCACTCTTGGGATCGAGCTCGACCAGGGCACGCAACGCCCACGCATTCGTCTCGATGTCGTTGTTCCACCAGAACCACCAGCTCTGTCCCGGCGTGCGGACCCAGGCGGTCTCATTGCTGTCGTCGCGCTGGACGTATTGCAGGAGGTTGCGCAGCAGGGTCTGTGCCCGGCCGCCGTCGTCCATCCGGTGCATGGCCAGCGCCAGCAACGCGCGGCCATAGTTCGTCAGCTTCTCGCGGCGCTCGTAGAGCGTCGTCATCCATAGCTTGTGATTCTCTTCCGTCAGCCGCTTCTCGAGCGACAGGACGTACGCCAGATAGGCTTGGGTCGTCTCGCGGCCCAGACGGCGGAGGTTGTCTTTCTTGAGCAGCTCGGCGTCGACGAAGCTCAGCAGGAACTGTATCGCGCGGTGATACACGCCGTCATCGACCTTCACGTCCGCTGTCCGCGCGGCGTGCAGCCCCTGCACGATGTACGCAGTCTGAAACGGCGATGACTCGTCGTCGCGCCACCAGCCCCAGCCGCCGTCGCTGTGCTGCATCGCGTACAGGCGTCCGAGCCCGGCCTTGATCATGCGGTCGAGCTCGTCGCTGTCGAACACCGGCGACTCGTTCCTGCGCCCGAAGCGGTTTTTCAAGTCCGCCTCAAACATTTGCTTGCGGCGTTTGGCGATGGTTTCGAGATCCACGCCGGCCTCTTGCAACGTGTGCCGCACCAGCACGGCCGGGTAGAACCTGCTCATGGTCTGCTCGACGCAGCCGTACGGATAGCCGGCCAGGTACGGCAGCGCGTCGAGCATCACGCCGGCCAGCGTCGGGGCGAACACGATCTCCAGCTTGGTCTGCTCGAGATCGATCTCTGCCGGCAGGTCAAAATTGATCTCACGCGTGCCCGTGTCGGTCACTCGGTACGATCCGCTGTGAGCGACGGTCTTGTTGATCCCATGCACCAGCACCGGGAACGCCATCCGCATCGCGTCGCTCTCGACGTCCGTCATTGCCCGCGCGGTGATGAACGCCAGGCCCGCTTTTCTGACTTTGACGGGCCAGTCGAAGCGATGCTCTCCGCCGGACGCGACGGTCGCGCGGCCGAACAGATGAACAAAGCCGTCCTTGTCCGGACCTTGCGTGCCCTGGCCGCCCATGGTCGCGTCGAGCGGCGCCAGGAGGTCGCCGGGGATGATCAGCTCGGCGGTCACTTCCTTCGCAACGTCGAGATAGTTGTGCGCGACGGCGGAGAGCACGACCTCGTCGCGCTCGACGAAGAATCGCGGCGACTGCAAGCGCACCAGCACGTTCTTGGTGGTCTTCGCCGCACCGCGCCCGTCGCCCACTTGCGTGGACTCGCTGATGGCGTAGCCGCGCAGCCGCCAAGTCGTCAGCGATTGTGGGAAGGTGATCTCCGTCTCGGCGGTTCCGTCCGGCCCCAGCTCGAGCGCCGGAAGCCAGAGGGCCGTGTCGGAAAAGTCCACGCGCAATTCGGCGTCCGCCAGGTCATCCATTCCCGGCGGCAGCCCCTTGGCTAAACCGATGCGCCGCCCCCGCGCCGACTCACGCAGCGCCGCGGGCGAATTCACTGCCACGTCTAGGTACCCCATCTTGGCCTTCAGATCCCTCTCGTTAGCCTTCTCAAAGGAGCTTTGCGATCTTGACTCGAAAAACCCCCCTCCGCGAACGCCGCTGCCGCCGCCGAAACCCCCGAGCCGATCCTCATCCGCCATTGCGAGACCATAGAGCCTCACTCCCCAGTGACCGTTCCAGCCCTCCGGCGCCTCTTGAAGATACGTAAGCTGGTCCGGCGCCGTTAAGCTGCCGCTTGCGTAATACGTCTGCTCCGACGAGAACTCCGTCGCCACGTGGCTCCGGCGGCGCTGCCCATGAAAGAACGCCTTCGGGCTGGGACTCATCTCGTCCTGAATATAAGTCACGGCCTCGTCGAAGGCCGTCAGCGTCACCTGCCCCGTCACGGGCTTTCCGTTCGCGTCGGTCACGACGACGCGTACTTGTCCCGTTTCGCCGGGCTGATACTCATCCTTGTCCGTCGTGATGGCGACATTCAGCAGCTTCTCCGCCGGCGGGACGAACAGTTCGCGCTGCTCGGTGAAAACCCGTCCGTTGCGAACGAGCGTGGCCTCGACGAAGAAGTTTGGCTGCCGCCCCTCGTCAATCGGGACGTCGATGATCGTGGTGCGGTTGGGCAGATCGATGAAGCGGTAGCTCCGCAGCAAGCCGTTGACCACGTCGTCGCTGAAGATCATGCGGGCGTTGGCTTCGGCCGTGTTGACCATCAGGTGTGCGGTTTCGCCCGGTTGGTACGTGCGTTTGTCGGTGATGATCTCGATCTCGTTAAAGCGATAGACGCGGCCGTCGAAGTCCGGCCCCATCACCCACAGCAGCGCGTTGCCCTGCACCTCCTCGCCCCACGCGTCGCGCGTCACGAACGTGACGCGATACTGCCCCGGGCCGGCCGTCGCGAAGCTGAACTCGAGCCGCCCGTCGGCGTCCGTCGCCGCGTTCCAACGCCTGATCTCCTGCTCGTTGACCTCGCGATTCTGCGGGCCGCCGTATTCGATCCGCGACACGACGACCTCGCCGCCTGCCGCGATCGGCGTATTGTCCGGCGCGATCGTGCGCACTTTGATATTCAAGTTGTCGCTATGCCGATACCAACCGCGATCGGCCTCGATAAACGCGTAGAAGGCCTGCCGCGTCACAATCACCGAGCCTCTGCCGCTGATGGTCCTGCGGCTCAGGTCGCGCACGTCGACTTCGATCGTGTAGCGATGATCGTCGTTAGGGTATTCGGCTTTCGCCTTGGCCGTGTCAAACTCGATTTCGTACTTCCCGTCGGCGCCGAGCGAGACTTTGCCCTGCGCGACCAGCTCGCGCAACGCCTTGCGCGTTCCGCTAGTGTAGGCTTCGCGCCAGCTCCGTCCGCCGAAGTCGTCGCCGCCCCGTCCCCAGCCGCCCAGCCACGGTCCGCCGAGGTACGTGAGACGCCCCCATTTCCCCCACCATCCGAACCACCGATACGGATACCAGCAGCGGCCATAGCCCGGCCCGTAGAGCCAGTCGTACTCAGCCGCACCCCAATAGGCGTGGTGGTACGTCTCGCGGAAGACCTTGTACGTCGCGGTTCCGCCGGCGACGGGCGCGCCGAAGTAGTATCGCGCCTCGATCCTCGCCTTGACCTTCTCGCCCACCCGCGCCTGGGTCGTCGACGGCTCGACGAGTACCTCGAACTCGGGCTTCCTGTACTCCTCGACGCGGAACGTCCCTCCCGCTGCGTGGATCCCGTCGTTCCTTAGCCCGCTGACACGGATGCCGTACAGCCCCAGCGGCGGCTCATCGCCGAGGGTGAACGCGCCGTGAATCCCGCCGAACTTGTCCGACTTCAGCGACAGGCTTTCGATGCGCGTGCCCTTGGGGTCGTACACCTCGACACCGTAGCTGCGGTCGACGCGCGGTTGGTCGTACCCCTTGGCGCCGCGATTGCGCACCCAGGCGCGATACTGCACCGTGTCCCCCGGGCGATACACCGGCCGATCCGTCACGATGTAAACGCGCTGCCCACGCTGGGCGGCCGAATCCCGCACGTAACCCGACCACTGCTGGAAGAACGACAGCGCGATCCGCCCGCCGCTGCTCGCGACAATTGCGTCGACCACCGAACCCCTGTTTACGTGTTTCCGTCTATATTCGATCGCCCCGTCCGCGTTGGTCATCTGGACCGTGTCGATCCAGTGGTTGCGCGAATCGTCGTTCTTGCGCTCGCTCCAGTGTTCGTAGATGCGCACAGCGGTGTCCGGCAGCGGCCGACCGCTGCGCGCGTCGCACACGTAAATCAACCCACGCCCCTCGAGGTTCTTCTGCACGACGGCGATGTCCGTGACCACCAGCAGCGCCCGGGAGACATCGTCGCTGCCGGCTGGTCGCGCCTCGATGACGTAGGCGCCCGGCTCGCTCAGCGGCGCGAGCGTGTGCCCCTCGTTGGCGCGGTGATCCTCGAGCAGCGGCACGCGCTCGGTCCACGCGGCCGCCTTGCCGCCGAGATAGTCGCGCCAGCGCGGCGGATCCTCGTTGAAGAACGACCACGACAAGTTGCGGTACTGCCACCAGCGATTCTTGTCGTTCTCCATCCCGTCGCGCACGAATTTCAGCAGATCGACTTCCGTCGCCGTGAATTCGATTGCATCCGTATTGCGATAGGTGAATCCGAGCTTCGGACTCTCGTCCGGCAGGTAGACGCCAGTGGCATCCAGCATGGCATCCTTCTTGCGGATGACCGAGAGCCGGTTGTTCGCGTGGTGCGATCGGTCGCTACCCGGATGAGCGGCGATGAGAGCGTCGTATTCCTGAATCGCCTGCGGAAACTGCTGCCGTGTCTGGTAGTACAGACCGCGCGTGTACTTCGCGTCGGGAACGTAGCTACTCTCGGGGAATTGCGCTTCGAGCCGCCGCAGGATCGCGAGCGGGCTCTCGGCCGGCGGCAACTTGATCAGCCGCGGCTTGCCGCCCACGAACGTGATCGACTCATCGTCCGCCAGCTCCCACAGCTTCTTCCCGACCGGCTCCTCATCATTCACCGCCGGCAGCGCCCGGCCAAAGCGGTCGTAGCGGATACTTTGCGCGCGAGCGTTGGCAATGACCTCCGGTCCGTACAACGAGCGCGCGATCACCGCCCAGCGCAGCAGAGCTCGCGCCGCACTGTCCTTCTTCTCGCTGGTATCGAGCTTCTGAATCTCGTCCAGCAGAAACCGAACCTTCTGTCCGTCTCCCAAACCAGTCACATACCGCTGCGGCGTCGTGATGAACCGCGGCCGGCCGTCCGCCCCGACCGGAACCCCCGTCGGCGGCGACTGCGGCTGGCTCCAGCCCCAGTAGCGGCGCGGCTCCTCGTAGTCCGCCTCGTCAACCGCGTCTGAATCCTCCTCGTCGCCCTGCCCCCAGCCCCACCACCAGTCCCACCAATAGCCGTAGCGCTGGTAGCTGCCGATGGACGTGATCGCGGAAGCCAGGTCGAAGTCCACGCCGATACGCTCGGCCTCGATCTGTTCCCGCTTCTGCGGCGGCTCATTTGCTTCTGCGGCTTCTTCGGCGATTCCGGCAAGCAGCGCGCGGGCTTTCTCGTACTCTTTGATCGCCCGCCGGCGGTCTTTCTTCCAGGACGAAACGTAGACGCCCTGCGTCCACTGTCCGCGCAGATACGTCGAGCCGCGCTTGGTGCCCTCGTGTGGAACGTTCAGGTAGAGCCCCGCCAGAAGCCGGCGCCCGACGGCCTCCTCCAACGAGCCCGTGACCTTCTCCACATACTGCCCGGCTCGGGAGAGTGCGTCGTCCCATTCTTTCAGGTGCATGCTGCATTCGACGGCGCCCTCGACCGAGGCCCGCGCCCGCGCGGTTCGCCAATCGGCTTCGGCGTCGCGAGCCTGGTCGTACTTCTCGCGCGCCTCGGCCCAATTCTGCTCTTTGGCCAGCGCGTCCGCCTCCTCGAGCAGATCGGCCGGCCCCCGCACCGATGCCGCGATGAGTGCGACCAACCCGAGGGCCACGGCGGTCGACATGGCCGCAGTCATTCGCACCCGGCCGGCAACACGGGAAGGGAATCTCATGGATTTCTCCGATCGTTACCAAGAGCCACGTCAAAGCCGGCTGACATTAGGGATCAATGTGCATGCATTGGGCCTGCACCTGTACGAGATTAGACGCTCCCCGCCCGAGTGGGTTCCCTGCTTCGAGGAAAAACCATTTAGAATGTTGCCGCGCGCTCGGGGCGCAAGCGGAGCGCGTGTTACGACCGGACGGCGGGAGCGGCAGCGATGAATGCAAATCGGCGCGGTTGCTTCAGCATACCGAGATCAATCATTACGTTGTCGTCGCTGTGAAACCGGACTTCCGGGCGCCAGCGCCGTCATCTCTAGACGAAACGACCGTGTCGGCCGCGATCGCGAGAACCTGCACCCTCTCCAGGACGTGACGGACATGGCCTCGCCCGCGGTCTTCAGTGACACCAACACGGGCATGCCCGCGAACACGCTTCGTGCCCCGCGCACTCGGGCCTTGGCTGGACGGCCGGTGCCGTGCCGCCGAGAATGCGTAACTCGATCCCGAAGCGACTGGGCACACCCATGCACGAAAACGAAAACGTCGAAACCAATCGCCCGCTGAATTCAGGGCAGGGCGCCGCGCCGGCCGCGGCGGCGGAGCGACCGGATGCCGCGCCGAGCACTGCAACGCCGGGCCCGGTCGCGCAGGCGGAACGGATCCGTTCGCTCGACGTGTTGCGCGGGTTCGCGCTGCTCGGCATCCTGATCATGAACATCCAGGTGTTCGCGATGATCTTCGCGGCGTATTTCAATCCGCACGCCTATGGCGACCTGACGGGGCCCAACTACGCAGTGTGGTGGCTCAGCCACGTGCTGGCCGACCGCAAGCTCATGACGATATTCAGCATGTTGTTCGGGGCCGGGATCGTGCTGATGACGTCGCGTCGTGAGGATGCGGTCGGGCGCTGCGCCGGGCTGCACTATCGCCGCATGGCGGTTCTGCTCGCGCTGGGCCTGTGCCACGCGTATCTGCTCTGGGACGGCGACATTCTGGTGACGTATGCGATCTGCGGCATGGTCGTGTACCCGTTCCGCCGCCGCCGGCCGCGCACGCTGATCGTGATCGGGCTGATCCTGATCGCGTTTGCATCCGGCATATCGTTTCTCTCTCAGTGGGGCATGCAGTATTGGCCCCAGAGCGAAGTGCGGGGGCTCAGCGATGAGCTCTGGCAGCCCCCGCCGGAGAAAGTGCAGGAGACGCTCGCGCTTTATCGCGGAACTTGGGCGGCGCAGTTGCCGGCGCGAGTGTCGAGCGCGTTCTTCTTTCAAACATTCGTCCTGCTCATCGAAAACCTGTGGCGAGTCTCCGGGCTGATGCTCGCCGGGATGGCGCTCTTCAAGCTGGGCGTGTTCAGCGCGACGCGGACGACCCGGACGTACGTTTCCATGGTGGTGGCGGGCGTGCTGATCGGCGTGCCGTTGATCGTGGCGGGGGTGGTTTACCGGGACTCGGTCAACTGGGACATACGGCGCTGCTTCTTCGTGGGCGGGCAGTTCAACTACTGGGGCAGCCTCCCGATGGCGCTGGCCTGGGTCGGGCTCGTGATGCTCGTGTGCCGCAGCGCGGCGGCGGCGGCGGTGCTGCGGCCGCTGGCGGCGGTCGGACGGATGGCGTTCACGAATTACCTGCTCCAGAGCGTGATCTGCACGACGCTGTTCTTCGGCCAGGGCTTCGGCTGGTACGGCCACGTCGAACGCGTCGGCCAGTTCGGCGTCGTGCTGGGCGTTTGGGCGATCCAGCTCGTGCTGTCGCCGCTGTGGCTGCGCTCGTTTCGCTTCGGCCCGGCCGAGTGGTTGTGGCGATCGCTGACGTACCGCGCGCGGCAGCCGTTCAAGCGCTGAGTCGAGGCGGCTTGCCTGCTTATGCGATCGGTGGGTCAACATGCTCAAATAAGCCTTGGAAGTCCGAGAAGATCCGCGATGGCGAGGCGTGAGCCGAACGTGCGCAAGGTGCGCAAGTTTTTGCGAAGAGTTTTTGCGCACCTTGAAATATGAGGTCTTGGGAGAGGCGGAGGCACGGAGGCACATAGGCACGGAGGCACCGAGGCACGAAGGGGGAAAGCTGCCTGGGATCAGGGAGCGCGGGAGGGAGGGACTGAGGATGTTGGGGGTGGGACATGGCGGGATCCGCTCTGTCTAGGTATTATAGTACCCGGGCGGTGGGGATCAAGAGGGAATCGGGATCATTTAAGGGTGCGTCTGAGGACGCACCCTACGCGCCTGTGTCGGCAGAAAGGCGTGTAGGCTGAGCGCCGATTCGC
>JACZRH010000223.1:3469-8133 GCA_022574815.1 Planctomycetota bacterium | reverse complement strand
GGAAGGGGTTCGTCCCGGCCGAGCGCGGGTATTTGTCGAGCTCCTTGTGGAACATCTCCGCGCCGTCACCCAGGGCCTTGATCCGGGCTGCGGAGCTGGCCTTCTTGGCCTGATCGCGGGCGGCGTTGAGCGCCGGGACCAAAATCCCGATCAGCAGGACGATGATCGCGATCACCACCAGCAACTCGATCAGGGTAAATCCGGGTTTGGCTGCGACTCGCCTTGTCATCGCGTGGTCTCCTCTAAGTCTTCGCAGCGCTCCGGCGACGCCGCGGTCCATTGATTCTACGCACCTAGCCGCTGAGGGTGTTGATCAGAGTTACGAGCGGCAGGAACAAGGATATTACGATGAACCCGACGATGAGGCCGAGCACGACGACCATGATCGGCTCGAGCAGGCTGACCAGCGAGGCCACCAGCGTATCCACTTCGTCGTCGTAGTTGTCGGCCACCTTGATGAGCATCTTGTCGAGCTCGCCGGTCTCCTCGCCAACGTCGACCATGTTCACCACGATCGCGTCGACGCGTTTGGAGGCCCGCAGCGGGTTGGCGAAGGTATCGCCTTCGCGGATCGCGTCATGCACCTTGCCGAGCATGCGGGCGTAGACCTCGCTGCCGGTCGTATCCTTGGTGATGTTGATCGCCTCGAGAATCGGCACGCCCGCCGCGATCAAGGTGCCCAGCGTGCGGGTGAAACGCGCGATGCCCGACTTGCTGACGAGCTGCCCCAGAACGGGAACCACCAACACGATCGTATCCATGACGAAGCGGCCCCCCTTGGCTTGGCGGATCAACTTGTAAATCAGCATGAATATAATCGGCGCGAGCATCACCAACACCCACCCGGGCGGCGTACCATTCGCAAACCAAGACGACACCTCGATTAGCATGACCGTCATCTGCGGCAGTTCGGCGTCGAAGTCCGCGAAGATCTCCTTGAACTTCGGGACCACCGCCACCATGATGAACGAGACGATGCCGGCGGCGATAAAGATCACCACGGTCGGATAGATCATCGCGCCAACGATCTTGCGCTTCAGCTTCTGCGCCTTTTCCATGAACTCGGCCAGCCGCTGCAGAATGACGTCCAGCACACCGCCCGCCTCGCCGGCGGCGACCATGTTGCAATACAGCCGGTTAAACGCCTTGGGGTGCCGCGCCAAGGCCTCGGACAGAGTCGCCCCGCCCTCAACGTCCTCACCGACCTGTTTGAGCGAGGCCTTGAGCATGCCCGGATTGGATTGTTGCTCGAGAATCCGCAAGCTGCGGAGAATCGGCAATCCCGCGTCATGAAGCGTCGAGAGCTGCCGCGTGAAGGCGGTCAACTGCTTGGTCGCGACCCACCCGAAGCCCGCTCCGGCGGCCTTCTTGCGCGACGGACCGGCCGCGGTGCGGCGCATGGCCGCCTTCTTCTTGTCCGTCTTTTCGATGATTTTGGTCGGGAAGTAGCCTAGGCCGCGCACCTTGGCAACCGCCTCCTCTTTCGAGGGCGCCTCGACCTCGTCCTTGATTTCCTGCCCTGACGCATTCAGGGCCTCATACGCGAAGACAGCCATGGTTGCGACTCCACCGTCGAACGTAGCACGAAATGCCGAGCAATGATGCGCGCCGGCGACTCGCCGCCGAGCACGGGTGGCAACACTCAACATTTATTATCGTCGGCACCAAGTGGCCGAACAAGCCGTTGTTATCAGACTCAGCCGAAGCGGCATCTAGTCCCGCTAACGCGCCAGCCGGGATCCTGCTCCGGTGGCCTAGTTTTCGTCAAACACCGTCTCGCGCACGACTTCCTCGATCGTCGTGACTCCATCGTACAGGGACATCAAGCCCGATTCACGCAAAGTGCGCATCCCGCGCTTGCGGCACTCAGCCCGCAGGACCGCCGACGAGGAGCTCTTCATGATCAATTCCTTGATCGAATCGTCGAGCACCATCATCTCAAATATAGCTTGTCGGCCCTTGTATCCAGTATGATTACAGTAGTCGCAACCCTGACCGAAGTAAAACGTCCGCCCCTTCACGTCTTCCGGCGTCAGCCCGACTTCCATCAATTGCTGCTCGGTCGGCTCGTACTCCTCCTTGCAATTCTCGCAGATTCGGCGAACCAGCCGCTGCGCAAGAATGGCCTCCATGGTCGCCGTCAGCAGAAAGGGCTCCAGTCCCAGATCGAGCAGTCGGGCGATCGAACTGGGCGCGTCGTTGGTGTGAAGCGTCGAAAAGACCAAGTGCCCCGTAAGTGACGCCTGAACGGCGATTTGCGCCGTCTCCAGGTCGCGAATCTCCCCAATCAGGATGATATCGGGATCCTGACGCAGGAAGCTCCGCAGGCAACGAGCGAAAGTCAAGCCAATGTCCGGCTTGACCTGGCACTGGATCAGGCCGTCGATGTCGTACTCGACCGGATCCTCACTCGTGAGGATCTTGACCGCCGGCGTGTTGAGCTCCTGAAGGGCCGAGTAGAGCGTCGTAGTCTTGCCCGATCCGGTCGGCCCCGTAACGACGATAATCCCGTGCGGCTTTTGGATGAACTGCCGAAACAACGCCAGCTCGTCCTCGCGAAATCCAACCTGCTCCAGGTCGAGATTGACCTGGGCCCGATCAAGCACGCGCAGGACCACGCTCTCGCCGTGCATCGTCGGCAGCACGCTGACGCGCAGGTCTATCGGCCGGCCCTCGACCACCAGCTCGATCCGGCCGTCCTGCGGCATGCGGCGTTCGGCAATGTCGAGATTGGCCATCACCTTGAGTCGCGACGCAACCGCCAGTGCCACGTGCTTCGGCGGCGGGACCATTTCGAACAGGACCCCGTCGATGCGGTAGCGCATCTTGAACTCGTCCTCGAAGGGCTCGAAGTGAATGTCCGAGCTCTTGTCGCGGATCGATTGGAGCAGGACGAGGTTGATGAGCTTCTTGACCGGGTTGCTGTCGGCCATTTCCCGCAGCTCATCCAGATCGATGCTCTCCCCGCGGCCCTCGAATTTCGAGAGGTTCTCGTCGGAGCTGAGCTCGGAGATCAGGTCGTTGATGGACTCGACCGAGTCTTCGGGGTAGTAGCGGTTCAACCCCTCGGTAAGGTCGTCGGGCGTGGTGATGCGGGCGACGACGGTATAGCCCATCAGCGTCTTGAGATCGTCGGTCGCGTGAAAGTTGTCGGGGCTGTCCAGCGCGATGCCGATCACATTCGTCTCGCGCTCGTATTCGGTCGGCACGATTCGGTAGGTCTGGGCCATCTGCGCGGGAATCAGGTCGATGACCGAAGACTCGATGTCGATGTCCGCGAGCGTGATCTGCTCCATGCCGACTTGGGCCGCCAGCGCCAAGTGCAGGTCGGCCTCTTCGACGTAGGTCATCTCGACCAGCAACTGCCCCAGCGGCCCGCGCTTCTTCTTTTGAAGCTCGAGCACCTCGGAAACCTGGGCGCGCGTCACTTTTCCCATTTTGATGAGAATGCGGCCCAGCGGGCGACCCTTGAGCTGCGCGATCGGTGGCATACCGTCGGACGCCATCAACGACTCCTTCTTCCAGTCCGACTCATTATAGGGTCCGCCGGCCACCGGACAACGCGCAGATTCGTAGATCGGAATCCGGGTGGTCACTCCGTTTCCGTCGCAGCCGCCCCGTCCCCAGCGCGGACCCCGAGAGAACGCGGCAGCTCGGACCAACTGACCCATGACCGGCGTGCGCTGATCCGCGGCGACGCGATGCCGCCGGATCGCGTCATGGCCTTGGTTGTCCGGACTTGCTCGACTTCTGTCGCGCGGCCAACGAGCGATAATACGCATCCAACACATGCCGCAATGCCGGAGAAATGCGCTGCTCCGCGGGAGGTGCGATGCGGCCGAGCGTATCGTCGCCGGCGCCAGCCTTTCTCGCGCCCATCGATGCGTCCGAGGACATCTCCCGGCCGGTCTGGATCCCGCTTTCACCAAGCGCGGCGTCATGCCGCCGCATGCGTGGGGCTCGCAAAGCGCCACGGCGCGCGGCGAGAACACGCAGGCGTTCCAAGGCCCGGACGAAGTTCTCCACTTTTTCGGCGTCCCACTCGAGTTCGTCCAGCAGCACGTCCAGGTCGAGCTCGGCGCGCTCCAGCAACCCCAGCACGTCGAGCACATCACGCCGACCTTGCGACTCGAGCGGGTTCGAATCCGAATCGTTCGCGCTCGGCTCTTCCTCCACTACGGGCTCGTCCGGGGCCGGATCGTCGTCGGGGCGGGGGGCGATCCGCGCTTCGCCACCGCCGGCGGAACGAGCGCCCGCACCGGGGTTCTCGCCCGCACCGTCCGAAGGACGTTGGCCCTTACGAGCTAATGCTCGACCCGCGGGCGGAGCGGCGCCATTCGCGGGATCCTGCTTCTTCGACCCGGCCCCCGGCGATTTGCCATCACTGCGAGGCTCTGATCCGGATTCGCGCACAGCTCCCTCGTCAGAGTCCGCGCCTGCTTGCGGCGACTCTTGTCCGGACTTCTCGGCATCCGGCCGCGGCGGGTCCGCGCCTGCACGGTTGTCTTTTTCCACAGGCGTTTCCGGGTGCTCCCCGAATTCGCCGGGCTCTTTCCCACCCGGCCCGGTCTCGCGCTTGGTTGATTCTTTGGTTTGACCCGACGGGCCCTCTTGGCCGGTGTCTCGATCGGCGCCTTTTCCGGGCGGTGGGCTCGAAAGACAAG
>JACZRH010000223.1:0-3459 GCA_022574815.1 Planctomycetota bacterium | reverse complement strand
TGTTGACGTTGGCGATAGTGTGCGCAATGACTCGCTGCCTCAAACTGCCCACATCGAGCAGTTTCGAGAGCATCTCATATTGGGTAGGAGTAACGTTCATACAGATTGTATCGGTCATAAGGCGACTGCCGATTAGCCGAATTTGGCCGGTCGTCGGGCGATCGGGACTCGTCGGACGAAGCTCCATCCCGCGTCGATTCGGGCTGCTCGTTGGGTGATTCCGTCGTGTCGTTATCTGGACCCGGCTTGGTGTCGCTCTTGGCGGGTTTGGAAGACGACGGCGAGCGCTCCTTTTCGGTCGCGCCCTTTTCGCCCGATTCGCCGCCGGAATCACCTGGGTCACTTCCCGTGTTCGGCTCCTCGGCGCGAGTCTCGCCCTTGGACTCGGGGATTTCGTTCTCCTCGGCGCTTTCCCGCTTGTCGTTGCCGTCCTTTGGAGTGGACTCGCCCGGTCGCGCGTCGTCCGTCGGGCGTTCGTTCTTCGAGTCCTCCGCGCCGCTATCGCCCGGCCGCTCGGAATCCCGCGCGTCATCCCGACGTACGCCGCCGCGTGCGGAATCCCGCTCGTCGCCGTCCGGGTTGGAATCCGAGCGCTCTTTGCGAGCCCCGTCGTCCGAAGAGCGTTCGGATTCGTCCCCGGCCTCCGCCGGCGATTCAGACGGCTCATCCTCTCCCGATCCGGGTCCATCCGTAGCGGATCGTCCTTCTCTCTCCTCTAGGCGCCGATGAATCTCACGCATGTCCTCCCTATGCTCTTCGAGGAATCGCTCGACGGCGGCTTCCAACCCCTCGCCGCCGCCCGCCGACGCGCTCTCATCACCGGCGTTGGGGTCTGCGCCGCCGACGCCGGATTCTTCTTGATTTCCCAAGGCCTCGGAGTCGTCGGCGCCGGATGGGTCGGATGGCTTGCCGTCGCTACCTGGGTCCGACGAGTCGGGGCGAGAATCGTCGCTGGCGTTCGATTCGGGAAGCGGCGCTGCCGCCCCCGCTTCATCGCCCGGCTGCGCCGAGTCGGCATCGCCGGAGGAACTCTCGCGAGATTGAGCTTGGTCGCCGCCCTCGGACAACGCCTGCGCTGCGTCGGACGACGCAGCGCTCCGAGAGCGAGCCCGTTTCGAGCTTTCCTTCGGCTTGAAAAGCGTCAGCACCCGGCTCCTGGCCGTCTGCGGCGCGGGAGTGCCGTCAGGAAGCACGCGGTTGTCGCGGGCCTCGAACCAGACGCGCACTCGCGTCCCCGCGGATGGAACGAGGTCGCCCGTCGCCACGCGCGCTTCGCGCCGAGTCGTCTGCCCATTCGTCGAGACCGGTGACGGCACGACCGAACGCTCGATCAAGCCGTCCGCGTCGCTCACCACGACGAGTTCAGAAACATGAAAGTCATCCTCGGCCCGCGCAACGAGCTGCTCGAACTGCGTGATGTCGATTCGATCGTCGGGTGCGTCGCGCCGTGCAGGCAACACGATTGCAACCCGCGGCACGCCGTCCGGCCGAACGTCGATCCGATATCGCGTCGGATTCCGATTCGAATAGCCCCAGCGGTCGCTGAACTCGATCCAATACTCCCCGCGATCGGAGAGCACCAGCGCGAGAGTCGCGCTGCTCGGCGAAGCGCGGTCGACCGTCATGCGCGTCCGCGTCTCGGACTCACCGCGAAGGACGAATACGGGATTGTGAATCTCGACGTTGGCCCGAACGGAAAACGTCGCGCGCGATCCGGCCTCGACCCGCAGGTTGCGCTCCGGAGCGTTCCCGCTCGGCAAACCGGTGTGCGCGGGCGGTGCCACGTGTACGGCAAGGTCGCTGAGCGTCGGCTGCGGCAGCGCGTCGATGGTCCCGTCCAGGGTCGCGTCGCCGGCCAGACAGCGGAAGCGGATTCGCCCGGCCACTTCGTGCGGCGCCAGCGTCAGCCGCCAGCGCCCGGTCGCGGCGGCGTTCGCGTCGGCCCGCAAGGAATAGCGCGCGACGCGCTCGAGTTTGGAGCCCGGCGCCGCGAGAACGTCGAACCACGCTGCGTCGACCCGCCGCCCCGTGATCTCGACCTCGATCGCCAGCGGCTCGCCGGCGTGTACGATGTCCCCGCGGCGCGGCAGCGTCATTTCGATCCGCGTCGCGGTCGGAGCGATCAGATCGGCCCCAAAAAAGCGGCCCAGCGAGGTCCAGGTCGACTTCGGCGAAACGGTCACATACAACGCCCACACAACCAGCGTGAGCCCGAGGGCCAGCGACGGCGTCCTCGAAGCCGTGCGTGTTTCCAAAACGTCGATGAAATGGGACTCGACGTCTGATGCCGCCTGGCGCTGGGCGGCCTCCGCCGCGTACGCCAGCCGCGGCTCCTTACTCAGCAGCAAGGCGTTGACCAGCGTGTTGTGGCGAATGCCGCGAGCCCGCTCGACCTGCTGCGCGGCGAAGAGCGGGTTGATCCGCCGCCGCGCCGCTTGCACGACCAGGAAAAGCAGCGTGAGCACGACGACGACCGCCCAGCCGACCGCCGCACCGGCCACGATCCGGTGTGGCAAACCGTTGGGCCAAAGATGGTCGACGATCACGACGATCAACGGGAACAGCACGGCGGCGGCGGTCAGACCGATCAACCGAGTGAGCAGATCCTGAAACGCCAATCGCCGCCGGCAGGACTCGACCGTCGCCGCGACGATGCCGGAAGGCTTGCCGTCCGAAGGGTGCCGCGGCGCGGCGGCGGAATTCTGCGAGACCGGCGTCATGTCCCCATTGTAGCGCGGCGCGGCACTGGAGGACATGCTTTTTTCGGGTCGCCTGGAGGCGGCCTGCCAGCACGTGGTCGCGGTCCGCATGAAGCCCAGCGGCGTGCGCTGGTCGAAGGCCGGCTCACAGAGCGTGCTGTCCCAGCGCGTCGCGCAGCTCAACGACGACTGGAACCGCCTGTGGGACACGCGTCCGCTGGCCCGCGCCGCGTAGATTCTACCCCTTAACCTGGCGCCGACCCGGTGACACCGAGATGCATGCGCCCAACCCGCGAACTGGTCTCCCCGCCGATTGCCGGTAGAATGTGCTTCTCACGGCCGACCTGGAGAGCCATCAGCCGTCGCGGTTCCGCGGGGGCTCGCATGGAGTACGTGAACATGAAGACCCGGATTCAGTTTGGTGTCGTCGGTTTTGCGCTCGCCACGCTGTCCGGCAGCGGATGCCCGCCGACGATGCCACCCCAGGGCGAACCGATGCAGCCCGTGGGCGAGCCGACGCAGCCCCTGGCCGTGTTGGCGCTCGAATCCAATCCCACGGCCATCGTCATGGATGCCGGGCGGAGCTTGGCCTACGTGGGCGACGGTCAGCGAATCCGGCGGATCAATCTGGAACAACGCAGTTATGCCCCGCCTATCTCGAATGACGGTGTCTTCTACGGTCTCGATCCCACCGACGATCTGGTCGGCCAGATCGAGCCCGACTCCGGGCAGATTCGCCGGTTCTTCGCGTATCCCCACG
>JACZRH010000222.1:7429-8156 GCA_022574815.1 Planctomycetota bacterium | reverse complement strand
ACGCGCATGAACTCATACAGCGAGCGGTCGGCCAACTCGTAATCGACGTCAGCCAGGCTGTGCGCGGACAGGTCGGTGTCGATGGTCTGGGTCACGGCGCCGTCCCGAACCTGCGCTCGCGCCACACTTTGGTCGTGTAATCACACGTAGGCATTCCCATCTCGATCAGATACCAAGCGACCCTCGTCATCATCCAGTCAGGTTGAATCCACAAGGTATGGCGGAAAACCCATAGCATCAGGTTGCGGGCAATGGTTCTGCACTTGCCGTTGATGGGATCTTGCAGCGTCCATTCCAGGGCGCAGTCGAAGAGATCGCTCACGGCAGCCAGCCCCGGCGCTTGAGCTTCCGTGCGTTCCGCCAGCGGGCCACGCTGAACCCGACCAGCATCACAATGCAAGCTGCCACGAAGCACAGCGTGACTACAACGTCGGTGCGCATAAGGGCGGCTGGGATCGTCACAGGCCGGCCGCTTCCTTGGCCTCTGGTTCCGCTTGCAAGGCTACCCCCTCGAGGTCGATCCACTCGCCGATGCTTCCGGTCTCGATCGTGTGACCGTAACCGGCTGCCAAGAGCCTGGAGCGTATGAGATCGTAGACATCCTTGGGGACCTCCAGCGTCGCGAACGTATGCGTATAAGTCACCCGGGCGCCCCCGCCGCCATAAGCTGGTCTTTCACTTCGTCGAACGGTGTGACGGTATTGATCACGGTGCTGTCCGTAAGGAT
>JACZRH010000222.1:0-7419 GCA_022574815.1 Planctomycetota bacterium | reverse complement strand
CGTTCACGTTCTGGACGATCGAGTTGATCGTGTCGGGGTCCACGGCCTGGACCGTGCCGTCTGCCAAGGTGCAGAGTACGTCAGCTGACAACGGCCGGCTCCGGTTTCGGGTCGCTCTTCAGTTTGGTGAACATCGCCACCTCGAGCACCCTGTTGCCCGTGTCCCTGGTGTATTTCCATCCAGGATCCTCATCCTTCGTAGGCTCACGCTCAACAATGACTGAGTGAAAGCGACAGGTATCTAGCTTGAAGCTTCCATCCTCGAGCCCGTCAGCAATATCACGGATCAGGACAACCGCTAATCTGAGCCTCTCTTTTTCATCGATCTCAGCCACGCGCTACTTCTTCTTCTTGCCGTTGGTCTTCTTGGCAGGCGCCTTCTTGCTGGGCTTGCCGGCTGCCGGCTTGGCCTTGTTGAGGCGGGCGTGCTTGGCTGTCGCGAACCGGGCCTTCGCCTTGCCGATCCGAACGGTGACACGCGACTCGTTGCCAGCGGCGTTCACGACCTTGATCAGCGCGGTCCCTTCCTCCACGGACACGATGATGCCCTCTTGACCATCCGGGAATACATACGGCCCCCCGATGTCGATCGGCTGGTCGTCCTTCAAAACCTGCTTACCCTTCTTCGCCATGATTTTCTCCTGTCGCTTCGTCGGCTGCACCCGTGGCCACAATCAGCTCACGGTAGATATGCAGTTGATCGGTAGAGAGTTTGCTGAGGTCGGCGTGCTGCGCGGGCTTCTCTGTGGCCAGGGTGATGGCCTGCCGCGGACGCCCTTCGATGCGATCGAGGAAAACGCCACGCTGCACATTCGCGATCTGACCGAGGCGATGGGCACGGTGCTGCAAGTCCACGTGAGCGAGGTGTTCGTGCGCGATTGCGTCGAGCTGGTTCGGCTGACGCGCGACCACGAGGACGTCGAGCTGGGCAGCAGCCCGCGGGCGGCGCTTGCGCTGGTTCAGGCCTCGCGGGCGCGCGCCTTCATCCACGGGCGGAAGTACACGATTCCTGAAGATTTTTTCGCTCTGGCGGCGGACGTCATCCTGCACCGCATGAGGCTCAAGTACGAAGCGCTGGCCGCCGGGCGGCGCCAAACCGACGTCCTCGAGGAATTGCTGCGAACGCTTGCATGAGAGATTCGGGCACGCCCGATGCAACAGGCCGAGCAGAAACTGGGTCCGCCGGATGAGTTGGTTCATGCCGACTTCGAGATGGTCGTGCGCCGGCTGGCCGACGACCTGGCCTTCGGCGTCGACACGTCGCTGTTCGTGGGATCGGGGCTTGAATACGCGCAGTCGCGGCCGTACGTGGCGGGCGACCCGATCAAGATGATGGACTGGCGGATCACGGCCCGGCTCGGTAAGCCGTACGTCAAGGAATACGAGACGCTCAAGCGCACGTGTCTCTACCTGGTGGTGGATACGTCGGCGTCGATGTGCATCTGTTCGACCGCGACCACCAAGCACGACATGGCGGTATGGATCGCGGCGGCGGTCGGTCTGGTCGGTCAGCGGAACCTGCGGCCGGTGGCGCTGGTCGGCGGCGGCGAGCGTGAGACGCGGCTGTATCCGAGCTTGGTGCGCAGTGATCTTTGGCAGGCGCTCGAGCCGCTGCGGGCCGGCGACGTCGCCGAGCGGACGAATCTGACGACGCGCTTGAAGCTGCTCGACGTGCGGGCCGACCGAACCAGCGTCGTGATGGTCATCACCGATTTGCACGATCGCGGGATCATGTCCGCGCTGCGGCACATGGCCCAGAAGCACGACTGCATTGTCATACACCTTGTCGATCCGGCTGAGGCCGGCGCTCTTCGGTCGGGGTTCTTTCTCGGTCAGGAGGCCGAGACCGGCCGGACGTTCGTGGCGCACGGGCGAACGCGCTGGCGGCGGGTCGAGGAGCTGGACCAGGAGCTGGCCCGCAGCGGGATCAATTGCGTTCGCTTGCGGACGGACGAGCCGTTCATCGCGCCGCTTCGACATTTTCTTGCTGCGCGTGCCGTCGTCAGTCAGGGGCTGCGATGAGCATCAACATTTTCATATGCACCGTGCTCACGCTGGCGTTCGTGCAACCGGACGCTGCCGACCAGACCGACTCAGGCGAGCCGGTCGGCGCAACAAGCGCACTGCGCGGGATCGCGAGCGAAATGGAGATTCGCGCGACGGGGGCTGCACTGCGGGTGAAGGCCAATCAGTCGCACGAATCGCCGATGCTGGTGCGGATCGTGGAAGCCACCCACGCGGGCGACGACACGACTAGCTACCACATTCAATACATCGGCCTGGTCGCCGGCGATTACGACTTGCGCGAGTACCTGGAGCGCCGCGACGGCTCGCCGTTGAAAATGCAGCCGCTGCCGGTTCATGTCAGGACGCAACTCAGCGCCGATCATGGCACCGATCTGTTCTCGCCCGCTCAGGCGCCGCTGCTTACGGGCACGCAATACCGAACGATCCTGATCGGCCTGGCGGTCGCATGGTTGAGTGTACCGGTCAGTTTCTTCGTCGTCCGAAGGCTGCGGCGGAGACCAGTGCCGCCGCCGCCGGTCGCGCCGCCTCCTTCGTTGGCGGATCAACTTCGTCCATTGGTCGATTCGGCGATCAGCGGGTCGTTGTCGATCGCTCAGCGCGGGCGGCTCGAGCTCTTGATGTACTCGTATTGGCGGGGACGGCTGGGGATGGACGGGCCGCAGGCCGAGGTGGTGATGCAGTTGCGACGCGACGCCGAGGCCGGGCGTCTGCTGCGGGCGGTTGAGAGCTGGCTTCATGCACATACGTCGCCGACCGCGCCGGCCGAGGGCGAAGTGGCTTCGCTGCTCGAGCCGTATCGGCGCGCTGCGGCCATCAACGACGAGACGAACGACGGAATTGCGGCAACGGGGGGCGAATCATGACGTTCGTTCATCCTTGGGTGCTGCTGTTACTTGCGGTTCCGGTGCTGCTCCTGGTTGCGGCTCCGACGCGGCCGTTCGGTCTGGTGATGCCGTTCGACCATCATGAACATCGCTCGGGCCGGCGGCTATCGTGGCTGCTGGCCGCGTTCGACCGCGGGCCGGCGTTAATGCTGGCCGCGGTGATTCTGATGCTCGCCGGCCCGCAGATGCTCAAGCAGCCCAAAGACGTGCGTTCGCTCACGAACATTCAGTTCTGTTTGGACGTTTCCGGCAGTATGAACGCCGAGGATCGCTACAAGAACGCGCGCGAGGCGATCGAGGAGTTCATCACCATTCGCGAAGGCGACGCGTTCGGCCTGACGCTCTTTGGATCGCACCAGATCCGCTGGACGCCGCTGACGACCGACCTGAAGGCGATACGTAACGCGCTGCCGTTCGCCAACCCCGCCAATCAGCCGCTGCACATGAGCGGAACGCGAATCGGCGCGGCGCTGCTGTTCTGCCGCGACAACATGACGCAGGAGGCGACCCGCGGCGACCGGCTGATCATTCTCGTCTCGGACGGTATGAGTTCCGACTTGGGCGAGGGATTCGCTGAAATGGACTACGCCAAGGAGCTGAACGATGCCGAGATCACGCTCTTTCACATCCACGTCGGCTCTTCGAGCGTGCCGCAAGAGGTTTTCGACATTGCGCAGCAGACCGGCGGACGTGCGTTCGCCGCCCGCGATGCGTCGAGCTTGAAGAGCGTCTTCGAGTACATCGACCGCATGAAGCCGGCGGAGTTCACGCCGGGCGGCACGGTGCCGATGGATCATTCCTTGCCGTTCGCTCTGGTGGCGCTAGTATTGCTCGGGGTTCATCTGATCGGTTTGATGGGGGTGCGACACACGCCATGGTAATGACGGCCCTGCTGGTTGCGATTGTCGCGCTCGCGGTGACGGCTCTGGCCGAGCGGCTGCACCAGAGGCGCGTCGAGCGGGTCGCTCGGCTGGCGTTCGGGCCGAGCGGCCGGCCGGCGGAATGGGCGGTTGCGGCGCCGTATCTCCGCTGTCTGGGCGTGACCGCGCTGGCGTGGGGCGCGACGACGCTGGCGCTGTACGACCCGGTGCAGACCTACGAGAAACCCGCGAAAGCAGGCTCCAAGCATTTGCTGATTCTCCTGGACGTGTCGCCGAGCATGACGTTGGAGGACGCCGGCCCGAGCGCAGAGAAAGTGACGCGGGCGGTCTGGGCGGGCAAGTTGGCCCAGGCGATTCTGGACCGCCTCGATACCGAGGCCACGCGCGTGACGCTGGTGGCGTTCTATACCAAAGGGCTGCCGATCGTGCAGGAGACGTTCGACAAAGCGGTGGTGGCCAACGCGCTGGACGGATTGCCGATGTACGTCGCGTTTGAGTCGGGCGCGACCCATATGCACAAGGGCGTGACCAAGGCGCTCGAGCTGGCTCGCGTTTGGCCGCGCAAGAGCGCCGCACTGGTCGTGATCAGCGATGGTGACGCGTCGGCGAACGCCGCGCCGATCCATGTTCCCGACTCGATCGCCGACGCGATCGTCATCGGCGTCGGCGACCCGTTTCGCTCGAGCGTCATCAACGGCCATGCGTCGCGGCAGGACAGCGGCTCGTTGAAGCAGCTCGCGGCCCGGCTGGGCGGCATGTACCACGACGGCAATCAGAAACACTTGCCGAGCAAAGTGCTGGACAAGCTGACGGTCATCAGCCCGCGGGCATTCGCCGGCGTCGGCCTGCGCGAAGCGGCCCTGATCGCCGTCGGCGCGGGCGGTGCGGTGTTGGCGCTGCTCCAGCCGAGCCTGATTCTGTTCGGCATTCCGCGCTCGTTCCGCCGCGGCCGCGCGAAAGTCACGCGACGCGCCAAGGGCCGCGACTCCGCTGAGTCAAACGAACGGCGCGCGGGCGCGTTGGAGGTTGCAAGATGAGAGTGGCGCGGATTGCGTGGGCGCTGTGGGCCGTGCTTCCGGTGGCGGCGTTCGCGTATCACTTCGGGCCGGGCCAGGCGATCTACCAGCACGAGCGGGCCGTCGAGCTGCAGCGGCAAGCCCTGGAATTGGAGCGGGATGCGATGGCGCTACACCGCACCGCATACGCCAGGCACCTGGAGGCGGTCGACGCGCGACGGGCCGCCGCCGAATCGCCAACGCCCGAAGCCGAGGCTCTGGCAAACGCAGCGACGGAGCAGGAATCGCGTGCGTTCGGGCTGGCCAGCGCGGCATGGCGGCTGGTCGCCGATGCGTTCGGACGCATCCAAGAGGTGGCCAAAGACGCATCGCCCGCGACGCTGCGCACCATCCGCTGGTCGCGCAGCCGAGCGCTGGTTCGGGCCGGCGACCTTTGGACGGGAATTCGAGAGCTAGAGGACGTGCTGGGCGAGCTCGAAGCCGACGGCCTGGCCGGATCCTCGATGGCGCGGACCACGCGTGAGGAGTTGGCTTCGGCGTACTACTACGCGGCGCGCTTGATGCGGCTCTCGGGTGAGCCGGCGGAGGAGTGGTTCATTGAGTCGGGCAAGGCGCGCCAGCACTTTCGCTACCTGGCCGAGCGCGAGCGGGCGAAGGGGCTTAACGCCGAGCGGGCGAAGAATTATGAGCAAAACGTGGAGCTAGTGCTCGATCTCGAACAATCGACCTTGCTCGAGATTCAGGGTAAGCCGCTGCCCGAGGATTCGCCGCTGGGCCGCACCGGCAACCGGCCGGGACGCGGCGAAGGCAAGACCAAACGCCCGCCGCGAGGACGCGACGGACGCGGCGCCGGCGGCGCTCAAGATATTCGCGAGGGGTGGTAGCCGACACCGCGCGACGCGGCAATTGTTTCATGAGTTGGAGATAGACATGCGTTATTCGACCGGCCCGAACATTGGACTTGACGGCTCTTCCCGAACGGGATCGCGCCTGGCCTGCGTGTTGTTGGTCGTCGCCGCGACGAGCGGGGCCACGGCTCAGGTGCAGCGGGCCACGCGCCTGCGGTCGTCGACCCCCACGGCCGAAAAACCGGCGGACCAAGAAACCAAGACGGTCGACACAGCCAAGACTTCGCTCACACCGCAGACCGCTTCGCCGACCCCGGCCCCCGCCCCGGCCGCATTCACGTCGAAGGAAAAAGCGCGGCTGCGGGCGACGTATGATTCGCTCGACCAGGTCGAGAAAGAAGAGATGCAGGCGGTGTTCAAGGACATGGGCGTGGATCTGGCCGTGCTCTTTGGCCTGGCGCCCGCAGCGGTCGTGCAACCGCCGATGACGCTGCCCGACGCCGTGCGGGCGCTCAAGTTTGCGCGCAAGCCGGCGGCGGTCCTCGCGGCCCGCTCGCAGCTCGGCTTCGCGGCCGGCGTCATGCCGGACCGGAGCAACACCGAACCACTGGCGAAATGGCTTCACATGAACGTGATGGCGGGCGAGTGGAAGGTCTTCGCCGATTTCCTGCCGCTGCTATCGTCGGCGGATGCGACCGCGGTCTATTCGCACATTCTGCGCTCCACGAACGAGGGCGCTGAGAGCCTGCTGCCCGAGGAGGTGCTGGCGCTCGGCGACGCGTGCCCCGGCGAGATGGTCGACTGGCAGCTCGACGTGCTCTCGCAGATGCTGAAAAAATCAGCCGGCCGCTACGGCAAGGGTCAGTTGCTGGGGCAGATTCGCTCGGGCACGCGACTGTTCGGCGGGCAGGACGACGCTCGTCGCGAACGCACCGTTCGTTTGCTGGTGGATGGCGGACTGGCCCAGGAAGCTTACGAATACCTGGCGCCGCTGGACCAAGCCCGTCAGAGCGGCGACGCGCGCGTGATCTATGCGCATGCCCGCTACTACCTGGACCTGGTCGGCGGCGGCCGGGCGGGCGCTAAGGAAGAGGGGTACCTGTCGCAAGCGTGGCAATTGCTCGGCGAGGTGTCGCTGATGTCGGGGGCGGAAGTCAAGCTGCGCAAGGACGCGATGACCCGCGCGATCGACCTGCTGACGCGCGTGCCTCCGGCCCAGGCAAGCGAGTGGCTCAGCAAGGTCTTCGCGAGCGAGTCGCTCGGGCCGGCCGCGCTGGAAGTGGTTGCGCTGCGGGCGATGACCTTCCAGGACGAGAAGATTGACGCCGCCAAGCGAGCCCAGGGCCTCGCCACGATGAAGGCCGCGGTCGACACACTGCTGGCGCAGGAGAACCTCGACCTGAGCACGCTCCGCATACCTTTGCGAATGTTGACGTCGGCGTTGGCGGACGAAGTGGATGCGGTCGTCAAGGCGAAAGGCGCCTTTCGCGGCGTGCCACGCGAGACCGAGCTGCTCTTTCGCGCCTCGCCGGACGAGCGCTGGCTCGGGGCGATCGAGCCCAGCGTAAGCATCCGCGGCTATCGGGCGGCGATCGCGATCGCCACCATCGCCGACGAGACCGACGCCGCGCTGGATGTGCTCTCGAACGCCGTTCGCCGATTTCCCGACAACGGCATGGACTTCGCCGACGAGTTTCTGAAGTTGTGGAAGCAACGGCTCAACCCGCGCAACGCTCCGCGGCGCAACATCAATCCATTCATA
>JACZRH010000221.1 GCA_022574815.1 Planctomycetota bacterium | reverse complement strand
AATCCGCGCTCCCAGTAGTGACTCGCCGGACCTGTCCAGGGGTTGCGAACGGCACGGCGATAGTTCCGTGCCGCGACCGATTGCAACGTCCCGCCTCGCCGCTGATAATGCCGCGCGGTTCGGTCGCGGGTGCGTGAAACCCCGGCGTATGATTCAGGAGTAAGCAGATGTTCGACATCGGTACGTCGTTGACTGGGTTCTTGACCTCGTTGTTCAGTTTCCTCAACGCGCTGCTCAACGGCATCTTCGGCTTTTTGGGCGACTTCTTCGGCGGCCTGAACATTAGCATCTGACATAGCGCCGAAGTCGATTGCGGATGTGCGCGACGGGGGGTTCAATGCGTCGGTGTATGCCACGGGCCGACGTCAGCAGCGTGGTGTACACCCTGGGTGGCCCGCGGCTTCAGCCGTGGGGGGACACGAATCGCGTGAAGAGCGCGCGGGAGAATTTGCTCATCCCGCGCGCGGCCCGGCCGCCGCCGCCCCCACACAATCGATATTCTCCCGACCCACTAGCCCCGCGACGCGCTCCATAAACGGATCGCAAGGATCGATCGCCGCGCCACTGCAAGGTTTGATCGTGGCGACCCAACCCTCGGGCGAGCTGACCTTGAAGAACACCGGCACGCTGCCCTCAAACTCTCGGCACGCGGTTCGGACCTGCGGCAGCAGATCAAGCTCCCCGCCCGTGCTCCGTAGGTGAATGACGACCTCGCGCGTCAGCGTTCGCCGCGCGTCATCGACCGGGATGATCTTGTTTACGCGAACACTCGGATCCTGGCGGCGCCGGTCGACGGTCCCCTCGACAAACACGACCGCGTCCGGCTTGAGCACGGACTGAATGCCCTGCACCTGATCGGGGAAGACCACGGCTTCGGCCGAGCCGACGAAGTCCTCGATCGTCGCGACGAGCATTTTCTTGCCTTGGCTGCGCCCACTGCGAATGATCACCGGGCGCACCTTGGACACCAGCCCGCCGAGCAGGACGCGATTCCCGTCGCCGACGTTTCGCAATTGGGCCGTGGTCGTGGTCGCGAATTGCCGCACGACTTGCTCGTACTGCGTCAGCGGGTGCTTCGTGATGTACAGCCCGAGCACGCTCTTCTCGTGCGCGAGCATCTCGGCGTCGGACCATTCCTCGGCCCCCAGCGCCGGCGGCGGAGACCGATCACCGGCGCCGAAGTCGTCGAACATGCTGAACTGCCCGGCGCGCTGGTCGCGCTGGGCCTGCTGCCCAAGGTCGATGGCCTTTTCGATCACGTTCATCAGCGCTCGCCGCATGGCTCCGGTGCTGTCGAAGGCACCGGCTTTGATCAGGGCCTCGAGGGCCCCTTTGTTGACGCAGCCGAGATCGACGCGCTCGCAGAAGTCGAACAGGTCGCGAAACGCGCCCGCGGCGCGGCGCGCGTCGAGAATCGCCTGCACGGCCTTGTGTCCGACGCCGCTGATCGCCGCCAGACCGAAGCGGATTTCGCCGCGGCCGCGTTTCGAGCGGGCGCCGTCCCCCGCCGGTTGCTCGCTGCGACCCGCTTGCCCGAGCGAGTTTGTACGTGCCGCTTTGCCGTCGTGCGGCTGCGTGTCCGGGTAGACGACCGTAAAAGCCTCCTCACTATCGCCGACATCGGGCGGTTTGACGGTGATGCCGATCGAACCGTCGATCTGTCGCACGCGTCGGCATTCGTCGATGTACTCGGCGATCTTGGCGGTGGTGCCCGATTCGAAGGTCATCAGCGCCGCCATGAACTCGACCGGGTAGTACGCTTTGAGATAGGCCGTCTGGAACGCGACCAGCGCGTAGCCGGCCGAATGCGCTTTGTTGAACGCGTATCCGCCGAACTTGAGGATGTCCGCGAAGATCTGCTCGGCGACCGCGCGCTTGACGCCGTTCTTCTCGGCGCCGTCGAGAAACGGCCCGCGCTCGGCGTCGATCATCGTCGTTTTCTTCTTCGAGATCGCCTTGGCCAGCCGAAACGCCCGCCGTAGCGGAACGCCCCCCAGCCGATTCACCAGCCGCGAGACCTGCTCCTGATAGACCATGATGCCGTAGGTCTCTTCGAGCACTTCGGTCATGGCCGGGTGCGGCGTCGACCACTTCTTGCGCCCGTGCTTGCGGGCGACGTATTCGTCGATGTATTCCATCGGCCCGGGGCGAAAGAGCGCGTTGGCGGCGATCAGGTCCTCGATCCGGTTGGGCTTCATCTTCATCAGCACGTCGCGCATGCCGCCGGACTCGAACTGAAAGACGCCGCGCGTCTCGCCGCGCGAAAGCATCTCGTAGACCTTCGGGTCGGCGAGATCGAGATGGTCGAGGTCGATCGTGACGCCGTGCTCGCGCTGGATGAGCTCGCAGGCGCGGTGGATTTGCGAAAGCGTGCGCAGACCGAGCATGTCAATCTTCAGGAGTCCGATCCGTTCGACGGTCGGCCCCTCGAACTGCGTGGTCACGTCCTTGGCGTCCGCGGCCTTGTACAGCGGGACCAGTTCATCGAGCGGCTGGTCGGCGACGACGACGCCCGCCGCGTGTACCGAGGCGTGCCGCGCCAGCCCCTCGAGCCGCCGGCTGAGGTCGATGACTTTTCGGATCTTCGGATCCTCGCTGTAGGCCCGCTTGAGCTCGGGTTCGACCTCGAGCGCCTTGTCGATCGTCATTTTCAGCTCTTCGGGAATCAGCCGGGCAACGCGGTCGGCCTGCGCCAGCGGCACGTCGAGCGCCCGCGCCACGTCGCGGATCGCCGCCCGCGCCTTGAGCCGCCCGAACGTGATGATCTGCGCCACGTGCCCGTATTTCTGCCGGACGTAATCGATCACCTCCGGGCGGCGCTGCTGGCAGATGTCGATATCGATGTCGGGCATCTCGTCGCGCTCGGGGTCCATGAAGCGCTCGAAGTACAATCCGTAGTGCAGCGGGTCGACCGCGCTGATCCGCAGGCAGTAGCCCACGACCGTGCTGCACCCGCTGCCGCGCGCTACCGCCGGGATGCCCTGCTCGTGGGCGTAGCGCACGAAGTCCCACACGATCAGGAAATAGCCGCTGAAGCCCTTCTCGCGAATGACCGACAGCTCGTAGTCGATCCGCTCACGCAGCTCATCGGTGATCTCGTCGTAGCGCTCGTTCGCGCCCGCGTAGACCAGCTCGCGCAGATAATCGTCCGCGTTCTTCGCGTCCGGCGTCCGGAAGACGGGGGTGTGGCGTTTGCTGAAGTCGAGCTCGAGGTCGCACATCTCCACGACCCGCAACGTGTTCGCCAGCGCCTCGGGATAGTCGGGCAGCGCCGCCGTCATCTCCGCCGGCGATTTGAAAAAGAATTGGTCCGCCGGGAATCGAAAGCGGTTTTCATCGCTGACGCGGGCCCGCGTCGAAATGCAGCAGAGCACGTCGTGCGCCTCGACGTCGTCGTGCGTCAGGTAATGCACGTCGTTCGTCGCGATCGTCGCGACGCCCAGCCGCCGGGCGAGGTCGTTCAGCTCCGGGTTGATTTGCTTTTGCTCCTCCATCCCGTGGTCCTGCAATTCGATGAAGAAGCGCTCGGGGCCGAAGATCGCGAGATACTCCTCGGCTAACTCCTTGGCCGCCGCCGCGTCGGCGCGCGTCAGCGCCTGCGGAATCTCCCCGCCCAGACACGTGCTGGTGCAGATCAGCCCCTCGCCGAACTCGCGCAAGACCTCTTTATCGATCCGCGGCTTGTAGTAAAACCCCTCGACGTAGCCGATGGTCGTGAGCTTGAGCAGGTTATGGTAGCCGGTGAGGTTCATCGCGAGCAGCAGCAAGTGATAGCTCGCCTCGCGCAGCCCCTTGGCCTCCTTCGCGCGCCGGTCGCCGGGTGCCAGATACAGCTCGCAGCCGATGATCGGCTTGACGCCGGCCTTGCGGGCCGCTTCGTAGAATTCGATGGCGCCGAAGAGGTTGCCGTGGTCGGTGATCGCGACGGCGGGCATCTCCATCCGCCGGCAGGTTTCAACGAGCTCGCGAATGCGGCAGGCCCCGTCGAGCAGCGAATAGTCGGTGTGAACGTGCAAGTGCGCGAACGGCTGCGTCGGCGCGGCGAGTTGGGGCATCGGCTTCGGACCTCCTGTCCCGTGCTTCTCCGAGCGTCGCGTGGATGCTACGTCGCGAGGTCGGTTCGTGCCACTGCTGTGTCAGCAGTGCTCCGCGATGGGACACAGGCGATGCGCCAAACACTGCTCACAGAGCAGTGGCACCCGGCCGGTTGCCGCGTTGCCCGAGGATTTGCCGATTGATTCACCCGGGGGAGATAGCCAAAGCGACTCAGCCGTCGTAGAATGTGTCCTGGATGCACCGGGTACGCGCCCGCGACCAATTGGTGCGTCTTAGGATGCACTACAGGCTTCCCGGTGCTTACGCGCCTGAACAGACGAAGGAGGCGCGCCAAATGGTCTGTTTCGTTGGCGCCTGTTTGTAGTTCCCTGGCACTTGGGCCGCGGTGCGGTGGAGGGTGAGCAGCGATGGCATGGGGCTGGAAAGTTGCCGGTGTAACAATCGGTGCCGCGCTGGGGGGTCCTCTTGGTGCAGCAGTTGGGACGGCCATCGGCCATGCTCTTGACAAAGGGGCGGAGAAGACCGGGCGCGAAAGCTCGGACGCACCGGAATCAAGCCCCGCCGTAGGCGTGCTGTACAGCGTTGCCGTCTTCTTGGCCCACATCGCGAAGGCCGATGGATTCGTCGATCCGCGAGAAGTAAAGCTAATTCGTGACGTGCTGCTCGAACTCAACCAAGAGATCCAGGGCGGCTTGAATCGTGATGAGCGCGAACGCCTTGCTTCCCACGCGTTGTCGAGCAACGAGGGGATTGAAACACTGCTGTTCGAGGCGCGACGAAGCGAGGATCTCCGCATCGCCTTGTTAAGGTATGCTTGGCGCGTCGCGGCCAAGGATGGGACCATCAGTTCCGATGAGCTTCGCTGGATCGTATCGGTCGGTCTCGAAATGGGCTTTAACCATGATGAGCTTCGTTGGGCTTCCGTGCCGTATTATCGACCAGCTAAGGAAGATGAAAGGCGCCTGGCCGCGGCACAGAGTCTCGGTTTGACGGTGGATGCGTCATCCGAGGAGGTAAAGAGCGTATACCGTTCTCTCGCCTTGAAGTATCATCCAGACCGGCACCCAACCGTTTCGAGCGAGCTAAAGCAACTCGCAACCGAGAAATTCGCTGCGATCTCGGACGCATACCGTCTACTCTCCGAGCCGAACGAAAAGCCGCTCCTGTACGGACTCGCCTGCGACGTCGACATGGTATCGACCGTGCGAAATGGCGACGTGGTCCGGTGCCTTTTCTGCACCCTGAAAAGCCGGCTTCCCGAGGCGCGCCATCACGATTCCGCCCGCTGCCCGAAATGTCAGTGCCTCCTTCTGTTCGCCTCGGATATCGCCGAAGTGCTACTGGGGATGCGCCATGGTGGCCTGCTCCCCTAATCTTGATCCAGCCACGTAGGGGGCGTCCCGGTGTCCGGGACGCACGGTACGCGGCTACGCCCCAGCGTGCGTCAGTTCCGCCGGCTGCTCCCAACTTCCCTGATGCACGACGTTCAAACGAAGATCGCGCGGTTCCGCATTGTCAGCGGTAAGACGGACCTTGAGCGAGTACTCACCCGGTTCATATCGCTTCCGCAGGCCATCCGGTATCTGTCGTGTTCCGAACACGCAAATGTGCGTTGGGTCCGCTTGCGCCTGGGAAAACAGATCCAATTCGACAACCTCCGCTTTGGGCACAGTGCGTGAATCGGTTTCTAGAGGCCCGTGAGCCCAATGCAAGGGTACGTCCCCGGCCCCGAGGACATTCTCCCCGTTGCTCCAAATCGCCATGACACGCGCCCGACAGTTGGTAGCGTCCGTCTTCCCAGTGTTATGAACTCTCAAATGATAGAAGCGAACCACTTCTCCATTCGGAATGGGCTTCTCGGTGGAAATTGGATACTGAAGTGAGATCGTGAGTTCGGGCCGGTTTCGACGTATTCGTAACCAGGAGAAAAAGTCGCGGAGCCCTCGGTATCCGAAGAAAGCCACGACCCCTACAGCAACCGTGGCGATGTACGGCCACATCGACGTTGATTCGTCTGCCGGCACGGCTCAAGCCTCAATCGTAGCGCTGGGCGTTTCGCTCCACGACCCGGTCTTGGCGCGGTTCGAGTCCCAGCGCTTGGCGCGACTCAGGACGGATATTCTACCCGCTCAAGTTCGTTCGGCAAAGCGGGCTAGCGACGCCGCCCCAGGCGGGTGCCCGCTCTCCTTTGGCCGAAGTCGCGGATGGGTTCCTGCAGGCCCCGCATGCACTTGCGGATGCCCGTGAATGCTTCCGGGATGTCATGGACTCGTCCAGGCGTGTCCCTCAGTCATTCCAGCGTATCCTTGATCGTTCCAAGCGGCTCATTGGCTCAGATAATGACCTCTTTGTCTCGTCCAAAGACATTCTTAGCGGGTCCAAAGACCTCTTTGACTCATCCAAAGACCTCTTTTGCACGACCAACGACCTCTTTCACTCGTCCAAAGATCTCTTTATTTTGTCCAAAGACCGCTTTCACTGGTCCAAAGACCTCTTTGGCTGGTCCAAAGACATGCCCGGCTTCTCCAAAGCCGTGCTTGGCTCGCCCGCGGGGTTGAGTAACGGATAGCCGACAAATTCTCGCTGAATACGGGTAGTTGCCCGATATCCGTCCGCGGCGCGAGCCCGTAACGTGGGGGCAGCGAGGGTGCGTTCTTGAACGAGAGCTTGACATGGCCGACTACATTCCCGCGCCGGACGCGGAGTTCGACAGTTGGCAGGCGAACTGGGTCACGTACGCGGCGGCCGACTCGGTCCCGCTGGGGCTCAACCCGCTGGTGGACATCCCCGCCATCCGGGCCGCCCAGACGGCCTGGGACACCCATTATGACGGGCACCTGACCGCCCAGGCCGCGGCCCAAGCCGCGCGGGCGGCCAAGGACGCCGAGCGAGCGACGTACGTGGCGCTGCTGCGCTCGTTCAGCCAGCAGATTCAGATGCGGAGCGACACGACCGACGAGCAGCGCGGCGGGATGGGCATCACCATCCCCGACACCGAGCCGACGCCGGTGCCCGCTCCGACCACCGCTCCGGTGCTCAACATCGTGGCTTCCGAGCGGCTGCGGCACGTGGTCGAGGCCTCCAAAACCGCACCCGAGGGCGGCGGGCCGGGCAAGCCGCCCGGCGTGCGCGGCGTACAACTCTGGCGCAAGATCGGCGACCCGGCTCCGGCCCGCGAGTCCGACCTGCAGTTCGCTGCGGAGTTCACGCGCACGCGGATGACGCTCGACTATCAGATGACCCAGGGCGGCCAGACGGTCTACTACCAGGCCCGCTGGGTCTCCGCGCGCGGCGATACCGGCCCCTGGGGCGAACTGGTCAGCGCGACGGTGGTGAAGTGAGCCGTCAGCTTTCAGCGGTCAGCAAGCACGGCACGCCGTGTCCGTCCGACGAGGGCGCCCAGCCCGAGCAGCGCCGCTACCGCCTGCGCTACCGCCACAACGACGTGCCGGTGGGTGAGTATTCGGATTTTTTCGTGGTGACGGCGGGCGCGTGAGGCAGGGCGAATGAAGGCAAGGAGGCAACTAGGCAACAAGGCAGACAGTCGCCGAGGCGCGGATGACGCAGGACGATCAGATGACCCGCGATCCTACGCAACTTGAGGGACGGACCGTATCTCGACGAGACGCGGACGCCACCTCACTGAGGGACGGACCGTGTCTCAACAAGATAGGCGCTCTGCATCAGCGATATGCGCGGCCGACATCGCTTGGCCTCGCCGTCTGGTCAACTTGCGTGCCAATCGAAGTCCGTGTCATCGCGCGGTCGTCTCGCGCCGGCCCGATTGTCTGCGTTACCCGATGCCGGAGGCTTCTGTTGCACGGGCACGATGTCGCGGGGCCCGATACTTGGGCCTTATGTTGCACTCAGGGCAATGAAGACTCGGTCCGCCCGAGAATCCTACGGGAGCATCCGGCATACCGTTTCCGGTTCGGGCCGCGGGTCCCCGCGCTTGTGTCCCCAGACACGCAGGTGTACTTCCTGCCCGCTCCATACTATAATGGCTCGTCATAAACCGGCTCAGGGAGCATAAGCGAACAATGGAACCGACCGCCCCATTCGACCTCACCAGCTTCGACACTTTCGCCTCCCATCCCCACGTACTCTCACTCCGCCAGCAATATGCCAAACAAGCCACCCTCGCCAGGT
>JACZRH010000220.1 GCA_022574815.1 Planctomycetota bacterium | reverse complement strand
TTCAGGAAAACGGTCCGCTGGCGCGAGGTGTCGCTGGTGCGAGATTCCCATCTCGCACCTCCGCCCCGCGTCCCGAACAACACGCCGCCCCTCCGTGCCTGACGTAGGCCGCCGGTAATGACCGTTCCGCGGGGCCACGCCACGACCAACGTCCTATAACGTGCTCGGCAAAATAAACCGCAATCTTCCACCCCTCCCAGACCGACCAATGCTAGAATACCTAGAAAGGAATCTCCACTTAGCACCATGCCCTACCCCTCCCGCGACAACCGCCAACCACCCGACATCTTCGCCGCATACCGATTCGCTGACGAAGCCCGGCCCTTGCAACTCCAATGGCTCTGGCCAAATCGCATTCCCATTGGAAAACTAACCCTCCTCGTCGGCGACCCCGGCATCGGAAAATCCCTCCTCGCCGCCGACCTCGCCGCCCGCGTCTCCGCCGGACTCCCTTGGCCCCTCCCCCTCAAGCCCTCAATCCCTGAATCCCTCAATCCCTCACTCCCTGAATCCCTCAATCCCTCAATCCCTGAATCCCTCAATCCCTCGACATCCGTGGCTCCCTCCCACCGTGGCGGCGTCATCATCGTCTCCGCCGAGGACCGCCTCGACGACATCCTCCACCCGCGCCTCACCGCCGCCGGCGCCGACCTCGGCTCAATCTGCGTCCTCGAAGGCGTCCGCCTCGACCTCCGTACGGACATCGCCGCCCCGCTCAACCTCTCCCAACACCTGGAACCGCTCGCGGAAGCCGTCCGTGCGGTCACTTTCCCGCGCCTCCTCATCCTCGACCCGCTACCCGCCCTGCTGGCGCCCGCCGCCGACCCCCTCGCGACACCGTTTCGCACACCCTCCGCCGGCCTGACCACCGTCCTCAACGCCCTCGCCGAGCTCGCCCACCGCCACTCCGTCGCCGTCCTTGCCGTTACCCACCTCGCCAAGACGGCAGGCTCGCGCCCGATCTACCGCACCCGCGGGTCGATCGCCTTCGTCGCCGCCGCCCGCTCGGTCCTGCTCCTCGCCCCGCACCACGACGACGCCGACCGTCGCGTGTTGCTCCCCGTCAAGTCCGTCTACGGACCGCCGCCGCCCCCGCTCCAGTTTCGTATCCTGCCCGGCCCGCGCCTCGACTGGCTTCCCTTGCCCGCCTTGGATGCCCCCGGCCTGTCCGCCGACATGTTCGACCTTACCCCCGAGGCCCGCTCCGCCCTCGCCGAGGCCCGCGACTGGCTCACCGACGCCCTCGCCGCCGGCCCGCGCCCCGCCCGCGACCTGCTCGACGACGCCCGCCGCTGCGGCTTCAGCCGCGGAACCCTCCGCCGCGCCAAGCGCCTGCTCGGCGTCGGTTCCGCGAAGGGCAAGTCCGCCTGGCTCTGGACTCCCCCCGAACGCCCCGAATCGCCCCCGCCCGCCGCCTCCACTTGACCCGCCTGTCGTCCGCGTCCTATCATATCTAGGAATGATCCGCCCGCGCCGTCCTCGCCGCCCTCGCCGCCCGATCAAGGTGCGCAAAAACACTTCCCGCAAATTTGCGCACCTTGCGCACCTTGATCTCCCAGCCGCGGATTTCAATCCGCGCGGCCCATGTCGACCGGGACGCCTGTGCCATACGATCGCGAGGACCTGTTAGAATTCGCCAACGATTATCCTGGAAAACATCATGAAATTGGCACTGGCTCAGATTCAACCCGGACCGGACGCACAGCACAACCGGGAACGCGCGATCGAGGCAATGCGCCGAGCCGCCGACCGTGGGGCGAACTTGATCGTATTCCCCGAGCTGGCACTGTCGCCGTTCTTTCCGCAGAAGCGGAAGGACGAAACCGCCGCCCAATACGCCGAGCCCGTGCCGGGGCCGACGACCGAGATGCTGTGTGCGGCGGCGCGAAAACACGCCCTCGTGACGGTGTTCAATCTCTATGAGCGCGACGAGGCCGGCCGCAAGTTCGACAGCTCGCCGGTCATCGACGCCGACGGGTCGCTGCTCGGCGTGACGCGGATGGTCCACATCACCGATTTCGACTGGTTCCACGAACGCGATTACTACCAGCCCTCCGACCGCGGCGCGCCCGTCTACGACACCGCGATCGGCAAGCTCGGCGTCGCGATCTGCTACGACCGCCACTACCCCGAGTACATGCGGGCGCTCGGCGTGCAGGGCGCCCAAATCGTCGTCATCCCACAAGCCGGGGCTGTTGACGAGTGGCCCGAGGGACTTTTTGAAGCGGAAGTCCGCGTGGCGGCGTTTCAGAACGGCTACTTCGCGGCGTTGTGCAACCGCGTCGGGGCCGAAGAGCACGTCACGTTCGCCGGCGAGTCGTTCGTCGCCGACCCGCAGGGCCGCGTCATCGCGCGCGCGCCGGGCGGCGAAGAAGCATTGCTGCTGGCCGACTGCGACCTCGACGACTGCGCCCGTTCGACCGCCCGCAAGCTCTTCTGGCAGGACCGCCGGCCGGAGCTATATGGCGAATGGCTGACCTGACGGCACCCGCCGATTACGGACACGCACCACCGCCGAGGCAGGCGAAGAACGGATCGATGTCGCCGCCGTTGACACGGCCGTCGTTGTTCATGTCGCCGTTGAGCAGGTCGCAGCCCGGAAAGGTCGTCTGATGGCCGGCCGGGTCGCCGAGCGCGAGGAAGAACGGGTCGATGTCGCCGCCGTTGAAGACACCGTCGCAATTCATGTCGCCCTTGAGCGGCGGGTCGATGATCAGCTCCACGGTCCCGGGCGCCACGGTGTTTTCCGAATCCGTCACTTCGACGTCGATCGCGAACGTGCCGGACTCGGTTGGAGACCCGCTGATCGTGCCGTCGGCCGCGAGCGTCAGGCCGCCCGGGAGCATCCCGCCGGTCTGCACGACGACAAAGTCCGGACAGCCGCCGCTGATTCGGACGGCGGCGGCGTAAGGCTGTCCCTGGATGCCGAGCGGCGTTCCGGGCACGAACGCCAAGCCGAGCGGGCCGAGATCCGTGTGCGAGCCGAGCGACGTGGCGGTCCCGGTGCTCACGTCGATCTCGAGCAACTGACCGTCGGCCCCGTCGTTTTGCACGCCGAGCAGGACGTTACGGCCGGCGTCGAATGCCAGCCCGCGCACGTCGTCGAAGTTCCCGCCGAACGCACCGATTGAGGTCGCCGCACCGGTCGCCGTATCGATCGAGTACAGCATCGTGGTAGTGCTGCCGTACAGCGTGTTGGAGATGGGGTCGAATGCCAATCCTTCGATGTTGAGCGCCCCGCCGAAGGTTCCGACCGGCCGGCCGGCGCCGCAGGCGGGGTCGATGAGGACGAGTCGGTCGACCAGGGTGTCGCTGCCGTAGAGTGTGTCCGTGTTCGGGTCGAACGCCAGACCGCGGATGCGGTCGAAGCCCATGATCCCGACATCCACGACGGCCCCGTCGGCCAAGCTCGTGCGGTAGAGGTGACGATTCGATGTATGTGTGGCGTACAAGACGTTGTGGTTGCGATCAAATGCCAAGCCCTGGGCCGATGTAAAAGTCATGTTGCCGATATCGAACAGGTTGTTCATGTTGTCGATGTACAACAGGTGGCCGTTGAGGCTGTTGGCACCGTCAACGATGTAGATTCCGGCATCCGGGACCGCGAGCGTGGGGGCCCGCGAGCAGCCGACGACGCCTACCGACACGCGGGCGGCGTTGGACCCGTTCGCGCCGTCATCGACGTGAAAGTCGAACGCGTCGGGGCCGTCGGCGTTGGCGTCCGCCAGGTACTCGACGACGTTTCCACCACCGACCAGCACGTGCGGAACCTGTGTGATCGAACCGCTCTGCGGGTCGCTGAGCGTGCCGAGCGCGGGCAGTGTGTCGATGATGAAATCGAGCGGGTCGCCGTCCGGATCATCGGCGGTCAGCGCGATTCGCCGCACCAAGCCCGCGTAGACGCAGACGTTTTCGTTGTCGGCCACGGGTGCGAGCAGGCTCAAGGCCACGTCGTCGACGAACCAGTCGTCCGACGCGCCGTTGTCGACCGGCACGCGGAAGCGCAAGCGAAACGCGTCATGGTACGCGCCCCCCGGCAGGATGACGGAGTTTGCATCGTAGGTCGCCATGTCGAGCCCGCTGCCGGCGTGTTGCGCGAGCGGCTGCCAAGCCATGGCGGCATCGAGGTATTCGACGAGCAGGTCGTCGCCTCTCTCGGGGCTGCCGCCGGCGCCGCGCCGCTCCCAGCGATAGCGCAGCAGGACATTGGACAGCCCCGAAAGATCGAAGAACGCCGTGCGGATTTCGGCCGGGCCTGCGTTCCGCGCGCGGAACCGCGCCGAACGCGAAGGGCTCGGCTCGTTCAGACCGCCGGTGTCGATCGTCCCGCCCAATACCTGTGTCCAGATGGTGCCCTCAAAGGCGGAGGTCGGAAACTCATCCCGCATCGGCAGCGTTCGGCGATCCTGAACGGCGACATCCATCAGCCGCGTGGTGGTTCCGCTGCCGGTGGTCAGGTTGGTGAACGTGACGGTCCCGGCATGGGAGCCCAGCCCGAGCGCCGCCGCGCCGGAGCTCAGCAGGATCGTGATGTCGACGCTCTCGTCCGGCGCCAGCGTGCCGTTGAGCGGGGCCTGCTGCGGGCCGCCGCCGTTGTCGAGGCTCAGCCAGGCGACATCGGACGCGACCTCATAGTCGTAGCTCGCCGTCCCGACGTTGTGCATCGTAACCGTGCGCGACGGCGGATCGAACGGCCCTCCCAGCGCACCTTGCACGACGGTGTCGCCGGCGGAGACGACCATGTCGAGCAGCGGGGCGTTCAGCACCCAATAGCCCGATGCAATATCGCTGGCGAGAATCCGATCCGTGCCCAACATCGGATAAACGCCCCAACACCCGCCGAAGCCGCCGTCGCCGAAGTTCGTGCTCGTGTCGTAGCTGGCGACGTGAACGAACTTCTTGGTCATCCGATTAATGTGGTAGACCTGCACGCCGGACTGATACCACGAGACGTACACGCGGTTGCCGACGATCAGCGGGTTGTGCGCTGTGATCGCGCGGCCCCCGGCCAGCCGAAGCTGGTCGCGCAGCACGATGTCCACGCCGCCGCCGTTGGGCACGATCTCGAACAGCGTGATGCCGCCCCGCGTGCGCTCCTCGGCCACCACCATGAACTGCCCGTCGTCGGTTGCCCAGACCGAGTGAACGTTGTTGCCGCCGCTCGATTGACCGAGCAATGACGGCTGTTGGTTGGCGACGTCGGTCACGTCGAAGATCCAGACGCCCCCGTCCCAGTTCGCCGCGTAGAGCCGGTCGTTCTGAATCGTAATGTCGTGTACGAAAGCGCGCGGCGCCGTCAAGTCGAGATCCCAGCGCGCCGTCGTGATGTCGGGCTGCTGCGGACTGGACGCGCTCAGCCCGGTCAGGTCGACGATCGCGATGTGGGAATTGCGGCTGTTGCAGATGTACAGGAAGCGCGTCCCGGCGTCGTAAAAGACGTCGTGGACGCGGTCGAAGCCGGCGATGTGAACGTTGGCGATGAAGCGCGGGTTGTAGGGATCGCGCACGTCGAGAATGTGGACGCTGTCGTCCGGGTCGCTCTCGAGCCCGATGAAGCACAGGTCGTTGCCGGTCTTGATGTCCTGGGCGCTGGCATTGTCGTTGGGCGGCGGCAGAAAATACTCGCTGGCGACCACCGGGTTGTCCGGGTCGCTGATGTCCAGAATGTGAATCTTCGGCTGTCCCCAGTGCGCCCCGTACAAGAAGTTCCCGTCGCCCCACACGTCGCCGAAGCGATCGCCGGCGAAATCGACGTTCGCGCGGGCGGACATGTTGAACGGCGGTTCCTGGGCGGCCGCGGGGCCCGTGTGCCACCCGATGGCCAGGACGAGCGTCGTCAACAAGGCACCCATGCGACATTTCGACAACGTGCAAACAGAATTCACAACTTTCTCCCGCGAAGGTGTCATGCGGCATACCGGCAGTCAGCCTCGCACCCATCAGAAGGGCGCCGCTCTTCGAACGACAGGTTGATTATAGCGGATCGGAGACGTTACCGAAGAGGCCTTGGTTATCGCTCTAAGCGGTGTGCCGCCCTCGTTGGTGCAGCGTGGCTGACGCGGCGACCGAACGAAGGCTGGCGATTCGTGGGGCAGAGGCTGATGCTGCGCGGAAAAGGCCGGGTTCGTCGTTGTGGAGGCGGCAGGAGCAGGATTGGCCCGTTTTAGCAGCCGAACAGGCGGATTCACGGCGGCATCGGCGATGTCTGCTTGGATCGAGAGACTTCATGCGGCAGAATGACGACCAAGTCCGCGTAAATGGAGAATCGCGGTTCTCGGGCCGGTCGGCGAGCTTCCCGAGCCCGTCCGACCGTATAGAATATGTTGTGCTGCCGCCCACTTGGGCGCGATGAGGGCGTGCCGATGATCATCCACCGCAACACGTTTCTTTTTGGCCTCATCGGGCTGGTCGTCGCAACGGCGATTCTGCCCATCGTGACGTATTGGGTCTATACGCGAACCCTTCGACAATCCACCCCTGCGACGCCGCCATCGCGAGTCGTGGCAAACGCAGTGCCCCGCCCGGCCTCACTGCCAACGCAAGCCGATGTACCGCCGCCACCACGCCCGATTGAGAGTCTCGTCAAGGATCTAACGTCCGTTGATTGGCCAACTGTTTGGACCGCCGAATTGGCGCTGGAGGCTCGTGGGAAGGAGGCGATTCCGGCGCTTGTCGAGTTGCTCGAAAGCGACGAGCTGGTCAAACTCCAAGACACGGCTGACCTCATTTATCCCGGCGCGGCGCAATACTACGGCCATGGATGGTTGTTAGATTACGACATCGATTGGTTGTCCGTCAGGGCGGGCTGGGTGCTGGAAAAGATCACGTTCGCGGGTTTCGGATTTCGGGAAAGAGCCATCCGTGAGAAACAGTTGCTAGAGGCCACCAAGCAAGGAAGGGTCGATGTTCCACTCGATGCCGTTATCGGCGCTCTCAAAGAGCCAAAGGCCAGGGCCAGAAATCGCTCGGAGGCGGCAACCCGTGCGAAAAAGTGGTGGGCTCAATCCTCACAAACGTGGAATCGGTTCGACGGGCTTGTCGATGCGTTGCGGAGCGACAATCCGATGCGTCAGGCTTATGCCATCGAGTGGCTACGTTACGGCAGAACGCTTTGCAAGGGATTGGACAGAGACAGTTATGAGCGGATCGTGCGTCCCGAGGTAAGCCGCCTAGCAAAGTCCGATGACGAGCTGGTTCGCCAGCAAGCAGAACTCCTCTTGGAAAACTCCCCGCGCTCCGGCTGGCGGATATACTGCCAGGATTGCGGGCACGATCTGACGGGCGCTTCGGGCGGGCGGTGTCCGAGGTGCGGGGCCGCCTTTGCCCATACCGAAAACGTCGTCCGAGCGAATTCGGGCGGCTGACGTGCGCAGGGCCGAAACGCACCTGATTCGCATCCTCACTGCGTACTTCGAATACTTCCACCCGTCGCGCGCACACCACCTGACTTCCAGCGCCAGTAGAGGGTTACGCCTCAGTTCGGGTTCTGTGAGGCGCGTCCTTCAGACCTCGGCGATCTTCACGACGCGCTGATAGTAGTGGCTATCCAGCCGCCGCGTGCGATTGCCGGCGTCGTCGATGCGCAGCCGGATGCGGTAGCGGCCCGGGCGTGTGGGCCGCCAAGTGTGCGACCAGAGCGACCACGTTCGCGTGTCGCTGTACTCGCAGTTCTCGACACGCACATAGCGCGGGTTGCGGCCGAAGCGGATGGCCAGCGCGTCGGAAGGTTCGTCGCCGCCCCAAATGATGCCGACGACGCGGTAAACCAGCTTGCCGTTCACGCTCCATTTTTCGACGCGCACCGGCATCGCCGACAGGTCGATCGTCGCCGGTTCGTAGTCTCGCGCGAGCCGGGGCTCGCCGTCCTGGTGCGTGCGGCCCGCGAACTCGCGCATATGCACCGTGGCGCGGGCCTTGTCGTCCACGAACTCCAGCTCGTTGAGCCACTTGATGCAGGTGCAGCCGTACCAGCCGGGCATGACCAGCCGAATCGGATAGCCGTGGTCTTTCGGCAACGGCCTGGCGTTCATTTTCGTCGCCAGAAAGGCGCCGGCGCGTTTGAGCTGCTCGAAGGTGAAGATCCAGCTCGCGCCCGGTTCGTTCGAGCTCGGCTTGACGCCCTCGTGCTCGTCGAAACCCGAGATGAGGACGCGCGAGGCGTCCCGTCGAGCCCGACACTTGTCCAGAATCTTCTCAATCGCTATGCCCGACCAATTC
>JACZRH010000219.1 GCA_022574815.1 Planctomycetota bacterium | reverse complement strand
GGAGAATACAAAGCGGCAGCACACCGAGGATCGAAACGATGTTCGGGAGATTGCGGTAGATGTGCTTCAACGGTGTGTTCAACGCGCGTTCTCGAACATCTCCTCCACGAGCTGCGTGCCGTGCGATGACGTGTCCCGCCGGTCGGCGGCCACTTGCACGCTTGGCCGGAGAACGAAGAAGTGGTTCGTCAAGGACGGGAACTCGCGCCCCAGCCTGGCCAGCAGCCAGGGGATCAACCTCGTGTTCCAGGGATAGCCCAGGCGCAGCCCCCAGTACGCCAGACGCCCGACGACGGGCAGACATCGGAATCGCTCGGGCACCAGCGCCTTCCATTTCTTGATCAGTTCGCAGGACATCTGGACGTTGATGTACGCGGTGTTGGCCTCGACGCTCACGACATCGAAGCCGGCGGCGCTAAAGATGCTTTGGTAAGTCTCGACGGAGCGGTAGGCGACCTGGTAGTCTCCCTGAAGCGTCTTGGCCCCATGGCGGATCGTGGACTCTCGGCACAATATGACGGCATCGGGCTCAAGACACGGAACGAGCCTGCTCAGGACAACCCGAACATCGCGCTCATTCAAGTACATCAACAAGCCGCCGAGAAAAACCAACCCAAATCTACCCTTCGGCTCGAAGGAGAGCACGTCACTCCCGAAAGTAGCCACATTCGGATAGCGCGAACAGCGCTCCTTCAGCGCCGCATAGAGGGTCGGGCTCGCCTCAACCGAGACGACATTCGCGAAGCGTTGCGCGAAGTACTCGGTCCAAACCCCCACACCACTGCCGAAGTCCAGCACCGAAATGCTCGATCGAAGATCCTGGACCGCTTCTTCGACCGCATCCTGTTCGCCGCGGAACCGAAAGCGGCCCGCGCTGGCGGGAAACCCGAACCCCTCCATCATGTACGGGCCGAGCAGCGACGGCTTCGTGCGCTGCCAGTACGCCCGCACCTTCGAGTAGTCGAGCTGAAGCGATCTCCCCACGGCCGCGTCGGCTTCGCTTTGACCCGATTCCTGGCAGCGCAACGGCGCCGTCACGACGATCCGCCGGTGGAATACGAGCGTCCGGTCCTGCGGGGCCACGAAGCTCCTCGCGATTCAAAGAAGAGCTCTTCGGCCAAGCGAAGGTCTTCGAGCGTGTCAACTTCGCACCATCGTCCCGCGTCAAAATCAACCGCTTGCAGGGCAAGCTGCCCCTCGGCGACCATCTCCGCGAAGACGACCTCGTAATAGTCATGGACCCTGCCGGCCCTGATGTGCCGTTCCAATCGCTGCACGACTTCCTGCCAAACCGCCGCCGACAGGCTGTACAGATTGACGGTCTTTTGCGCCAAGTCGGGCGTGTCCGGGTCGGCTCCCACGTGGAACGATACGACGCGCCCGGATTCGTCGATCGAGACGGTGGTCCCGATCAACCGCGGTTGAAAGTGGGCGACGGCGACACGATTGCGAACGCGCATCAAACCCAGCAGACGCGAATCGAACAGCAAGTCGGACTCGATCAGAACGAATGATTCGCGGATGCACTCGCGGGCCATCCAGAGCGAGTAGATGTTGTTCGTTGTGGCAAACTCACGGCAGTCGACGAAGCGAACCGCGAGCCCGGTAGCATTCGACTCCAGATAATCCCGGATCTGTTCGCCGCAGTATCCCACGACGACGACTAGCCGTGTGAAGCCCTGCTCCACGAGGCATGAAACCAGCCTGCCTAGGATTGGGACGCCGTGAACTTCAGTGAGGCACTTTGGACAATCGTCCGTCAGCGGCTGCAGACGCGACCCCGCCCCCGCGGCCAAGAGCAGAGCCGTGGTTATAGGACCGTCGTCCACGTCGTGCAAGTCTTCGCGCGCCCGCGGCTCTTCGTCGCACTGAGCACCGCTGAATGTGATCATTTCAGCCAAGAGGGCTGCCTCCGCCTGTTCCGATTCAAGCCGATCCCCGGGGATTCCCGGTCCGATCGCCCGGAAGCCTGTTTGGTCGCTGAGCGCTGGTGATTCGTCAGCGATCCCCGGAACGTGTGCGGCGGCTGACGCGGGAAAACTGTGCCTCATCCTGATCGAGTTCTCGGCTTGCTTCATGAACACCCTTCCCGCCAGACGCGCGAACCCATCTGGCACCGGATCTTGAGCCGGCAAAACGGGCTGCCAGCCCGGTTGCACGACTTCGCTTTGGAGCGGATTCTGGCCTAGGCAGTCCGGCGATGACCGCGCCGCAGCCCGGGCGAACCAGGACATACAGCGGTGCGACTCCAATATATGTTACCAGGATATTCGCGGCGGGCAACTGCGCGCGCTTGGGTGCCTCGCGTCGCGAAGCCCAATCCTGGCTGAAATATCAGAAATTATAGGACTTTGGCGAATACACGAGTTCGTACGGAAGGCCGTGATCGCGCACGGTCCCTTGGACACGGGGAACCGGCACCACCAAGGCGGGCCCCGGTGCCCCCTACAGGCCCTGGGCATGCTTCGGGCGGTGCCGATTGCAAGGCCTTGCCGCTCTCTCACGCTTCGCGCGTCCCGCTCCGGCTCGGGGCTGCATCCTTCCGCCGTCTCGCGAAGCTGAACACCCAAACAACCGACGCCCCACAGCCCCACGACTCGAGCTCAACAGCCCGGAATCGCTGTCTTTCGGCGATCGGTATTGCGAACAGGATTCCCATGTAATAGACTCGCACGGGCATATCGAAAGAGTCCGCACGCCAGGAGTTAGCGAGAGATGCGCTCGCGACCGCTACGCAATTTCGAGGCCGCTGTGCCGCTCCTGGTTTTTGCGCTCGTGTGGCCAACGCCGGCACAGGGACAATGTGAACCCGGATGGTCCCCGCTCGGGAGCGGCCTGGAACTTCAGCAAGGCGGTCTGATTTCGGACATGGCCGTGTTTGACGATGGCTCGGGACCGGCCCTATATATCGCCGGCGGGGGGTTCTCGGTCAACGGAGTTCCGGGGCATTACATCGCGAAGTGGGACGGTTTCGAGTGGTCGACGGTTGGCGGCGGAACGGACGGGTGGACCTTGGTCGTCACGACTTACGACGACGGGAGCGGAGAAGCACTGTATGCCTTCGGAAGTTTTACGTCTGCCGGGGGCCTACCGGCGAGGCGGGCCGCGAGGTGGGACGGTTTCGGGTGGAACCCCCTTGGGGAGGGCCTCATTCGCGGGAAAGTCCCCTACCTCTACGTTGCAACCGTGTTCGACGATGGTACCGGTCGAGGCCTATATGTTGGTGGGGGCATCTCTGAGGCCGGCGGGGTGAGCGTCTCCGGCATCGCTAAATGGGACGGCGTTCGATGGTCGGACGTTGGCGGTGGAGTGACAGGAAGCCTCTCCGCTGTCGGCGGCTTGGCGGTGTTCGACGACGGAAGCGGCCCGGCGCTGTACGCCGGAGGACACTTCACCTGGGCGGGCGGTGTGCCGGCCAGAAACATCGCGAAATGGGACGGCAATCGTTGGTGGCCGCTTGGCGATGGCGTGAGCGCGGGCTCGGTCATTCCCTATTTGCAGGCCCTGACCATGTTCGATGACGGCAGCGGCCCCGCCCTGTTTGCGGGCGGCTCGTTCAGCCAGCCGGTGCATTTCATGGCGTGCTGGGACGGAAGGTCGTGGTCGGCCGTTGGCGAGCCCCTGAATCAACGCGTCCAGGTTCTTCACAGCTTCGATGACGGCCGCGGGCCGATGCTCTATGCCGGTGGGCGTTTTGTCCGAGCCGGTACTCTTAGGGTAAATCTCGTCGCGCGATGGGACGGTGCGGCTTGGTCGAACCTCGGTGCGGGCCTCGGCGACGCCCGAGCCGGCGTGTTCGGCGTGACCACGTATGACGACGGTACGGGGCCGGGGCTCTTCTTCGGCGGCAACTTCCAAACGGCCGGCAACTTTGCGGTCCCGGGAGTCGCCAAGTGGGGCTGCGTGCGCGGGGATTTGAACTGCGACGGAGTGCTCAACGGCGGCGACATCGACCCCTTCTTCCTCGCACTCAGCGACCCGGCCGCTTATCAGACCGCCTTCCCGAGCTGCAACATCCAGCTCGGCGACATGAACGGCGACCGCCGCGTCAACGCCGCCGACATCGACCCGTTCTTCATCTGCCTCGGTCGCGGTGCTTGCCCGTAACGACCTCCGCCAGCGCGCCGGCCTGAACACGCGCCGGCCTGACCGCCGAGTCGCGATCGCAAATTCGTTCTTCCCAATTCGCTATTCGCTATTCTCGGCCGCCTCGCGAATCCAGCCCCCACCCAAAACAGTGCCATCCGCATAGAACACCGCCGCTTGGCCGGGTGTCACGGCCGGTTGCGGCTGCTCAAACGTGGCTTCGACTTCGGTGGGCAGAGCTGAGCCTTGCTCTCCCCAGTGGGCGCGAAGCGTCCCGGGCGCCGCCGTATGCATGTGCCGAATCTTGATTTCGACCGGCACCGATTCGCGCGGCGGGTCGCTCAGCCAGTTGATGTTATCGGCGATCAGGCCGCCGCTGAGCAGCCGTTCGCGCGGACCGACGGTGACGCGGTTGCTGAGCACGTCGAGGTGCGTCACGTAGATCGGTTTGCCGGCGGCGATGCCGAGGCCGCGCCGCTGCCCGATGGTGAAGGACGCGACGCCGTCGTGTGAGCCGAGCAGGTGGCCTTCGGTGTCGCGGACTTCGCCGGTCCGCTTCGTCTCCGGCCGGCGGGCGTGGACGAGCTGCCTGTAGTCGTTGTTCGGCACGAAGCAGATTTCCTGGCTGTCGGGCTTGTCGTGGACGCGCAGGCCCAGGTCGGCGGCGATACGGCGGACCCGGGCCTTGTCCTCGATTTCGCCGAGCGGGAAGAGGCAACGCGGCAGGTCTGCGCGCCGTATGCCGTAGAGCACATACGACTGGTCCTTGGCCGCGTTCCGCGAGCGGGCCAGCAGCGACCGCCCGTCCCGCCTCAGGATGCGGGCGTAGTGCCCGGTCGCGACGAACTCGGCGTCCATGAGGTCGGCGTAGCGCAGCAGCTTGCCGAACTTCAGGTGGATATTGCACATGACGCACGGGTTCGGCGTTCGCCCGGCGGCGTACTCGTCGACGAAATAGTCGATGATCCCGTCGAAGTGCTTCTCGAAGTTCAGCGCGTAGAACGGAATGCCGAGCCGCCCGGCGACGGCCCGCGCGTCGAGCGCATCGGTCGCCGAACAGCAGCCGTGCTTGAGCCGCCGCGGCGGTGGAGTGACGACCCGCTCCGTACCGTCGTGCCTTCGTGCCTCCCTGGCTCCTTCCTCTCGATCCCTCGATCCCTCGATCCCTTGTTCCCTCTCCTCTGCGCCTTCCTCCGGCATCGCCGCTCCGACGCGCATGAAGATGCCGACGCACTCGTAGCCCTGCTCCTTGAGCAGAGCGGCGGCGACGGACGAATCGACGCCGCCGGACATCGCCACGATGACTTTGCCGTTTCGCGACATTCCGGCATTGTACTCCGCAGTCCCGCCTCGGCACACGCGGCCGAGTCAAGCATGAGCCGCATTCGGGTAGAAAACCGGGGAGCATCGCCGTCGAGTCAGCGGGCCGTGTACACCGTTTCACCGCCGATGACCGTTCGCAACACGCGCGTTTGGGGGATCTCGCGCACGTCGCAGGTCATGATGTCGCGGTCGATGACGATGAAGTCGGCGAACTTGCCGGGCGCGAGCGAGCCCTTCTGCTTCTCTTCGAATGCAGCGTAGGCCGCGTCGAGCGTGAACGCGCGCAGGGCCTCCGTGCGGGTCATGCGTTCCTCGGGGTGCCAGCCTCCTTCCGGTTCGCCTTTGACGTTCTGCCGAGTGACCGCGGCGTAGATGCCGTAGAAGGGATTGTGCGATTCGACCGGGAAGTCGCTGCCGGCGGCGATCGGCACGCCGCTGCGCAGCAGTTTCGCCCAGGCGTAGGCCCCCCGGGCGCGCCGGTCGCCGACGCGCTCTTCGATCCAGCCCATGTCGCTGGTGCAGTGCGTGGGCTGCATGGAGGGGATGATGCCGTGCTCCTTGAAGCGCGGGATGTCGTCCAGCGCGAGCAGTTGCACGTGCTCGATGCGGAAGCGGTGGTCCTTGCGCGGGTGGCGGCTCAGCGCCAAAGCGTAGGCGTCGATCGTCTCACGATTGGCGCGGTCGCCGATCGCGTGCGTACACATCTGGTAGCCGCGCTGCAGCGCGTCTTCGGCGATTTGCAGAAGGAGCTCGGGCTTGGACACGGACAGCCCGACGTACGGCTTGCCCGATTCGTCGCGCGGGCGGTCGCTATAGGGCTCGAGCAGCCAGGCACCGCGCGATCCCAGCGATCCGTCGGCGTACAGCTTGCAACTGCGAACCGTGATGCGCTCGCCGATCAGCGGGCCGTGTTCTTTGAAATAGTCCACGGCGTGGCGGGCGGAGATCATCGCGTAGACGCGCAGCTTGAGCTTGCCCGACTCGGCCAGCTCGCGGTACACGTCGACGTCGTCGGGCGTGATGCCCGCGTCGTGCACGCCGGTCAGACCGACCGACAGGCACATTTGCTGGGCTTTCAGAATCAGAGTCGCCGGGCTCGAGGCCTCGGCGGGCAGGTGCCGTTCGATCAGCGCTTCGGCGTTGTCGACGAAGAGGCCGGTCGCAGCGCCGGCGGCGTCTCGGACGATTTCGCCGCCGAACGGGGCGGAGGAATCGTGCGAGATGCCGGCGGCCTTCATGGCCCGGGCGTTCGCGAGGCCGGCGTGCCCGTCGACGCGCTTGATCCATACGGGGTGGTGCGGTGTGACGGCGGAAAGTTCGTCGTGCGATGGCAGCTCGCGCCCGGGCCAGCTCTCGTGGTTCCAGAGGCCGCCCACGATCCACGCGCCTTTCGGCAACGAGCGGGCACGGGCGGCGATTCGGCCGATCACGTCGTCGAACGACTTGGCGTCGCCGAAGTTGAGCCGCCCCAGGCCGAAGCTGCCGAGACCTGCAACGTGACAGTGCGCGTCGATCAGCCCCGGCAGAACGGTGCGCCCCCGCAGATCCTCGATTCGGGTCGCGGGCTGGGCGCGGCCGCGCACCTCGGCGTTCGATCCGACGGCGACGATGCGCCCGTCCGTGATGCCGATGGCTTCGGCGCGCGGGTGGCTTGGGTCGAGCGTGTGGATGTTGCCGTTGAAGAAGATGACTTGCGGCGGCGGCGACTGCGCCAGCAATATCCGAGTGTGAAGCGCGCAGGCTGCTGCCACCACGACCCGCAATCGACGATCCCGCTTCATCAACGACCCTTTCGAATCCCGGTCTCGATTGGTGCAAGTGCGAACAGCATATAGACCGTGCCCGGGCTTCGATAGATGAACGTCCGTTCGGGGCCGCGGTCGGTCGTTAACGACACGCGCCAAGCACAACGGCGGTCGCGACGCTCTTGGGTCTCGCCCGCCGACTCGCTACAATGCACGCGCACTTGCCACACCGCAAAAAATGACGGTCTCTCTCGTTCAGGAAAAGGAGCCCGACATGAAAGCCGCAACCGCCATCACCCCGCTCTTAATTACACTGCTCGCGTGCTCCCCGGCGCTCGGCGACGGCGCCAAGATCATGCACGTGACCGACGCCGCGGCTGCCGTTCCCGGGCGGACGATCATCACCGACTACGACGGGCCCTTGCCGCCCGACAATCCGCGCGACGAAATCCTTCAGATGCCCGGCTGGCCGGTCGTGATCGGCAGCGCGGGCAGCTTCACGCCCTGGCGCGGCGTGGTTTTCGCCGATCTGGACGGGAACGACGATCTCGAGATCATCACTTCGAGCACGGACAATCGGATCTACGCCTGGGATCACACCGGGACCGCGATGCCCGGGTTTCCGGTCGCGACGATCGGCATGGCGCAGTACCCGCCCAGCGTCGCCGACCTGGACGGCGACGGCGACCTCGAAATCGTGCAGTTCACGCGCGGCGTGACCAGCGGCGGGCGGCTGTACATTCTCGACCACCTCGGCAACCTGCTGCCCGGCTTTCCCATCAGCGTCAATAACAACAATCTGGCCGGCGCCCCCTCCCTGCACGATCTGGACAACGACGGCGTCCTTGAGATCATCGTGCCCGAGCGGGCCTGGCCGATCGGCTTCCTGCACGTCTTCGAGATCGATGGAACCGAATGGGGCGGAAACTGGCCCGTCGCACTCGATCACGTCCCGACCGGAACGGCGGCGGTCGCCGACGTCGACAACGACGACGCGCTCGAGATCGTCTACACATCCTATACAACAATGTACCTGTTCGAGCTGGACGGCAGCGTGATGCCCGGCTGGCCGCGGCAACTCAACGACGCCCGCTTCAGCTATCAGTCCGCCGTCCTGGCCGATCTCGACGGAGACCACGAT
>JACZRH010000010.1 GCA_022574815.1 Planctomycetota bacterium | reverse complement strand
GTCTTCTATGCGGTGGCGGCAGTCGTGACGTTCGCTCTGCCCCGCCCGTTCGCGCGCGAAGGCGACCGTCGCGCGTAAGTATACCTGGCCGGTCACCTATGTAAGATGGGGGTGAGCCGGCCGACGCGCGCGTAAAGTGCGCCGTCATGCCAAATCGGGCCAATCCGCAGGGCACGTATCATTGCTGTCGCCGTCTGGGCAATTGCCGTTGCGGACGCTCTCCGTTGTTCGTCGGCGAGACGCCGGTGTCACACACGATCGAGCGCCGAGGGGCTACAGCTTCAGCCAGCACCATTCCTCGCCGTACGGCACGCGGCTCATGCGGTAGCCGCTCTTTTTCGCGACTACGATCGTATTGCTCCAGTTGAATCCGCACTGGTTCTCGGGGTCGTACAAGCCCGGCTCCTCCGAAAAACACATGTTGGCTCGCAGCATCGTATAGTCGCCCAGCGCGATGAAAGGCGACTGGTGTCCTTCGACGCCGGCCCCGTGCGCGGGGCGGTGATACACGTATTTTGCGACGCCGTGTTCGAGCTGGTATTTGTGAATCTTGTATGCGACGGAGGAGCAGGTTACGCCTTCGAGCGATTCGCGCATCTGGATATCGCAGCACTCACGACTGACCTCCCATAGTTTGCGCATGTGCGGATCGATGTTCCCCGCGCGGTCCGCGATGATGAAGGCGCGGTAGTTCTCATGGCCGTATCCGCCGATGCGGCAGCTGCCTGCGATTTGCAGGGCCATGTTGCGACCGATGCGGTTGTAGTACGGCTGGTTGGGGTGTGGATACGCGGTGACCGGTCCGACGCGCACGCTGAGCCCGATTCGGCTGCGCACGCCGTGATGTGCGGCCCCATTGGCGAGGTCGAGATCGGAGTAGAGCTGGTCGTTGATCCACAGCTCGGTGGCCATCTTGACCTCGTAGTCGGTGACGTCGGTGCCGTGCGTCAGAATGTAGTCGCGGGCGAAAGCGTGGGCCCGGTCGAAATAGACGTACGCCCGCCGCCACAGGGCCAGCTCTTCGGGCGTCTTGACCTGCCGCATCTCCATGATGGTCTCGGACACGTCGACCCACTCGAAATCAGGCAGCACCTCCCGAGCTTTCTTGATCTGGGACGGGTACAACTCGCCGTCGAGGCCGATCCGGTTGCCCTGGATGCCGTGTTTCTTGATGCCCCCGAGCATGAACTTGAACAGGTCAATCTTCTTGCCCTGCTGAACTCGGCCCAAATGCGGGAAGGCGCCGTCGCCGTGGTGGAAGTCGAAGTACATCCGCCCACCGCCGAACCACCACGAACGCACGATGTCCCGGTCGAGTGCCGGGTAGAAGAACCACGGGTCGGCCTGGTCGGCGTTCATGAAGACCGCCTGCGGCCGCTCGGTCTTGGTATGCCAGTAGCCGGTCAGGTAGGTGATGTTGAGCGGGTCGCGCATGAGGAACGCGTGAATCTCTTTTTCGGCCAGCGTGGTCTTGAAGCGCTGGACCGTGCGTTTGTTCCATTCGAGCGGCAGCCGGTCGAAGTCGGCCGGCTGGGGCGGGCCTTCTTCGCCGGGTTGCGGATTCAGCAGCAGCTTTTCGCTGGTGCCGGCGGCCTGGCGCTTCAAGGCGCCGATCATCGAGCCGGAAGTGCCGCTCTGCATGGCGGCGACCCTTTGCACACGAGAAAGAAAGCCGGTCCCCAATAGCGCCAGGGAGCCGCCCGCCAATACCTGCCGTCGCGTCGCGTCCATCTGCGCGCCTCCGAGTTCACTCGCGTTTAGCGTAACCGTTCGCCCGATCGGAACACGCATGATTCCAGATGGGAGGCAAACCTGCAAGGGCTTTCGGAATCCGCGTTGGGGCCTGCGGATCCGAACGCTGGGGCACCTGTGCTCGTGCGGGGCGGGCAGGCCCTCGCGGTTGACGCCGTAGGCCCCGTTGCGCAAACTGCTAGCAGGCGAGCGTTTCTTTTCTCGAGCGTACGTTGGTCCGCTTTACGGACGATTCGGGTCAATTCTCCGCAGGGACGCGGGCATTCATTCTCACTCGAAAGGCTCAGGACGATGAACACACTTCCTCGTGCTCTACGCTTTGCGCTGGTCAGCTGCGCGGCCATTGCGGCCTCTGCGGATCAAGCCGAGAAACAGAAGACCACCCCGGGCATTGACCCCGATTTGTACAGCCAAATGAAATGGCGCAGCATCGGTCCGTCGCGCGGCGGGCGCTCGGTCGCCGTCGCCGGCGTGCCGGGCCGGCCGCTGGTGTACTACATGGGCGGCACCGGTGGCGGCGTTTGGAAGACGGTTGACGCGGGGTGGACCTGGCAGCCGATCGGCGACAAGTTCCTCAAGACCGGCAGTGTCGGGGCCATCGCCGTGGCAGACGCCGACCCGAATGTTGTCTATGTGGGCATGGGCGAGTCGTGTGTGCGCGGGAATTTCTCGCACGGCGACGGTGTGTATAAGTCGTACGACGCCGGTAAGACGTGGGAGCACATCGGTCTGTCGGATTCCCGGCAAATCGGGCGCGTGCGCGTTCATCCGAAGAATCCGGATCTGGTGTACGTTGCCGCGCTCGGACACATCTTCGGTCCCAACAAGGAACGCGGCGTGTTCCGCTCGCGGGACGGCGGCAAGACGTGGGAAAACGTGCTCTTCGTCGACGAGAACACGGGCGCGGTCGATCTGGCGCTGGACCCGACCAATCCGCGCATGCTCTATGCCGCGTTCTGGCAGGTCTCTCGCACGCCTTACAGCCTGGAAAGCGGAGGCGAAGGCAGCGGGCTTTACAAATCGACCGATGGCGGCGACACGTGGAACGAGTTGACGAAAGGGCTCCCCGAGGGGCTCAAGGGTCGCATCGGCGTCGCGGTCTCGCCGGTCAAGCCCGACCGTGTCTGGGCCATCGTCGAGGCCCAGGACGGCGGCATCTTCCGCTCGGAGGACGGCGGCGAGAGTTGGCGGCGCGTGAATGAAGACCGCCGCTGGCGGCAGCGCGCCTGGTATTACACCCACATTTACGCCGACACGCAGAGTGCCGACACCGTCTACGTTTTGAACACAGCGCTGGCTAAGTCGACCGACGGCGGAAAGAGCTTCAGCAGCATTCGCGTGCCGCACGGCGACAACCATGACCTCTGGATCGCCCCCGAGAACAATCAGGCGGGGCGAACGTGACCTTCAACGGCGGGGCGAGCTGGTCGCGGCAGGACAACCAGCCGACCGCCCAGTTTTATCACGTAACGACCGACAATCAGTTCCCGTATCGGGTCTATGGCGCGCAGCAGGACAGCAGCACCGCCTCCATCTCGAGCCGAAATCGTCCGGGCAACTGGCAGCGAGATTTCTTTTCGGTCGGGGGCGGCGAGAGCGGCTACATCGCCGTGCGTCCCGACAATCCCGCCGTCATCTACGCCGGCAGCTACGGCGGATTCATGACCCGTTACGACCACCGTACGCGGCAGACACGCAACATCAGCGTCTGGCCGGAGAACCCGATGGGCGGCGGCGCGGACCTGCTGAAGTACCGCTTTCAATGGACGTTTCCGATCGTGATCTCGCCGCACGATCCGAACACGCTGTATGCGGCGGGCAACGTGCTGTTCCGATCCACCAACGAAGGGCAGAGCTGGGAGCCGATCAGCCCCGATCTGACGACCAACGACAAGAGCAAGCAAGGCCCCTCCGGGGGGCCTATCACGCACGACAATACGAGCGTTGAATACTACTGCACGATTTTCGCGCTGGCCGAATCGCCGCACGAGAAGGGAGTGATCTGGGCCGGCAGCGATGACGGGCTGGTACATATCACGCGCGACGGCGGTCTGACCTGGAAGGACGTTACGCCGCTCAATTCACCGAAGTGGGCGTTGATCAGCCAGATTGACGTTTCGCCGCACGACCCGGCCACATGCTACATCGCGGTCAACGCGTATAAGCTCGACGATTTCAAGCCCTATATATTCAAGACGGCCGATTATGGCTCGTCGTGGGACCTGATCGTGGATGGCATCGCGCGCGACGCGTTCGTCCGGGCCGTGCGGGAAGATCCGCAGCGCGTGGGATTGCTTTACGCCGGCACGGAAACGGGCGTGGTTGCGTCGTTCGATGACGGCAAGAACTGGCAATCGTTGCAGCTCGACCTGCCCGTTTCACCGATCACCGACCTGGTCGTCAAGGAGAACGATCTGGTCGTCGCGACGCAGGGGCGATCTTTCTGGATTCTGGACGACTTGACGCACTTGCACCAGTTGAACGATGAACTTGCGTCGGCCAAAGCACATCTGTTCAAGCCGCGCCGGATCTACAAGTCCGTCGACCGCGGCGTGATCCTGAACTATCGCCTGGCCGAGAAGCCGGAATCGATTAAGCTCGAGCTGCTCGACTCGGACGGCGAGCTCATTAAGAGCTTTGAGCCAAGGCCGGCCGGTGAAGAGGCCGACGAGGCGCCGCCGCGCCGTGCGCGTTTCGGTTTCGTCAGCAGCAAGCACATCCCGGCCGACAAGGGCATGAACACTTTTGTGTGGGATACACGCTATCCGGACGCGGTCGAGGTCAAAGGCGCCGTGATGTGGGGTGGTAGCACGCGCGGGCCGGCGGCGCCGCCGGGCCGGTACCACGCTCGCCTGACGGTGAATGGCGAGCCGCGGACGCAGACGTTCGAGATTGCGATCGATCCACGGGTGCCGACGACGCAAAAGGAATTCGACCAGCGCTTCGCGCTGCTGATCCGGATTCGCGACCGGGTCAGCGACGCGCACGAGGCGATCAATCGAATCCGTTCGATCAAGGCCCAGACTGTCGGGGCCTTACGGCGCGTGAAGGAGTACCGCGAAATCAGCGTCACGGACGAGCAGGTCGCCGAGCGGCCGCGCGAAGCCGGTGCGGCGGCCGGGCTTGAGACGGCCGGAGGAAGCGAGATCATCGTCGCGAGTCACACGGACTACACCGCAGAAGACACTGAGAACCCGGTCGCGGCACTCGAACAGGCCGTGAAGGATTTGAAGGAGAAGCTCACCGCGATCGAAGAGGAACTGATCCAGACCCGATCAAAGAGCAATCAGGACCCGCTCAATTATCCGATCAAGCTCAACAACAAAATCGCGGCCCTCGCCGGCGTCGTCTCGCGCGGGAACTTCGGGCCGACGGACCAGGTGTATGGGGTATTCGTGGATCTGTCAGCGAAGCTCGACGGGCAGCTCAGCGCGTTGCAGGGAATCATCGAGATCGACGTGTCAGCGTTCAATAGGCTCGTGCAAAAGGAAGGAATCCCGGCGGTAATCGTCAAACCATAGGAATTGTGAGAAGCCGCGAGCGGCAGCTTCAGCAGGACCAGCAATCGAGAATGACCAGGCCGTCTCGCCAGAAGCGTTTGAGCTGCTGCGTATCATCGCCGCAAAGCGGTTGGCGAAAGGACGATTTACGGTCGTCGATGCGACGACGATTCTACGCGGTACGAGGTGGCGCCGCGCAAAAACGCCCCCAAGGGGAGTCGAACCCCTGTCGCCGGCATGAAAAGCCGGTGTCCTAGGCCTCTAGACGATGGGGGCGAGTGTCCGAGGGGTGCGAAAGCATAGACGCACCGCCGAAGTGCGTCAAATGGAATCCCACGGATCCGCTGCGCGAAATCGTTGGTCAGTCACTCTCGCCAAGCAATCCCATGCCGGCCGAATAACGCATCCAAACGCCCGCTCCGAGGCGTTCCCACTTCGATCCAATGGGCCGCCCAAGTACGCGGCAGCACTCCGGCTCGCGGCCACGCTCCGCGAGCGCTCGCCGACCCCGCGCCGTGGCTACTGAGGATCCGGCATCGTCGATGCGAACACGAGCCCGAACACCATGAACGCCAGGTAGAGGGCCATTACGACGACTCCGATGATGAACCCGATCTTCGACCACTTCTTGGCTTCATCTGAGGCCGCCTGCGCGCCGGCAATGTCGCCCTGCGCGACCAGCCCGTTGACCTTGGCCGCATGGATGATGCCGACGATTCCGAGGGGCAGGCAACAGAGAACCGTACACAAGATCGACATTACCAAATGATTGGGCACGTTCGGTGGAGCCCCGCCTTGGGGTCAATCAGCCCTGATGTCTCCCATGGTTATCGCGTGAAGAGGACACAGAGCCGCCTTACCGGGACGCGCTCATGTGAAATCCATTTACGAACAACACGACCGCGGCCCGCCAGACCCGTATCACAAACCAGGCGCGGCGACGCCGTTCGTAAACCCAGCCGCAACCTAGGCGAAAAACTGCATCCACGAACACCCACTACGCCGCCAATATCCCTCAGGCGCGATAAGAAATCAAGCGAGCCGCGAGTCGATTTGCTGAGAATCTCAGCGAAACTCTCGAATTGGCCATCCCACGTACGAACGGCTGTGAACTCGCAATGTCCCGCTAGACGATTCGCGCGCGCTTACTCACGATCGGAGTCCATCATTTGGAGATAAGCCGTTGGCACTCGTGACCTTGGGTATCCTGGCCCTCCTGCTGGCGCCCTTCGTGGTCGGCATCTTCCTGATCGTCATGTCCCGTGCGAAAAACGCCGCCGGCTCGCTCGGCGGCCACTGCGGGTACAATCTGACCGGCGCCGTCACCAACTGCTGCCCGGAGTGTGCGACGCTGCATGAGTGTTTCCGACGAGCCGAGTCGCAGCTTAGACTAGGGTACGATCCAAACCGCGCGGCGAGCGAAGCCGTCCGGCGTCGACCGCGAGAATTCCACAATGGTTTCGCGCGCTGCCGGACCGATCTCCAGGGAGTCGGAAGATGCCATTACGCACGGGACCGCGCGGGGTACTCTGCGCCGCTCTTCTCGCCGGATGTTGTTCGTGCAATGAACGCACGACGTCGCCCGCCTCGGACGGGCGTGCGGCTGAGTCCGCGCGGTTCGTGCGCCGCGTCGAATGGATCGGCCGCGGCACCTGGCTGAAAGTTGACACCCACACACACACTCGCTTCTCGGATGGCGCGCACAGCGTCGAGCAGGTCGTCGAAAAGGCAAAGGAGTTCGGCTGTAGCGCGGTCGCGATCACGGACCACTCCGACCACGGTCGCGGCGCCGCGACCGACGCGTACTTCAAGGCCGTTCGCGAGGCGCGCCGCGCACATCCGGACCTGATCATCCTCGCCGGAATCGAGTGGAACATCCCGCCCTTCGGCGGAGACGAGCACGTCACGGTCCTGGTTCATCCGGACGCCGAGAGCGTGCTCGCCGAATTCAAGCGGCGCTTCGACGATGATCGTCGTGACGTCGGCGAGCACCCCTCGGCCGCAAAAGCCGTGCAATGGCTCGAGCAACACGCTTTGGCCGGACGGAGCCGGCCCGTGCTCCTCTGGAATCACCCCAGCCGCAAGGTGCGAGCCTCGACGGCACTGGTGGAACGGCTCGGCCCGCTGTCGCGCACAAGCGACATCTTCGTCGGCTTTTCCGGCGCGCCCGGGCACCAGGCGGGCACGCCGATCGGCTCGTACCGGTATTTCTTGCGCACGGTTGACCGCTGGGACCCGGCCGCCGCGATGGTGGGTGACGCCTGGGACGAACTGCTGCGGGCGGGGCTGGACGTCTGGGCCGCCCGGGCGCCGTCTGATTTTCATCTCGCCACGCCGCCCGGCACGGACTATTGGCCGGGGCAGTTCTCGGAAACCTGGCTATACGCACCACAGCGAGATGCAGCGGGCCTGCTGGCCGCGCTGCGGGCGGGGACGGCGTTCGCCGCCCACGGTCACATCGTGCGCGCGGTCGAGTTCACGGTATCGGCCGAAGGCCTGGATCGCCCGGCGTGGCCCGGCGAGGTGATCGAAGCGCCGCCCGGTGTCGAGGTGGTGGCGCGCGTGTCATTCGTCGTGCCGCCGCGCGATCATGCCGGAGCGCTCAACCGGATCGCGGAAGTCGAGATCATCGCCATCACCGCGCAGGGAGCTCGAATCGTCAGCCGTCATTCCCTTCCCGTCGAGAATGCGCGCCATCCAGTCATCGTTGAATCGCTGACGGTGCCGGTCGGCGGCGTGGTCCTTCGCGCGCGGGGACGCAGACTCGTCCCTGACGGGCCGGACTTATACTTTTATACCAATCCGATACGCATCCATTCGCGAAAGACCGGTGAGCGCTAAGCGGCGCGCTGTTGCCCGCCCGAAGGCGACATGAATCACTTCATGGGATACCATCGCCCGACTTGAACCCGGCGACAATCCTATGATTGAAACAGTCCGAACACGCTTTGCCCCCTCTCCCACCGGCTATCTGCACATCGGCGGGGCGCGGACGGCGTTGTTCAACTACCTGCTGGCCAAGCGGCTCGGCGGCAAGTTTCTGCTGCGCATCGAGGACACCGACCGGACCCGAAACATCGCCGGCGCCGAACAGAAACTGCTCGATGATCTGCGCTGGCTCGGCTTGCAGTGGGACGAGGGGCCGCAGGTCGGCGGGCCGGCCGGGCCGTATTGCCAGAGCCAACGGCTCGAGCGCTACGCCGAGCACGCGCGGCGACTGCTCGATGAGGGTCTGGCCTACTACGCCTTCGAAACGCGCGCAGAACTTGACGCGATGCGCACAGCGGCGCGGCAGAGCGGCGAGCGCGGCTTTCGCTACCCGCGGCCGAAGAGCTTTCCCGCCGAAGCCGACGCACAGAAGGCGCGCGACGCGGGCCGGCCGGCCGTGCTGCGCTTCAAGATGCCCGAGCGCGATTTCGTCATCCACGATCAAATCCTCGGCGACGTCGACGTGGCCGCGAGCGAACTGAGCGACTTCGTAATCGTCAAGAACGACGGCTGGCCCACCTATCACTTCGCCGTCGTGGTCGACGACTTTCACATGAAGATCACGCACGTCCTGCGCGGGCAGGAGCACCTGCTCAACTCGGCCAACCACATGGCACTGCAGGAGGCCTTCGGCTACCCCACGCCGGCGTACGCGCACCTGCCGATCATCTTCACGATGAAAGGCGGCAAGATGAGCAAGCGCGAGAAGGACACGGTCGTGCGCGACGCCGTCAAGACCTCCGGCCTCGCGGACGACCAGGCGATGGAGCTGGCGGGTTTGATCGACGCGGATAGCTACGCCGCCTGGAAAAAGAGCAAGACCCAGCTCGAGGCGGAATCTCTGCAACGCCTGGCAAGCGGCCTCGGCGTCGCCCTGCCCGAGATCGACATCCACGACTTTCGCAAGAGCGGCTATCTGCCGGAAGTGCTGGTCAACTTCATCGCGCTGCTCGGCTGGTCGCCCGGCGACGACCGCGAGAAGATGACGCTTTCCGAGTTGTGCGAGCTGTTCGGCGTGGAGCGGGTCGGCAAGAAGAGCGCCCGCTTCGACCGCGACAAACTGCTGAGCTTCAACACCACGGCGCTCGAGGCCGCGAGCACGGAACGCAAGCTGGCGGCGTTCCGCGACTACCTGAGCGTCAACGAAGCGGGGCCGCTCACGGGGCTCGACGACGCGCTGCTCGAGCGCCTGATGAAATTGTGCGCCGGCTTCCGCACGTTCTCCGACATCGTGACCAAGTGCGCCGCGCTGTTCGCCCCCGACGAATCGCTGCAATACGACCCAAAGGCCGTCAAGAAGTGGCTGCTGAAAGGCGAACGACCGGGGCTGAAGGTGCTGGGTGAGTTGCGCCAAGCGCTGCAAGGCCTGGATGATTGGTCCCCCCAAAACCTGGATACGTTCATCCGCGCCTTCGCCGAACAACGCGAACTGGGTCTCGGAAAGGTCGCCCAGCCGCTGCGCGTGGCAACGACCGGCACGACGATCAGCCCGCAGATTTCCGACACGCTGGCGCTGCTCGGCCGCGAGCGCACGCTGGCGAGGATCGACCGCGCACTCAAGCAGATCGTAGCGAGCTGATCCCGCACGCTCACGATTCCCCGGCCAGTCGAGTACAATCGGGGTCTACTCCGCGGGTGAAGCCGCCGGTCGCGAACGGCGACTCCAGCCCCATCGGACGGAGCGAACGACAACCGCGGCCCCTTTCGCATTCGGGAGCGAGCCTTGAAACCGGAAGATCGAGTTCAACGTCGTCGTAATCGAATCGGTGCCTTGATCGCCGGCGCGGTGTTCGCTGCGCTGCTTCCCGCGCTCGGCGGATGTCAGGGTGTGATCGTCGGCGAGTGGCAGATGGTGCAGTGTACGCCGAACCGCGAGGTGTTCTGCATTGACGAAGCCGTCTTTCGCCGCGACGGGACCTACGCCGCGACGACGACGATCGAAGGTCGCACGACGCGCGAGATCGGCACCTACAAATTCAATGGGTTCACGCTGAAGCTACGCCCGCAGACGGGCGGCGAACGCAGCTACGGCGCGGTCCGCCACGCCGCCTCCATCGAGGTCACGCATGACTCGAACAAGGTCGTGCTGAGAAAGGGCCGCGCAAAAACAGACGACGAAGCGCCGTGAGCGGCGAGGCCCCCCCCGAGCTCGAACGGCGGCGGGTCGTGTTTCACGGGCGCGTGCAAGGCGTGTTTTTTCGGGCGACAGCCTTCGAGCTGTCGCGCGATTTTGACGTGACGGGCTACGCCCGCAACCTACCCGATGGCACCGTCGAGATGGAAACCCAGGGGCCGCCGGATCAGATCGACGGTCTGCTGTCCGCGGTTCGACGCCACTATGAGCGAAACATCACGGACGTGGCAAGCACGGAAATCCCCGTGCGCGAAAACGAATCCGCCTTCGAAATCCGCTACTGACGGAGCCGCGACCATCGTTGGACGGTTGGCCGGCAGAAGCGTAGGTCGCCCGTGGCTTCAGCCGCGCGTGACACGAATCGGAACGCGATCCGTTATTCTGAACCCTGAAACCTGAACGCCGAACCCCTGCCTGCGACTACGTACCACGCCACGTTTACCTACAAAAGCCTCTGTTCGTCCGCGTAGGCGCGGCGAAGCAGAAAGGGCATGTTTGACTCGCCGGGTCGGCAGTGCCGCGTGCGGTCCGCCGGCACGCGATGCACCACGAACTCGCGATCACGCCGAAGCTGGCCGGTATCGAAGATCAAACCAATCACGTCGTGCCGGCGGCGGATGTCGGCGAGCAGCGCACGATCCACGCCGAAGCCGTGGAATGGAAACGCGAACGGCACCTGTTTCCGGCCCGTGATGTCGGCGATGATCCGGCAGGACTCGACGATCTCGCGCTCGATGTCCTCGGGGTGGGAAAGCTCTTCGAGCAGGCAATGGCTGGTGGTATGCGCGCCGATGGTGAATCCGTCCGCCGCCATGCGTTCGATTTGACACTGTGTGAGATACGGCCGGTATGTGCGAAGATAGTCCGCGGGGTCGACGCCGAGTGCCTCACACGCGCGTTCGATTTCGCTTCCGTGAATTTGGCGCAAACCATTCAGCCAGGCAACCAGTGCCGCGCGCCGGTCCAAGCCCGCTCCAAAGCGGCCGTTGATCGTCGCGATCACCGCAGCGATCGTCTCTGGCGCGGCGCGCCGCACCCGATCAACACAGACGGCGATCTTGTGGACCCAGATCAGATCGCGGTTGTCGATAAAGTCCGTGGGGATGAAGAACGTCGCGGACGCAGCTTGGCGGCGCAGCGCCGGGCAGGCATTCTCGCCGCACTCGCGAAACCCGTCGTCAAAGGTGATGTGAATTGCCCCGCCCGGAACGCGGCGGCCGTACAGCCGGTGACGCCGCAATTCGTCGTAGCTCAGCAGATGTCCGTTCTCACTGAGATACGCGAGGTCGGCCTCGAACTGCACTTCGTCCTTGTAGCTTCCGATCGACGAAACGTGCGGCAACTCGCGGTCGGAGATCATGTGGTAATACAGGCTGATCACGTCACGCCGGACCAGCCGCCGCCACAGCGGAACCGGCACGCGGTCGAGCGCTTTACGCCGGACGGCCTGGTACGTTTCCACCAGCGGCACTGCAGCGCCTCCTTACGTGAACGCGGTATCGCCGTCACAGAGCGAGAGCGCGACCCGGTTGGCGACCCGGGCGAGCGGGCTGTCCGCGCCGCCCGGATGCCAAAAGTAGCCGCGCTGCCGCTTGTGCTCGACCGAGCCGCACGATAGCAGCGGCCGCAACGGCGCGGCGCAAACGTCCGAAAGGACCAGGCCGTCGCCGCGGACGAGCCGAGCGAGTTGCAGCAAAGCGCGGCCCGCCGTCGCCTGCGCGTCGCGGTCGAAGCAGTAGTCCAGCAGCTTCAACATCAGCAGGTTGTTTTGCGTGGACGCGGCAAATGCGAGAAAGCCGGCGAATTGCCCCGTGTCGCGATCGTGTGCTTCGAGTAGTCCGCAGCGAAAGGCGTCGCGCACCATGGCGAAACGGTAGTTTTCGGGCGGCGCGCAGCCGTCCGCATCGACCCAGGGGCAGCGCACCGTCCAGTGAATCGCATCAACGCCGCGCTCGAAGACGACCTCGGGGCGCGTGGATGCGAGCAGCCGCTCGGCGTCCTCGCTTAGCTCGGCGGTTTCGCGCAGGATAAGCTTTCCGCGGCCAGTCGGTCGGGAAAGGGTGAACTCTGGAACGACGGACAGTCGGTCCGCGGGCTTGCTCAACACGTCTCGACGAATCCGCTTCCAGGCCCGCTCCGCGAGTGGTTTCTGCAAGTAGATCACCCGAAACGCGAACGGGCCCAGTTCGCGGAGCCCGGCCCGTCGAAAGCTCCGCTCCGCCGCGTCGCTATTGCCCGTGCTGAGGAAATCGATCGGCTCGGCCAGAGCCGCCGCCAACAATCGGCGGCCATATCCACGTCCGCCGAACCCGGGTGCGACGCCCCACCCAGTCGCCCAATGGACCCTTGCAATCCGGTCGCCGATCCGCAACCGCCCCGGCAGCAATCCGAGGTAGGCCGCGCAATTCCTGCCCGAGCGGCCGACAAGCAGTGCGATGTCGTCCGGGTCGGCGTACGGATTCGACGCTTGGGCGCGGGCCAGATGCGGTGTGATGGGCAGCTCTTGGTTGGCGGGGGTCACGCGGGACGTATGCTCGGCGTAATCGACCAGCTCGCGAAGGCGGACGCGCTCGATCGTCAGGTCGCTCGACGAACGCACGATTCGCTCGCTCGCGGGAGCTTCGGAAACCGCCATCCACACCACCTCAACCAACGAAAACCGCCGACGAAACGTGCGGTGCCGCGTTCGGCCAACGGCCGCGGCGCGACGGGGCGAACAACGGCGCGGCCGACCGTAATCTTGTTTTCGGCACGACGAGGCGCTGCTCTGAAGGGGCGCTCCGCCGTCGCGGCGATGCGGTGCGGGAAAGTCCCATCCCGTCACCCCATCGTTGCGGAGGTGACAAGCGATCGCTTGAGGCAATTACCGGCGCGCCACCGCCGGATGCGTCACACTCCTGTCGGTGCCCTCGATCGGCACGAACTTTAAGGGCGGCAGCACCACCTTGACGCCGTGTACGTCCTTGCCGCGCAAAAAATCGAGGATCGCCTTTCCGATCGCCGGCTGCGGCAGGATCTGCTCGTGCCCGGCGTTCTCGACGATCAGGTGCGTCCCGTTCGAGAAGCCCCAGCGGACCTCCTCGGCCTGGTGCGGGGGCGTGTTCCAGTCGAGCGTACCGCTCAGGAAAAGCGTGCGCACATCGCTGATCAGCGGTGCACGGAATTCTTCACCGAGATCCGGCACGCCGTATGCCTTTTTGACCTGCGGGTAGGGGAAGTTCATTACGTTGCCGAAGGCGCTCTGCTTCGCCTCGGCGCGGATGCGCACCCAGCGCTGCGGTGACGCCCCCGACGCGCCGTCCATTACCCACGTCAACACGTTGACACCGCGGAACATGCTGAACCGTTTCTGCACGAACCACTTCAACACCGAGGGATCGCCTTGATCGATGGTGTACAGCAGCTTGGGAAAGACCGGCAGGTCGCTCGCGTCGCCCATGTCGAAGCGCAGGATCATCTGCAAGCCGAATTTGCCCACCGGAACCTTAACGCGCTTGCGGCTTTGAGGATCGACGATTTCGACGTCGATCGGCTCGCGCTCCAGCTTCTCCAGCACGCGATCCAGCAGGGCCACGAGATCCGGCACGTGCGGCGCAATCCCCGGATCATTCGCCGCCATTAGCGCCAGCTTGCGAAACTGAATGTCCATGTTGAGCGGATACTTGTGCGTCATCGCCAGACCCTCGACGCCGCAAATGACGACGTTTTCGAGATGCTCGCCGTGCCGTCTGATCACCGCTTGCGCCAAGTGCGTACCGTAGCTAAAGCCGAACAGGCTGATCTTCTTTGCGCCCAGGGCGATGCGAAGATCGTTCAGATCATCGGCGCTCTCGGCGGTCGTATAGCCGGCCAGATCGACGCCGCGCTCGCGGAAGTGCTGCGCCGCCTGTCGAGCCACGTCCAGCATGGCCTCACGGGCGCGCTGCTCGCTGCTGAACAGATCGGTCGGCAGACGATCCTCGGGCGTCCAATAGAGACGCGGCGACGAGCTGCCGCAGCCGCGCTGATCGAGCAGGATCACATCGCAAATCGGAAGGAAGTGCGCCCAACGGCTGAGAGCCTGCGGACTGCGGGCCTGCGGCGTCGACGATCCGCCGGGGCCGCCGTTCAGGTAGATCAGGGGTGCTTTGGGGTTCTTCGACGTGCTCTTGAGCCGCACGAACGCCAACTCGATCAGATTGCCGCCGGGATTGGTTCGGTTTTCCGGGACAACCAGCCGTCCGAAATCGGCCTCGATCCGGCATCCGTCGGCGTCGCGAAGCGTCTTGGTTTCGATCGTCACGTCGCCGGCCTTGCGCTCGGCGTCCTCGATTTGTGTGGCGACGTTGGTCTCTTCCGGCGATCGGAACGTGTAGCCGGCCACTCGGCCCTTTCTCACCTTAAACACAATGGTCGCGTCCGGCATGCCGTCGGGGAGAAACTTGTGACCGCCGACATGCTTCATGCGAATCGGCGGTCGCCCGCGGACTTCGACCGTCAGATACCCGTTGCGAATGGTGACCCGAATGGGACCGTCGATGTTGTCCTGTTCGTACGTGCCGACGTACTTCGAGAGTTCGTCGCCCGACAGCGGCGCATCCTGTGCGGCGATCGCGCCGCCCGTTGCTAGAGGCAGCAAGGTCAAGACAGCCCACGTCAGAAAACTCGATTTCCGATGGATCATTGCAATTCCTTTCCGGTCGTCACTCTGGCGCATCGCGGCCCGATCGGCTGCAACGCGGAGAGTGAACAGTTGGACGTCAAGCTGAGCGGAACGAAGCGCCCCGCCTTGGTTTCAGCAAAATGCTTCGCCGCGCTCGGAATGAACATGTTCAGCATTTCCGGCTCCCGGTGGTACTTGCGCCCGCGCCCAGGTATCTCAAGAACATCCGCGCCAACTCCGTCTTCAACTCCTCGTCCGAAACCTTCGTCGCACGGGCGTGCGGGCCGGCGATCACGATTACGTCGCGGCAGGCCGCGCCGACGAAGAACATGCCCATCTGCACAGCCCGGGCCGGATCGGGGTGGCGGATCTCGCCGTAGCGATGCTCGAACATCCGCGCGATGCGCTTGTGCATCTCCGTCCTGCGCTCCTGCATTTCGCGCGTAACAACGTCCGGGTGCGATCGGACGTAGAGCGCCGCCGCCCGCACCAGCCAGACGCGTCGCCGAAACGAGCGCACCGTCGTGTCGACGAACCGCCGCACCAGCTCGGCCAGCGACAGTTCGGAGTAGTCGCTGCGCCGGAACCACCGATCGACCCGCCGCTGCACCTCGCGGTCGTAGCGCTGGTAGAGCAGCGGCAGCAGCCCTTCCTTGCTGCCGAAACGGGCGTAGAACGACCCAACCGACGAGCCGGCGGCGCGCACGATCTCGGCGACGGTAATCTCCTCGAACGGCTTCTTGCGCAATAACTGTTCGGTGCCGTCGAGGATGCGTTCGAGCGTCTGTCGGCTGCGCGTCTGTTGCGGCTGGCGTGCGACGGCCATACTGATCCCGGTGCTCCGTTCGGTCCATGAAATAGAATTCTATTCTAATTCTGGATTATTTTGACGAATGGATCGGAAATTTGCGACCTGCCTCCCGCGCGGCGAGACAACGCCACTTGTCGGCTGCTACCAGATTCCCATACTGACCTCCGCGCTCAGCTCGCGGCCGGCGGTCATTCCTTCCCGAATCCCGCGCAAAGAAAACGAGCCCGACCATACCGACCGGGCCCGTCGCGTGCGTCTCTGAAAACGCGCCTCGTCGGCGGAGTTATACGACCTCCACCGTCGCCCCCGCCGCCTCGAGATCCTTCCGCCACTTCTCGGCGTCTTCCTTGCTGACCTCCTCGAGCACGGCCTTGGGGGCCGCATCGACGAGAGCCTTGGCTTCCTTGAGGCCCAGATCGCTGCGGGCGGCGCGAACCACCTTGATTACCTGGAGCTTCTTGTCGCCGGCTGCCTTGATCACTAAATTGAACTCGGTTTGCTCCTCCGCCGCGGCCTCGCCGGCGCCTTCGGCCGGGGCCATCATGACGGCTCCACCGGCGGCCGGCTCGATGCCATATTCGGCCTTGAGGTAGTCGGCCAGTTGCTTGGCTTGGACGAGCGTGAGGCCGACGATCTTGTCGCCGATCTCCTTGATCGGGGCCTCGAATTCTTGGGTTGCGGCTGCTTCCTCTGCCATGGGTTGCTTCTCCGGTGCGAACGACTCGATCGCTCCAATAGCCGAGACCCCGTTGGTCTCATTTTATCCGCGAACGGAACAGTCGGTGCGATCCTGCTTGCGCAAATGTCTGCTACGGGAGGCCGGCCGGCGCGCTAGGCCGCCGCGGCCGTCTCTCCCTCTTCGAGTTTCTTGATCAGTGCTTCGATGCAGCCGGCCAAATTGCTCCCGGCCGAAAGCGCCGCCGACACGACATTCGCCCCCGGCGAGAGAACCGTTGCCGCGAGGCGGGCCTGCATGTCGGCCTTCGTGGGCATTTTCGACAGGCCGCCGACCGCCGTTTCGTCGAGGTATTCGCCTTCGAGGATCGCGGCCCGCAGCCGCAGGCTGGGCATCTTGGGGCGCCACTCGTCGATGAGCTTGGCGATGTCGACGAGCGAATCGCCGCCGGTCAGCAGCGCCGCCGGCCCGCTGAGCGCCTCGGCCAGCCGGGCCAGGGGCGCGTCGGCGCAGGCCCGGCGGAATAGCGAGTTCTTCACAACCTCGAGCCGCATCCCGCGTTGGCGCAGCTCGCCGCGAAACTGGTTGGTGGTGATGCCGTCGATGCCCAGCATCTCGACCCACAAGGCACTTTCTAGCTCGCCGTAGCGCGACCGCAGCTCGCGAGTGATCATTTCCTTGACCGGTTTGCTCATGCCGCTACTCCAATCCGCCGGCAGCCGGCACCTGCACCATGATCGCGGGCGTCATCGTCCCGCTGATGCAGACTTTCTTGAGATAATGTCCCTTGGCGGCGGGCGGTTTCATTTTCCGAATGTGATTGACGAACGCGACGATGTTCTCGTGCAGGTCTTCGGCGGTGAAGCTCATCTTGCCGACCGGGGCGTGGACGTTGCCGCCGGCGTCGTTGCGAAACTCGACCTTGCCCGCCGAGTACTCGCGGACGGCGGTGATCACGTCGGGCGTGACCGTGCCGCTCTTGGGCGAGGGCATTTTCCCCTGCGGGCCGAGCAGGCGGCCGAGCTTGCCGACCTTGCCCATCATCGACGGGTGCGCGATCGCGACGTCGAAATCGAGCCAGCCCTTCTGCACCTTGGCGACCAACTCTTCGCCGCCGGCCTCGATCGCCCCGGCTTCCTTAGCCGCTTCGACGTCCCCGTCGCCGCAAAACGCGATCACGCGCCGCGACCTGCCGATGCCTTTGGGAAGGCCCACCGAGCCGCGGATCATCTGATCGGCTTGGCGTGCGTCGATGCCGAGGTGGCAGACGAGGTCGATGGTCTGGTCGAATTTGGTTTGGCCGAGGCTCTTGAGACGCTGGATCGCGTCGTCCAGAGGGATGGGCTCTTGCGAGACCTTCTGCAGGTCTTTCTTGTAGCGTTTGCTGCGCGTTCGCATTGCGAAAATGCTCCCACTGTTGATCGAAGCGGCCTGTGGTCGGGCCCGTTTTGTCCTGCGCCGCACACGGGCCGGCGCTCGTCGCGGTCAGCTCCCCGGATTGTTCCAGCCGGTGCTGAGCGTCTTGGTTTTCGGGTCGAAATACAACGTCTCGTCGAAGCGGGCCAGATCGAGCAGCGCTCGGGCGGCCGCCCCGTCGGGCAGGCTGATCTCGTGCTGCTCCTCATCCTCGGTCTCCACGCCCAAGCTCCAGGCGATGCCGAAGTCGCCGAAGCGGGCCGAGAGGAGATACTTGTTGACCAGTTGCCCGGTGTTCATCCGTCGATTACCTCGATGCCCATCGAACGCGCGGTGCCGGCGATGATCCGGGCGGCCGCGTCCAGGTCGAACGCATTCAAATCGTTCATCTTGGTCTCGGCGATCTTGCGCAGATCCTCCTGCGTGACGCGCCCGACCTTCTCGACGTTCGGCACACCGGAGCCCTTCTCGACGATTGCCAAGCTCTCGTCGATGGGCTTGGCCGCCTTTTGGAGCAGCACGGCCGCCGGGGGGCTCTTGACGATGAATTCGAAGCTCTTGTCCTTGTAGACCGTCAGCTCGACCGGGCAGGTCACGCCGTCCATGTTCTTGGTGCGTTCGTTGAACTGCGAGACGAACTGCCCGATGTTCACACCGTGCTGGCCCAGCGCGGGGCCGACGGGCGGGGCGGGCGTCGCCTTTCCGCCGGGAGCCTGGAGTTTGATTTTCGCGATGATCGCTTTTGCCATTCCGCTTCCCTGTCAAGGCTCTCGCGGCCCGCGGGTGAAAGGCCCGCACAGCGCCGAGCCGCGTACTGTAGCATCTAGCACCGCATGTGCCAAGTCGGCCGGGGCCTAGAGACCCTCCACCTGCCAGTACTCGATCTCGATCGGCGTCAGCCGCCCAAAGATGGTCACGATCACGCGGACCGTGCCCTTTTGCGAATTGATTTCGTCCACCACGCCTTCGAAGTTCTCGAACGGACCCTCGCGCACCTTGACTTTGTCGCCTGTCTTGAAGCTCAGATTGGCCAGCGCTGCCGACTCTTCCGGCACCAGCGTTGCCGCCAGCATCTTCTCGATATCGACCAGCCCCATCGCCGACGGTTTGCCCTCCGACCCGATGAAGTCTCCGACCCCGGTCGTCTCCTTGATGACGAACCAGACGTCTTCCGGAACGCTGCCGTCCGGCTCGGTCTTCATCTCGACGAACACGTACCCGGGATAGAGCTTGCGGTGATAGACCCGCGCCGTCCCGCCGCGCATACGCTTCTCCCGCTGTGTGGGGACCAGGATGCGGCCGATACAATCCTCGAGCTTCTCGATTTTGACCTTGCGCTCCAATGCATCGCGCACGCGGCCTTCCTTGTTCGACGCGACGCGCAGGACATACCAGTTCATGCCTTCCTGCACGGTCGGCGGCGGCTCGGGCGGAGCGTTGGGCGCCGATTCGGGGGCCGACTCGCCGGCATCCGACGGATCCGGCGTGGGATCGGGGGTAGAGCCGGTCGGGTTTTCGTCACCGCCGAGCGGCTGTTCTTTTTCCAATTGGCTCATCATGAGCCCTCACCGGTGCCGAAGATGTTGCCGATCAGGTCGATCTGGAGCACATCCATCCAACTGAAGAGCAGCATGAACAGAATGTCCACGAAAAACAGAATCGCCGCTAGCGCCAGGGTAGTGACGATGACGATTTTGGTCGCCCCGATCACTTCACGTCGGGTGGACCAATTGACTTTCTTCATCTCACTTTCGGTCGCGATCATGAAGTTGACGACCGTTTCATTCCGGCCCACGAAGCGATAAATCAGGTAGAACAATGCCACGACGACCGTCACCGGAACGAAGAACTTCACCCAGAGCATGTCCTTGAGGTCGAAGCGGGCCATCTGCTTGAAAACAAAATCGGCGCCCGCGACCGAGACAATCCCCACCCCGGCCGCCGTCCCCCAGCGCACATAGGCCCCCTGCCCCGGCTTGTAGATCCGCAAAGGCGAGGTTCCCCCCGCTTTACGCGCAGGCTTCTCGCCCGGCGGACTCGCGGCCTTGGGCACCCGCCCCGACCCCGGCGACCGCTCGTTTGAGTCGTCCATCGAACTCTCCGGCGGCGTGCTTACCGCGCCTTGCTCTGCCATCGAATGTCGTCCAACTCAACCAACGTCATGCCGAGAGCAGTGCCCTCTCCACCGGGCGCCAACCCGTCATCCAATCACCAGGAGCGGAGGGACTCGAACCCACAACCTGCTGATTTGGAATCAGCTGCTCTTCCAATTGAGCTACGCTCCTACGCGCTACTTGCGCTTGATCTTGTGCAGCGTACGGCGGCGCAGCCGAGGGCTGTATTTCTTGAGCTGCAACTTAGGCGTGCCGCCCTGTACGTTGACCGACGTACGATAGTTCAAGTCGCCCGTCTCGGTACACTGCAGCCACACGTTTTCGCGCTTTTGGGCCTTTGCCATTCGGCACTCTCCAGCAGCTAGCGCCTCGGCCGACGAAACGCTTTGATTAAAGGCACCTCCGACCGACCCGGTCGGCGAGAGCGTTCAGCCCGCGCGGCCGGCAGACGAACGACCGCACCCCGCCGAGCACCGTTCACAAGGCACCCGCCCCAGGCAAGTCCGCGTTGGCGCGGGGTCCGCCCCGCGCCCGGCGTTCCGGTGACTTGGTCGTCGAGCTACTCGATGACCTTCGTTACGACGCCCGACCCGACGGTGCGGCCTCCTTCACGAATCGCGAAACGCAGCCCTTCCTCCATCGCGATCGGGTGCAGAATCTCGACCCGCATCTGGATGTTGTCGCCCGGCATGCACATCTCGGCCTTGCCGCCGTCACGGGCAACCAGTTCCTCGATCGCCCCGGTCACATCCGTCGTCCGGAAGTAAAACTGCGGGCGATAACGTGGGAAGAACGGCGTGTGTCGCCCGCCTTCCTCTTTGCTCAACACGTACACCTCACTCATGAACTTCGTGTGCGGCGTGATGCTCTTCGGCTTGGCGAGCACCTGCCCGCGCTCCAACTCCGTCTTTTCGACGCCGCGTAGCAGCAGACCGACATTGTCGCCGGCGATCCCATCGTTGAGCGTCTTGTTGAACATCTCGACGCCGGTCACGACGGTCTTACGGCCGGGCTCGGCGTGCAGACCCACAATTTCGACTTCCTCGCCGACCTTGATCCGGCCGCGCTCGATACGCCCGGTGCCGACCGTCCCGCGGCCCTTGATGCTGAAGACGTCCTCGACGGGCATCAGGAAGGGCTTGTCCTGCTCGCGCTCCGGCTCCGGAATGTGATTATCGAGCGCATCCATCAGCTCGATGATGCACTTCATGCCCTCTTCATCTTTGTCGAGGGCGGCCTTCACCGCCAGGGACGCCGCGCCCTGGATGAACGGGATGTTGTCGCCGTCGAATTCGTACTTGCTGAGCAGTTCGCGGACTTCCATCTCGACCAGCTCGAGCAGCTCCGGGTCGTCCACCAAATCGACCTTGTTCAGAAACACCACCAGGGCCGGGACGTTCACCTGCCGCGCCAGTAACACGTGCTCGCGAGTCTGCGGCATCGGCCCGTCGGCGGCACTGACCACCAGAATCGCGCCGTCCATCTGCGCGGCGCCGGTGATCATGTTCTTGACGTAGTCGGCGTGCCCGGGACAGTCGATGTGGGCGTAGTGCCGCTTTTCGGTTTCGTACTCCACGTGCGCCGTCGCGATCGTCAGAATCTTGGTCGCGTCGCGGCGGCCGTCCTTCTCCGACGCCTTGGCCACTTCGTCATACGACTTGTACGTCGCCAGCCCCTTGGTGGCCTGCACGGCGGTGATCGCCGCCGTCAGCGTCGTCTTGCCGTGGTCGACGTGCCCGATGGTACCGACGTTTATGTGAACTTTGGTTCGTTCAAAAACCGCTTTGGCCATGCGTATTCTCCACTCGTCACCCGGGGATCAGCACGCCCGGGGCGGCCGCTGAATGGCCCCTTTGTCTACCTGCTCCAAACATACGAGTAACACACCCGGCCAACGCCGGCCGCAGCATGAACCAAGCTGCTGATGGGGGTCGAACCCATGACCTCGTCCTTACCAAGGACGCGCTCTACCACTGAGCTACAGCAGCGATTCCCGGCGACGTACAGACAAACGGCGCCGCCGGATCAAACGCGCATGCGTGCAGGCCGGCCGAGAAAACCGGATTAAGCATTGTAAAGCCCCATCCCGGCTTGTCAAAATCAAAAATCGAGGTCGAGCGCCGATGCAGCGGCCCGGCCCCGCACCGGCCGTTCTACGCCGGGCCCACCACCGGCCGTCGTACGCCGGGAGCACCGCTTCCCGTCCACGACCCGCAAAACGCAGGCCTCCTGGCTCCGCCGCTCCATCAATGGGGCTGTCCGATGCTCTGCGGCTGGTGCCGTCCGTGCCATCCGGCCCCGCGCGAGTCACCGCCCGTCGCGCTCGCTCCCCCCAAAAGGAGGGCCGACGAACGCCGGCCGCTCCAAACTCGCGTGCGCAAAACCTGAACGAGACTCAGTCGTCGAACCGCGTATTGGAATACGCAATCTGCCGCTGAGCGATGATCGCGGGCATCCCGCGGCTCTGAAGAGTGCCTCGCCCCGGAATCAACTGCGGCAGCAGGTTGCTGCGGTCGACCGTGATCTGCGAGCGGACGCTGGCCTGCGGGTTCTCGCGGTCCATGACCGACACGTACACCGTAAACGTGTTGCCGCGCGTCGTGAGGAAGTGCGAGTCCAGCATCGCCATCAGGCTGACGGCTTTGAAAAAGTCGGCGGCGCGAGGTTGCGCCCGCATCGTGTTGAACACGGAAAGCGGTGGTTCGACCTGGATTGCTGGATCCAGAACCGGTAACCCGTTCGCCGGGTCATAAATCGTAGACGCGAAGCCCTTGACGTTGGCTAACTCGCCGACGCTGACGAATCCGTACTTGCGCGGGTTCGACGTCGACGGTCGAGATCCTAGGCGCATCCCGACGTAGATTGGCGTGCTGCGGTAACCCATCCGGTCATCGGAGTTCCAGAACTCCGTCGTTACATTTAGAGCATACTGAATCCGATCGCGGTAGCTGGCGATGGATTGTGCCAGCCGCGGACCCAGGTAGTGCCAACTAGGATCCGCCGTGCTGATCAGTGGCACTCCGGCTGTGCGCGGACTGTCGGCGACTGCATAGCGCGGCAGAGGCACCCCGGGCGCGGGCTCATTGCCGACGCCGAACAGGATTCCCGCGCCGCTCCAGAACGCCGGCGACGGCGGCGTCATCATCCGGCCATACTCACCGAACAACGTCGCCGGCTCGACGACGGGCAGCGACGCCAGCACCCACCACGGGGCAGCGTTGATGTTGATGCGCCCCGGCACGCGGTAGGGATCCACGGTGCTCGGATCCAGCGTCGTGAAGTAATCATAGACCAGCAGCCCCCACGGGATCCGCCCGGCCCGCGCATCGTCGAACTGCCCGCCCGCATCGGCCTTCTGCTCGTTGTCGAAGATCGGCATATGGCCGAAGTCGGCCGGCGGGCTCTGGCTCGTGGTAAAGCTATAGTTACGCGCCATCCACTGATCGCGCAGAACCGCGCTCATCGGCTCAAAGTCCGTCGCCGCCTGCCTGACGTGCGAAAAACGCGGCACGAAGTGCATGAAGCCGACGGTGGGGAACGAAGGGGGGCGGTCGACGTCATGCACTCTGATGCTGATGCGCAGACCGTTCGGCTCGATGATCGGCGCGTTCATCGTGTACAGCGGAGTCGTCGGCCCGAACGGAACAACCGCGGGGAGGTGACCGGGTCCCACAGCGCCGTAAGTAATCATAATGGTGCCCGAGGGTGGACCGGATCCGCGGCTGGCCGTGGGGTACAATCGGTCCGTGTCCCGGAAGCCCAACGCCATTCGCCAACGAGTAGGAACCGCGGGTACACGGCTGGTATCAAGCCCGAAATAGTCCTCGGCTCGAGTGTCGCGGTAAGTCGACAGCCATTGACCCACACCGCTTTGCGGCGGATCCGCATCGGGAACTGTAAACTTGTCCACCAAATGCCAGGTGCCCGCAGGGTTAGACGTGAGGGCCGTTTCAAAGTCGGCTCGCCAGAGCTTGATGGTGATCTTGCCGTTCCCGTTTAGCCCCACGGCGAGATCGATCTCACCGCCATCCGACCGTCCCTTGAAAAAGCCATTGCCACCACTGTTGCTGATTGAGAGAGTCATGAACCGACGGCCTGGGAACCGTCGCGGAATGCCTATGTTCCGTGACCAGTCCAGCGGGCGAAGCGCACCCGGACTTATCCCATTGATGGGATCGTCGTATTCATTGTTCAGACTGACCGCAAACTGCGGCAGATACAGCGCGTGCTCGTCGTTTATGCTACGCACACGAAAAGGTTCGTTCGGGTTGTAAAACTCCACGCCAACGGCGCGGGCATCATCGTCGTCACGATATACAATGGCCTGAGTAATGAACGGCTGCGGACCGTAGCCGTAATAGACCGGTGCCGGCGAGATCGTGCCGGGGCTAAACCGAACGACGTCGATGAAACCCGGCAACTGCGCGTTTTGATCGGCCGTGCGCGGCGCCGCAAACGCTACCGTATTGACCGTCAACATCGCCGCCTGCTGCAGCCGCGAGACGGCTTCTTCGTTCGGATTGCCGGCAACCGTCTTCCAGTCCTTGTAGCCCTCGAGCATGTCGTAGTACAAGTTCATTATGCGCCGCAGCACCGGCTGCGCCGCAATTGAATCGAAGCGGACCACGCCCGTGCCCGGATCGACCCTGTAGCACTGATCGATATCGCCCAGATAAAACTTCAGCTCACCTGCGCGCGTCCCGAAAGGCTGGCCCGGGGGATTCGGCGGCGATCCTTGCTTGCGGGCCAGCTCGTCGCTGTTGCTCTTCGATGTGAACAAGTGCCGCCGGTCGTAAAACTGCATGACCGCGAAACCGCCTGCGCCGACGTTGGCCCCGCTTTGATCGAACAACGGAATCGTCACGTTGAAGGTCGTCGCGTCGAGCCAGAGCCCCTGCCGGGCACGCTCCCACTCGTTTCCGCGCGGGTGTCCGAGATTGAAGCGCTGGTAGTGCTCGCGCTCCTGCCCGGACTGGCCGACCCGGAATCCCGAGACGAACGTACGCTCGTAGTCATTCTCGAGCATGCGAACGATCGCGGGCACGCGCGCGAAATCGGCGTCGCGACGAGCTTGCGGGTTGGTCGGATCGATGCCCGCCGACGGCAAAGCGCCCCGCCGACGCAAGAGTGGCTCGATCGACGGTGCCTCGGCCCGCATCCGCCGAATGAAGTCGTCGAGGCTCATGCCGGAGCCGGACGGCGGAAACGCAGTCCCGGCCGGCTCCTTGTTCACGTAAGCGAAGGTGTGCTGCAAGAACTCGCCGTGTGCAAAGGGGACGTCCAGACTCACCATGCCGCTGTTCGGAATGACCCGCACCGACGTTATATAGCGCGCGGTTTCCAGAAACCGACGAGCCGGCACACTTCTTGAGTCACTGGGCGGCCAGATAAAAGCCGGTTCCCCGGTCGGGACGCGAACCGGAACCCCCGCGATCGCGCCCGCCAGCTCGCTCGCCAACGCCAGGCCCGGCAGATAGGAGTCTCCGATCCCGTCGCCGTCGGCGTCGGTGTAGGGATCCCGGGCAAACCTCGACAACGAGGCAAGATAAGCGGACGAGGCGATGCCAGTGGTGTGGCGCCGGTCACTCCAAACGGGTAGGAGATCATCGAGCAGCCAATCGACACTGCCACCACGCGAGTATCCCACCGATACGGTCGAACCGCTCCGGATGTATCCGTTGAGCATGGTCACCGCTGGCGTGATATACACGCTCGTCGACCCCAGCATGCTCGTCGCCGCACGCACCAATTCGTGCGACGCCTGGACGCCCGATCCGCGATAGCCGGGAATGTCGGCGAACGCGAAGTTGTCGGGCAGGTTCGCTCCGTCCGAGAGCATGTTGCCATTGTTATCGGTCCACTGCTCGATCAGCTTCTGCATTACGAGTTCGTTGACCGTGTCAATGATGTCGTCGATCTCGCGCCCCTGGCGGACCTGCTGAGACGTGTGGCGTTCGAAGCGTGCCAGCGTCAAATAGGCCGATATGATGATGAACAGCATCGACAACAGCCCCACCACCATGAGCAGGATCGTGCCGCGTTTCGTTTCCTTCCGCTTACGTCTCATAACTCACCTGGTCGCCTTATCGTCCGGACGATCCATCGATCTCCCGTCTCCGCTCACATTATGCCCCGATCGTCAACTCTTCCCAAGTGGCCAAGCGTTCGGAACGTCTTGTAAACAAGACGCTTAGCCCAAAAACCCGCACACGACCGCCGGCCGGGTGCAGCCCCAACCCCTTCTCCCAAACTGCCCGACGAACAACTTTTGCTTCGGCCGGAGAACCACACCCGGCCAGGAAAACGTGCGCTATTCGAAACGGTGAACGATGGATCTGACAATCGGCTCCGCCAGCCGGTTCCGTGAATCGTAAACTCTTACTGTCAAACGAATTGCGTACGGCCACAGCCGGATGCGCCGGCTCTCGACCGGGCTGGGCGGCGGATTGAGCGGGTTCGTGAGCGCAAAATCGGCCAGCCGCTGAAATATCTCGTCCGAAGACGCGATCACCCGACGGTTCTCCGCCGTGTCCGGCAAGAAAAGGTACGTCTCGTCGTCCCCGACCTCGGTCCAGCGCGGCGTGTCGTAGCGGTTGCTGAAGGACGTTCCCAAAGGCTGCGATGGATCGGGGTTGTAATAATCGAGGCTGTTGCGCGGGTCTTCGGGCATCAGGAACTCGACCTGAAACCACGCGCAGCTCGGGAGCATGTGCAGCCCGAGATTGCTGCGCAGCTCGAGCGGCGGCTCGTCGAGAATCGTCGCAACGTGGTGAACCGATTTTGTCGCTCTCGGATAGAGCACGTCGTAGATCGCTTCGTCGATCCGGGTGCCGCTAACGCGGGCACCGACTGCCGGATCAAAAACGTACGGCTGCATCCGTACGAACTGAAGAAGATAACCCGTCCGGGAATTGCCCGGCCCGAACGTTGCCAAATAAAGTTGCCAATTCAGACGCGCCACGTCCCCGGCGTTGTTCCCATCCGCCAGACAGCGCGTGATTCTTGTGAACTCGGAGCTGGAAAAGCTGCGCTTCCGCGAGTTGAACGCGGTTTCCGGCTCGATGATCGTGGCCCGCCGGGCGAGGTGCCAGCGGTTGGCCGGGATGACGCTGTGTTTGTCCGGGTCAGTGCCCCCGCCGAGAATCTGCTCAATATGCGTCAGGTTGCTCGAAAACACGGCCGGCGTCGTGCTCATATCGACTTCGCCCCGGGCCGCGTGCCCGTAGACGATCTGCACCGGCGCGAAGCGTGCTCCGGCGAGATACGGGTTCGGCGAATTATTGCGCCCAAGAGTAGAAGGCGGGGCCTGCGAGGCGGTGGCCCGCATCGTGTAGAGCATCATCAGGTCGGCCCGCGGGTTGCTGTACTGCGGATCTACTCTCGTATCGAAGACCGGATCGTAACCGGACGGCACGGCTCCCGGATCGCCGACGAGGTAGCGCAGAAACTTGCGGGCTTGGAGGTCGTCCTCGGTCAGGGCGGCGGCCTGCGTGCGGCCGACGAGGACCAGGACGCTGCTGGAGGGGTCGACGAACTTGAGATCCTGCGTGACCTGACGCTCCCACTCGCGCACCCAGGCCTGCACCTCGGCCATCGCCGCCGCCGTCGTGGCGGTCTTGGTCGTGACGCTGAAGACCACGCCAACGACCGTCAGCGTGACCACCAGCACGGCCATCGAGACCAGCATCTCGATCAGCGTAAAGCCCGCGACCATCTTGCGAGAATGAACGACCGTTCGTCGAGTTCGGAATTTGCCGCGCCGCTTCGTCATGGAATCTCACGCAGCCGGATATACCGCCGGGTGACGGAAAGGACCGACGATCGGTTCTCGAAGATCGGCCTGCCATTCGAGTCGTGCTCCTTGAAACTCGGCGGAATCACCCACACGGGCCAGTGCTGCGACAGGGGCGTCGCAGCGTTAGGATTCACCCACGGATAAACACCGGGATTCTTGACGATCACGGTCGTCAAGTCAGGGCGTTCGACCACCTTGTAGATCGGCAGGATCGTCGGCGAGTGCGGCACGAACCCGGAGATCTGTACCCCGGGCACCGCCGAAACGTAAACCTGGCCGGGAATGGAACCCGGCCGATCATCGTTGACCGCCGGGATGAAAATGCTGCCCACGGGAAGCAACGCGCCCACACTTGCCGTACATTTGAAGCTCAGCGTCGCTGCCTCCTCAAACAACGGGTCGACCGCGCGATTCGGATCACCCAGAACCAAGTCCGGCAGCGGAGGCAAAACCGTGAACAGCACCAGCCACGCCGACGGGGCAGCGCTCTCTTCAACGGTGCTGGCGACAGCTCGCGCAATCGTCCCGCCGAATGCACCGTTGCCGGCCGCGCCGGCCACCGGCTCGCCGCCGTTTCCATCGAAGTTTGGCCCAATCCCGGCCGTTTCTCTTTCGCTGGATTCCGCGAGGGCGGCGGCTTGCTCACCTTGCTGCGAACCCGACCCACCACCCATTGGCGGTTGCGGTCCCCACCTCGCGCCCAGGGGCGCGCTTTCATCCTGCACGCCGAAGCGGAAATCGCGCCCGGGCCGGCGCGTGGCAATCACAATGATTTCATACAAGTTCGGATCGCTGCCCTCGGCGTACGACACCCGGCGGTAAAACGCCGTCCACCCGATCGTGCGGTCCAGCGCCTTTCGCATTTCCCGTTCTTGTTCGGAGACCAGCGTGACCCTGTATTGTCCGTTGCTAAAAAAATCGTCGGGGTCCAAACGTGTGACCGAGGAGACCGGCGGGTACGTCCGCGCAATCGCCGACAGCACGGGATTGAAGACACGACTATCGAGGATACCGTCCCCATTCACGTCGGCAAACGGCCCGCCGAGAGGAAAATCAACTTCTGTCGAGAGGGTCGGACGACCGGTACCCAATAACCAGGCCCGAATCAATTCTTCCCCTCGATCCGGCATGACCGCCATCGGCAAGCCAAGACCCAACTTCGCGTTGAAATTCAAGGAGATCAGCGGCCGGACCTTCACGAAGGGTTCGAAGTCGAAGCCCGGCGCCGGCTGGGGGGCTAACTCACCGACCAAAGGAGGAACGCCCGACGTGACCTGCACGCGCGGCCGAAAGACGCTGTCGATATCCGGTCGCACGAGAATCGGGGGCGTTGCATTGGGTTTACCAAACGCGCCGGCAAGTCGCATGGAGCGCTCGACCACGACCATCCCATACTTCCCCGCCGCCTCGCCGACCGCCGCCTCGGTCGTCTCGCGCGTGATCGTCAAGCCGACCGGCAGGGCCGCACCGACGACCAACAGCCCGAAGCCGAGGATGATCAGAGCGATCATCAGTTCGACCAGACTGAACGCGGGACGACCCGTGCGATACACCTTTCGGCCGGTGCGGGGCCCGGCCGCCAAAAGGGCGGCCACCGCGGGCGCGCATCGCGCCCACCGCTTGATCCCCCGTCGTCGATTACTCCGATGCGCACACACATCGCACCTCACTGCGTATCCCGAGATCCCATCACCAGCCCACCGCTGTAGCGGTGTACGAAATACGGCCTGCCGATCCGCCGCAATACGTCCTGACGGTCGTCAGCCGAAGCAGAAGCGCCCAGCGCAAGGAACGGCTCCCGCTTGTAGATCACGATACCCGAAAAGTTGAAGCGCTCGACCTGCGCGCTCTCCCGCGGGCTGGCCGGCGTCGTCATGTCGGTCGCGGCCATCTGAAACCGCGGCCACGCGCCGCGCCGCCCCGTGCTGACGCCGCCGCGCACGCCGGTCTGCGGGTCGAAAACGACCAGGAAATCGTCGGGCGAATAAAACGTGTTCGCGGCCGGATCGAGCCGAAAGTCGCCGACGTCACCGACGAGCAGGTCGGCGGCCGTTGTGGTCAGCCCATTCCCGTCCCTTTCGAGCGTCACCGCCGGCGCGACCCACACGTTGGCCGGTAGCTGGACCGATTGGCTGCCTTCGCGGCGGGTGAGCCGCTCGCGGTACTCGACGACGAACTCGCCCGCCGCAGTTTCCAGGTCGGTTGACGTCCGGTAGGTGTAGGTCACCATCTGCTGGCGCCCGGTCGGCTCGGTCTCGTCGCTATCCGGGTTCAATTCCCAAACGTCCGGGACGAAGCGAATCGCCGTCATATTGCGATCGGACTGGGCGGCGACGTAGGCCCGCGTGAAAGCGGCCTGCACGCTCTGGGAGGCGGAGCTGAAGCGGGCGTCGCTGGTCATCTTGGCGAGACCGGGCAGGACGATCGCCAGGATCAGCCCGATGATGACGATCACGACGATCAGCTCGACGACGGTGAACGCGCGCGGGCCGCCCCGCGCGTAGACCCCGCCCTTAAGGACGGGGTTCTGATCGCGATTCGTGCTCTGATCTCGGTTCGCTATGTCGTTTGCGGTCCGCCGCAACGCATTTCTCCGTAAATCGTTTGCCGCTCGCATTCTACGCGGCGCCCGGCTGTCCTACTGCGGGATGTACTTGTAATAATCCTTCTTGCCGGCCGCTTTGGCACGAGCCCAGCCGTTGCCGCCGGTGCCGCCGCTGAACAAGCCCGTATCCGGATCGACATTGGCCTTCGGACTCGGAAACGGCTGGCTGTAGATCGCTTTCTTGGCATCCAGCACCGAAGGATCGCTGGTCCGCTCGTATTCCTTGAAAACCTCGCGCGACACGCCGTGCGACCGCAGGACCGGGACGCGGTCGCGAACGACCAACCCGGTCGAACCATCGAGCCGCACGCCCCATTCGAGCCGCACGTTCAGAAAGTAGTCCAGAGGCACGCCCCAGGCGTCGTAGAACCCGAGCACCTCGGCGCGGGCGTTGTCACCCGCAGACGACGTCCCGCCGGTCACATCCACCCACTCCGGCTGATCTCGAAGGGGCTTGCGAGCCGTTTCGGGAACCTGCGAAAGCCCCGCCGGGCTGAACACACGCAAATACGTATACAAGCTGCGAATATCGTCGAAACTGTCCTTCCTGATCTCTATCTTTGCAGGATTGTCGCTGCCGAGAGAAGTAAGGTCGCGTTCCAAACGATCCTTAAGCAACGGCGGCGGGTTGGGCTCGACCGCCCAACCGACGTGGTTCGGATTGTCGTCCGAATCGAGCTGGTACGCCGGAAAAGAACCGAAGCTCACGCTGTTCGTGCGGCGATTGTTGTAATACGTGCCGAGCGGGCTGTCAGCGACGAACTGCTGGATCGCCAGGTCGATCATGCGCATCGTGTTCTTCGTGACGGTGATGCGCTGGTTTTCGATCGCCTTGGTCGCGACGCCGGCGATCAGCCCCGTCAGCAGGATGATGATGACGATCACCACCAGCAGCTCGACCATCGTAAAGGCCGCGCGGCTGGCCGAGATGACACGTGGAAGGGGCTCGCCTGCCTGTCTCATCACGCCGCCCTCTCGCATTACCGCCCGCCGTGGTCGAAGTTGGCAATGTCGTCGGCCGTTCCATATAGGCCATCGGCGCCGGGACTGACCAGCAGGTACGAATCGGGACGCTGAGGATGAACCTTCGCCCCCACGTCCTGGTTCCAAATGTAGTACTGGAAGAATCCGGGCGCAGGATCAATCGGGGGATCCTGTCCTGGCTCATAATCGAGCTTATGCACTTCGTTGTCGGCACGGAGCACCAACACGTCTCGCGCGCCGGAGTTGACCAACGCCTCGTTGTCGATCCAGTGGTAAATGCCACGGCGGGCGGAAGGAAGTCTGTCAGGAGAAACACTGTCGGCGAACTGCACACCGGCCGGATCGGCCCGCCAGTAAAGAACCGGGTAGCCGAAAGAATCCAGGAACATCGGGTATTCGCGCGTGACGGCGCTTCGACCGGATTCGCTACGGGCTTCCAACTCGGCCGGAATAACGAAGCTGCCTTCATTCTTGTCCCATCGCGTCACATTGATCTTGCTGAGGTCGACGTATGGGCCGGAGCGGGCATGCACCGGCTGGAGGTTGCTATTCAGGGCGAACGCGCCGCTCTTTCTGGGATCACTTTCCAGTTTTCTGTGCGAATCTTCGTTCCAGACCGTACTGTTTTGAGTATCAAACGTTCGGAAACCAGGCGTTCCGAGCAGGTCTGCCCCGGCCAGCGCCCACACGAGCAACCCTGCTCCGCTGATCTCAATTGTCGTGCTTCTGCTGCTGTTCGGGTGGTAGGGATCAGCCACCTTTCGAGTCCCATCAGGGCGCAAATCCGGCAGCGACGGCGGAAAACGCCCGCCGATGCGGCGATCGGCCTCGAAGGTCTGCAAGCCGGTCGACAGCACGCCGAGCATCACGTTGGTCGATGCCTCTTTCGCCGCTCGCCGGGCGGCGCTCAACGCCGGTACGACGATCGAAATCAGCAGAACGATAATGGCGATCACAACCAGCAGCTCGACCAGCGAAAAACCGGTCCGAGCGCGGCGACGAGTCGGATTGGCGATTGATTGGCTCATGCTTACGGCTCCTGCGCGGGCCGGCGCCGCCGGCCCCGGGCACCCGACAGCCGGGTGCGGTTGACACTCGGGACTAGTAGTTGCGCACGTCGTCCTGCGTTCCGTACAGCCCGTCCTTTCCGGGGGATACGAGAATGAACCCCTCGGCGTTGTGCGGCCAGACGCGGCCCCGGTTGTTCGACTGCTGCGTGTTCGCGAAGATGCTCGCGTTGTGAACGGCGTGCTCGAACGTCTCCAACTCCGGCTGATCGCTCGGGCTGTTGGAAATCCACATCAGCGTGGCCAGCGGGTGCAGCGCACCCCATTGCGAACGCTTGGCCGACCCGTTCAGATTCCAGCCCTCGGAGTAGTTGGTCGGGTCGCGGCCCTCGTCGGCGTTGGCGGTGAAGACGGCGTTGTCCGACTGATCGTAGCGCCCGGCGCCACCGGAACGCGTCGTGAACGGCAGCTTCGTCCGCATCGACAAAACTGCGAGCACCGCCATTATCGCGAAGGTGACCGTTAGGAAAAGCATCGAACCGGCGTTGCCAGCGTAGAACGCTACCCATGTATACCTACTTGGCATCGCGAAGTTGGAATTTTCAGCAACGTACCGTACCGAAAAATCGTACCTCGGCTGGGTTCGCCGATACATCCTTTTCCACGATAAGCGCCATCCCAACGAAATGGGTGCAACCGAGATCGAAGCCTTTCTCACCCATTTGGCCGTCGCAAAAAACGTCTCCGCCTCCACCCAAAATCAGGCGCTCTCGGCGCTCCTATTTCTCTATCGTGAAGTGTTATCCATTGACCTGGACGCCGCCAGTCGGGCTGTGCGGCCACGCCAAAAGCAGCGCGTTCCCACGGTCTTGGCCCGCGAGGAGGTCGTACGCCTGCTTCAGATGCTCCCCGAAAAATATCAACTCCCCGGTCGCCTGATGTATGGCAGTGGCTTGCGGCTCATGGAATGTCTCCGTCTGCGCGTGAAAGATGTGGATTTCGCCAATAAGCAGATATTCGTGCGGGATGGCAAGGGTGGCAATGACCGCGTTACCATGCTGCCAGAATCTCTCTGCGAGCCATTGCACGCCCATCTCGAACGGGTCCGGCAGTTGCACCAGCTGGATCTTGAATCCGGGCATGGTCGCGTCTATCTGCCGGGCGCACTGGTCCGTAAATATCCAGCCGCCGACCGCGAGTGGAAGTGGCAGTTCGTCTTCGCCTCGCACAAACTTGCGCGCGACCCACGCTCAGGGATCGTCCGGCGACATCACCTCGGCCAGACATCCGTCCAGCGGGCCGTTAAGCAGGCAACCGCACTCGCCCAGATTGAAAAGCACGCCACCTGCCACACGCTTCGCCACTCGTTCGCAACGCATCTTCTTGAGAACGGCTACGACATTCGCACCGTTCAGGAACTGCTCGGCCACAAAGACGTAAAAACCACAATGATCTACACGCACGTCCTCAACAAAGGCCCAAAAGCCGTGCGCAGCCCGCTCGACTGATCCATCCCTCCCCGGAATCAAAACGGCCCGAGCGCATTTCCCCGAGCCGTTCACAATTGACCTTCGACCCTGATTGACTGACAAAACTCATAAAAAGACGGGGT
>JACZRH010000218.1 GCA_022574815.1 Planctomycetota bacterium | reverse complement strand
GCCAACGCCTTCTGGCGGTGTCCCAGTAACTCATGGGCCATCCCCCGATAGCGGGCAAACTGGCCCATGGTTTTCTTGTCCAACTCCAACTCCTGCTCTGCGCTGCCGGTGACCATGGTGGTCAATAGCACCACGGTCTCCGCCATTTCCAGTTGGAGTTCTTCGTTTGGCTGTTGAAGGAACTGCACGGTTTCCAGAAACAGCAACACATTCTTGGCCGTGAAGGTCTTTTCGTTCCAAAGCAATTGAAACGCGCCGGCAACGTCGCCGCGTCGGGCCAGCGCGGCAGCCGCCAGTGCCGTGGCTGGCCGAGTTGCCCGTGATGTCCGTGTCGATGATTGTCGCACTACTCTGATAGGAACCGATGCCCCCACCGCTCCCGTGAGGGATGGCAGCGTTTCCGCGAATGGTGCAATCGGCAATGGTGACAGCGCTGCTGTGCCTCAGAGAAATCCCGCCGCCACGACCAAGCCCCGCCTGGTTGTTCGTGATAGTGCAACCGGCAATGGCCACAGAGACGCCCTCGCGGCACATGATGCCGCCGCCACCCTGCCGGGCCGAGCGGTTCCCGGTGACAGCCACGTCGGTGATCCTGACATTGAAGCTGGTTGCGATTTCGATGCCGAAAATCGATCCCGCCGCCACGGCCTCCCGCTACGTTTGCGGTGATGGTGCATCCGCGGACCACGACGTCCCGTCCTCCCCACAAGCTTATACCGGCACCATTGTCAACCGCCTCGTTGTTCGCGATTGTGCAGTCAATGACGGCGATGTCGCCGTTCAGGCAGTAGATTCCGCCTGCGTGGTAACCTGCCGCATTGTTCGTGATCGTGCAGTTTGTGATTGTGGGCCCGGCGTTCTCACAGCGGATGGCGCCGCCGTTGTCAAAGACTCGGCCGTTGCAGATCGTGAATCCATCAATGACGGAGTCGCGACGCTCGCCTTGGTCGATGTCGAAGCCTCGGCCAAGTCCTTCGCAGTCGATGATGCACCTCTCGGAGCCGTTTTCGCTCCGAACCGTGATCGCCTTTCCCTGAAGATACAGGTTCTTGTTGAGCGACCCCGTGTACGTGCCGTCCGCCACGATCACCGTGTCGCCCGAGGTGCTCGCCCGCTAGAAGCGCGAACCAGGGACGTCCGCTACAATCCCGCCATGAAGCGGCAATACTCGCGTACCAGTTCATGCCGGCGGGCATTGCTCCCCAGCGACCATATCGCCGCACCGCCGACGAGCATGAGCCGGGCATCATCGTTCTTGTCGAGAGGTCGCCCCGACGATCTTCCGGATCGGTCCGATGTCGCCGCTGGCGAAGAACGCCGACCAGAGCATGTCCAACTGCTCCGCGGTCCGTATCTCGCCGTCAATACCGGGAAGCTCAAGTCGGTCCAGTTCGGCGCGCTCGGTCTTGTTCAGATCGATGCCGCGCACCCACTCGGCATGATCGGCCACCAGGGCCTTGATGATGGGCAGGAGCGGTCGCCGTTTCTTCGGACCACGCTCCTTCAATTCCTCCGCGAACGGTCCCAGCAGAAATGGGTTGTCCTTGAGCAGGATACGGAAGAATGGCGAGAGCTGCACCGCCAGGGCGCGCTGCTTCTTGCCGGGCGTCGCCCGGTCTATCAGACCCAGCACGGCGAGGCCGTGCGCCGGATTGGGCTGGGCGTAGTACGTCATCAGGCGCTTTCCAAGGTCGGCGTCGTCGGCCACTCGAACCCTCCGTTTTCCCAATGGGGCGTCCGGCTCGATTTCGAGCACCGGCGTACTGCGGACGACGTGGACACTGCGGGGATCGATAATTCCCTCCAGGCCGGGCAGGCCGTTCTGTGAGAACATGGTCTCGCCGCTGGGGCCGGTTACGGACAGGTCGAAGACCACGTCGGCCCGCCCCGCCTCATTCACGGCGGCACCGATCAGAAACAGCCGCAGGTAGACGCGTTCGCCTCGAAACACCTCCGACGTGCTGACGAGCTTGACTCCTGAACGGCTGAGCGTCTGGTTCCACTTCGCGTCGAAGTGATGGTCTCGCGACACGACAAGAACCGCTTGCGGTGCGTCCGGTGGCGCTGTTTGTTGCAACGCGGTAAGCAGAACCACTGCGAGAAAGTACAGTATGCCCATTCTCGACGCTTTCATCTTGTGCAGCTCGCCCGTTTAGCCGGCCGCGTCCCCCATCGAAGGAACACGGCGAGGGGTAACTGCTCCGGGGCGTGATTTCATCCGCGATCACATTTCGGTCGAGTGCCCTCATCCTGTGGCCAAGCATCTATGATAGGTCAGAGTCTCGTAGCGTGCCATTGTTCGACGGGGCGTTACTCCCGGCGCGGTTATCTTCCGACGAACGTGAGCGCCGACAGCGTCGCGCGGTGCTGGCGCACGCTTGTCCCTCCCGAAAACTCCGTCCGCGTTGCGCCGCAAGGACTTACGCGCTTCACGCCTCCCAGCCCGATCGACTACGCTGCCGCCTCACAGAAGCCGAACTGAGGCGTGACCATGGGCGTCGTGCGCGTTATCGCTTTCATGCTCCGCGCGTTCCTTCTCTCGCGTGGAGCGCTCGTTGCCGAGAACCTCGCGCTGCGCCAGCAACTGGGCGTTTTGCAGCGGTCGGTAAGACGCCCGCGGCTTCGGCAGCGTGATCGGGTTTTCTGGGTGTGGCTGTCGCGGTTTTGGACAAACTGGCAGTCCAGCTTGGTGATCGTCAAGCCGGCTACGGTCGTCAAATGGCACCGCGACGGCTTCCGGCTCTACTGGCGCTGGAAGTCACGAGGCAGACCCGGACGGCCGAAGATCGCCGCCGAGATCCGTAGTCTGATCCGGCGCATGTCTCGGGAGAACGCCACGTGGGGCGCGCCTCGGATCCATTCAGAACTGCAGCTGCTCGGCTACACCGTGGCCGAATCGACCGTCGCGGAGTACATGTGCCGGCATCGCAAGCCGCCGTCTCAGACCTGGCGGACCTTCTTGGAAAACCATGTCAGCGACATCGCAGCCATCGACTTCTTCGTCGTGCCGACCGTACGATTCCAATTGCTGTACTGCTTCATCGTGCTTCGACATGATCGGCGGCGCGTCGTTCATCTCAACGTCACGGCCCATCCAACTGCCCGTTGGACAGGCCAGCAGATTATCGAGGCGTTCCCGTACAACGAAGCGCCTCGCTTCATGATACGAGATCGTGACGGTATCTACGGCCGAGACTTCCGAGAGCGCGTCAAGCACCTTGACATCAAGGAGGTGATCATCGCGTATCGCTCGCCCTGGCAGTCGCCGTACGTGGAACGTCTGATCGGCTCAATCCGTCGCGAGTGCTTGGATCACCTGATCGTGTTCAACGAAACGCACCTGATTCGCATCCTCACTGCGTACTTCGAATACTACCACCAGTCGCGCACACACCTGTCGCTGGATCGCAATGCGCCGATTCCCCGAGAAGTCGAGCTTCCATCCGAAGGTCGCGTGATCGCGATTCCCCAAGTTGGTGGCCTCCATCACCGATACACGCGAGCGGCCTGACACAATCCACTGCGTTGACACCGAGGGCCGTGCAAACCGTCTGGTGGGTGAAGATGTCCTGGGCGTCGCTGCCCCACCGTGCCAGCCAAGCCCTCTTGTGAGCGTCTCCTGTCCAAAACGCCGTGATCTGGTCCGTCGATTCGCCAGCCCGCTCACTCGCAGTCGCCCGAATCCGCCCGGACGACGTTTTCGGTATGGACACCCGGCAACATCGACGAAGATCCGCTGTTCGTCGATCCCGCCAACGGCGACTACCACATCTCTCCAGGCTCACCTTGCATCGACTCGGGCGATCCGGCGTTTGTGACGATGCCCGGCGAAACCGACATGGACAGCCAGATGCGCGTCTGGGACGGCGACGGCAATGGCATTGCCACTGTCGATATGGGCGCCGACGAGTTCGGCTCGTTCGCTTTTGGCGACCTCAACTGCGACGGCGCGTTTAACGGCGCCGACATCGACCCCTTCTTCCTCGCCCTCGGCGATCCAGCGGCGTACGCAATTGCGTTCCCAAATTGCGACCCGCTACTCGGCGACATGAACAGCGACGGACGACTTGACGGCGGAGACATCGATCCGTTCTTCGCGTGCCTCGGCGGGGGCGCGTGCCCGAAGCCGCTTATCGATCGTGCGACAGCCGAAGGGGCCGCCTCAGTCGGGCGGCCCTTGCAGCTTTACGGCTCCGACCGGATAGGGAATGGGCGAAGTAGCTCTCGGTCGCCCATCCACGCCCGCCGGGTCCGAAATACCGCCGTTCCCAATCCAGCGCCGCCGAGCGCGTGGGCGCGAAGTGGATGACCCGCCCCATCGCCTGCCCGAACAATCGCTGAATCCACCGACGAAGCCGACCGCGCGGAACAGCTTCTGTGACAAACCATTGCTGCATGCGCCGATCGAATTCGACATGGCTCGCACGCCGCACGTCGGTCTTGCCCAGCCCCGTGAAATCCACCGCGTCGGTCCACAGCCCACGAATGTGACCATCGGGTGTGATGCGTAGCCGGATCATCGTGATCTCGGCCCGGGCACTCGCCACCGGCGATTGATTCTTTGAACGTGCGACAACGGGGTTATTGTGAACGCCGTTCATCGTCATCCAGCGCCGCCAGCACCCGTTCGATGAACGCGTTCACCCGATTCGTCCGGATCCACCTCACCACCACCACCATCTCGTGTAGCGAATCCGCGCCGCTCACAGATCCGCCGGACGCGGTCGATGTGTCGTGCGGCGTTCGACGATTGTTCTTGCCCGGACTATCATCGGCTCCCAAAGTAACGACTCGGTCTAATCAAAGCTGTCTGGAGTGCAACGTGATCGATAACGTGCGTGGAGCTGAATCGGATCGATTGCAATCGTGGCGGTTTCTCGCGGTAGCGCTGGCCGTGATTCTCGGAGTGAGCCCGGCCGCGCGCAGCGCGCAGCTCGAAAAGACAGCCGGGCTCAGCGACGCGGACAGGGCCGCCGGATGGAAGATGCTGTTCGACGGCAAGTCGACCGACGCGTGGCGCGGATATCGCAAAGACGAATTTCCAAGCAAAGGTTGGGAAATCGAGGATCAGTGCCTCAAGGTCGAGGCGAAGGGCAAAGGCGGCGACATCATCACGCGCGAGCAGTACGGCGATTTCGAACTGGTGCTCGAGTGGCGCGTTTCCGCCAAGGCCAACAGCGGCATCATGTATCGCGTGATCGAGAAACACAGCACGAGCTGGCAGACCGGGCCGGAGTATCAGATTCTGGACGACGCGGGCTACGGCGATTCGCTCAAGCCGGGCCAGATGTCCGGCGCGCTCTACGACCTCTACGAGCCTAGCAGCGCCAAGGCGATGAAGCCGACCGGCGAGTTCAATCGCACGCGGATTCGCCTCAAGGACAATCTGCTCCAGCACTGGCTCAACGGCGTCAAGGTGGTCGAGTGCCGCACGGACGGCGACGAATGGAGCAAACGCATCGCCGCCAGCAAGTTCGGCAAGTACAAAGGCTTCGGTCTTCAGCCGCGCGGGCACATCGCGCTGCAGGAGCACGGCCACGACGTCTGGTTTCGCAACATAAGGATCCGCGACCTGTCGGCGCCGCTGCCGAACGAAGTGCGCTTGTTCAACGGTAAGGATCTGGTCGGCTGGAACAGCATCTCGACCCGCGAAGGCACGACGATCGACGACGTCTGGTCCGTCAAGGACGGCATCCTGATCTGCAAGGGCCGGCCAATTGGATACATCCGCACCACGGCCGACTACACCAACTACGTGCTCAAGCTCGATTGGCGCTTCAACCCGGTCACGAAGAAAGCCGGCAACGGCGGCATTCTGCTGCGCATGATCGGTGAAGACACGGTCTGGCCGCGAAGCGTCGAAGCCCAATTGCAGAATCGCAACGCCGGCGATTTCTGGAACATCGGCAGGTTCCCCATGAAAGTCGTCATTGAGCGGACCAACGGCCGGAATACCAAGAAAACGCACATGGCCGAGCGGCCGCTGGGCGAGTGGAACGAATATGAGATCATCGTCAACCGCGGTGACGTGATACTCAAGGTCAACGGCGAAACGCTCAATCACGCCTGGGACGTCGAGGAATTGCCCGGCAAGATCTGCCGGCAATCGGAAGGCGCGGAGATTCACTTCCGCAACATTCGATTGTCGCCGATCGAATAGCGGCCGCCGCGTGGAGGAGTCATTTCAATGCACTCTACCAAGCAAATGAGTAGAGCGAATCGTGCGCGATAATGTAGACGGCGGATTCGACTTCGCAAGAGTATACTGCTGCGGCCCTCCGCCGCGCGACACCGAGTCTTTCGCGATTCTCCACGACGGCTGGAAGATGATTCAGTCCCAGGCCGATTTGAGCCCGGAACAACTCGAGCGGCTGCGCAGCCTGAGGTATATCGATTAGCGAGTCCGCCACCACACCCCCGTATTCCCCGCCCGGCGCGCTGAAACGAAGCCTCGGCCTCGTCGACGTAGTCGCCCTTGGCCTGAACGGCGTCATCGGCTCGGGCATATTCCTGTTGCCGGGAATTGCCGCCGGCATGCTGGGTCCGGCGTCCATCGTCTGCTTCGTGTTCGCCGCCGTTCTCTGTTTCCTGATTGCCCTCTGTTTCGCTGAAGCCGGCAGCCGACTATCGGGCACCGGCGGCCCGTACGTCTATTCGCGCGAAACGCTTGGCGCCTTCATGGGCTTCGAGGTCGGATGGATGACCTGGTGGGTTCGCGTCATCTCCTGGGCTGCGCTCGCCAACGCGTTCAGCATGGCGCTGGCCAACATCACTCCGCCTCTGCAAGGACCGCTCGCGCAAAAGACGGTCGTGACCGGCATCGTGATCCTGCTCGCCGCTGTGAACATCCGCGGCGTCAAGACCGGCGCCGGTCTAACCAATTTCTTCACGGTCGCCAAGCTCCTGCCCCTCGCCGTATTCCTGTCGGTGGGCGTGTTCTTCGTAAACGTTCAGCGTTTCACCCCCTTCGCCCCTCAGGGCTTCGGCGCCTTCGGTGAAACCACGATGGTGATCCTTTGGGCATTTGTCGGCTTTGAGGTCCTGACGATTCCCGCAGGCGAGATGAAGGATCCGTTGCGCGTAGTCCCGCGCGCGCTCGTCGTGGTGATGACGGTTGTCACGGTCGTCTATCTGGGCGTGCATGCGGTGGCGATCGGAACACTCGACGGGCTGGCCGGGTCGCAGAACCCCATCGCCGAGTCGGCCCGTGCGTTTCTCGGCGACTTTGGCGGGGGTCTCATCGCCGTCGGGATTGTTCTGTCCATCTTCGGCACCAACGCGGGATCCGCGCTGACTGCGCCGCGCTGCCTATTCGCTCTGGCCGAGAAAGGTCAGCTACCCGCACCGCTCGCCCGCATTCATCCGACCTACAAAACGCCGTGGGTCGCGATTCTGCTAACCGCCGCGATGACCCTGACCCTGGCCCTCTCGGGCTCATTCGAGCAGCTCATTGTCATCAGCGTCGTCGCGCGCTTCGTGCAGTACATTCCCACCTGCATCGCCGTGCTCGTGTTGCGCCACCGCGAGCGAATGCAGAAAAGCCCCGCGCCCGCACGTATTCGACTGCCCCTTGGACCGCTGGTTCCGCTTATATCCATCGTGCTGTGCATCTGGCTGCTCACGCAAGTCGATCGCTGGAAACTCGCGGCCGGCGCTGGCGCGTTTGTCCTCGGCGTGCCGTTCTACTTCTGTTTTCGCCGTGACACATCCAATGGCCGAGGCCGAATGACGCCCGACGCCTAGTTCGATTTCGCCGATGAGTTCGACAACGCGCTCGTGCTCATGCACCCCTGCTGTTGCATTCCTTCGCGCTTAATGGCGGCAGCGGACACGATTCCGACGGTGAACGGCCACGGGCCGTGTCCCCGGAGTCTCTCGCGGGAAAACCACATTACTGTTTGTCCTTCAGGCTCTCGAGTTGGAACCACAGCTCGCGAAAACTCCCATTCTCCGGCGCCAGATCGACGAGCCCCGGTTCGTCGCCGCGGAGCCGCCGGTACATCGCGCTCCAGATCTCTTCCTGACTCCTCGCGACGTCCCAGATGCGCAGCTCGTCGACCGCGCCGTCCGTATAGTTGTTCGCATGCGGTGGCAGGCCGCCGATCTTCGTCGACTCGGTGGTGTTCCGCAGCGGTTCCGGCGGGATTGCGGTCCCGTTCGCCAGCGTCGTGGTCTCGCTGACCATGTCACCGTCCACGTACAGGCGCGCGACCGGAAACAGCGTGTCGATCGCGGCCGCGATGTGCAGCCATTCGGAAACGGGCGCCGGCGAGGGGGCTCGGATCTGGTCGCGCTCTGTCCGGCATGGCCGCGAAAG
>JACZRH010000009.1 GCA_022574815.1 Planctomycetota bacterium | reverse complement strand
CGTCGGGGGACAGCGGGCACCCGGTTTCCCCACGGCGCTCTTTTATCCGCCAACCGTTGTGTCGGGCGTGACACCAGATATGGAGATGTTTCGCGAGGAGACCTTCGGCCCGGTCGCCTCGGTCGTCGCGTTCTCCGACATCGAAGAGGCGATCGATCTCGCCAACAGCACCGACCTGGGCCTCGTCGCCGGCGTGTTCACCGCCGATCCCCGCCTGGCCGAGTATGTCGCGGAGCATCTTGAGGCCGGCATCGTCAACATCAACGACATACCGACCTACTGGCAGCCGCACACACCGTTTGGTGGCTATTCGGGCAAGCGAAGTGGCGTCGGTCGGCTCGGTGGCAAATATACGATCATGGAGATGTCCCAGATCAAGACGCTCGTGTACGACCGCAGCTACGGCGGCGTCGGTTGAGACCCACGCAAGGGGATTGACTCGCCGCGAACCAGTGGTCTACCCTTGCCATAGGGCGATATGCCTATTTCATTAGGCAAAAACTGGAGGTGAAGGCATGAGGCGCAAAAGACAATTGACCGTACTCGTTTTTGTGCTGGCGCTGACGGCGGCGGCTTGCACGTCCGCCGAAGACGACGGCACCACCACAACAGGCGAAGGGACCGGCACCACCGCCGCAACCACAACGACGGCGGCCCCAACCACAACAGAGCCGGCGGCCGAGGACACCAGCGTGAGGTTCCTCATTGCCGAGAACTTCTGGGCCGACTGGGACCCGTACCAGCATACGGCGCAGAGTCAGAGCCGAATCGAGGCGCAGATCTTCGACTACCTGGTCGACAACCCGGACACCGACGCTCCATCGGTGCCGATGCTTGCCACCGAGTGGACCCAGGTCGATGACCGAACCTGGGAGTTCAAGTTGCGTGAAGACGTCATCTTCCACGATGGGTCGGCCTTCGACGCCGAGGACGTAAAGGCGTCCATCGAGCGCGCCTCCGGCGCGACCGACGTCGAAACCCTCCAAGCGGGAGATTGGATCGTGACGAACGTGGAGATCATCGACCCGTTCACCGTCCGGTTGGTAAGCGACGAGCCGTTTGCTCCCCTGTTTGCGCAGTTGCGGAACACGATCATCGTCTCGGCGGATGATCTCGCCAACAACGCTGAGGAGATCAAGACGCAGCCGAACGGGACGGGGGCGTTCCGACTGATCGAAAACGGCCCGACCCGAAAGGTGATGGAAGCGAACCCCGATTACTGGCAGGGACCTGCTCAGATCCAGAGCCTCACCTGGGAGTTCATCCAGGACCCGGACACGAGGCTCAGTGCACTCCTCGCCGGCCAGGCCGACGTCATCGACCGGGTGCCGCCACAGCACCTGCAGGTCATCGACGGCAGCGACAATCTCGAACTCAACTCGGTAACCGGAATCGAGAGCGTCAACCTGTGGGTGGCGCCCGGCCGACTCCCGATATGGGACGAGACTCCCGCATTCCGCCAGGCCATGATGTTGTCGATCGATCGAGAGAGCCTGGTGACCGGCTTGGTCCAGGGTGGGAGCGCCGTTGCGACGAGCTTCCTGCCGACCAAGACCCTATACCACCAGGAAGGCGATCCCGCGTACTCGAGGGACGTCGAAGCGGCGAAGGCCTTGCTGGCTGAGGCAGGCGTTCCGGACGGTGGGCCCGAGTTCGAGCTGTGGGTGGCGAGCGGATTCCTGCCCCGCGCCGAAGAGGTCGGTGCCGCCATCGTGGCGAATCTGGAAGAGGTCGGGTTCAAGCCGAAGCTCGTCGTAACGGACCTGTCGGCCATGATCGACGACATCTTCAGCGAGGACGGGACCGGGGCGGTCTATCACCTGAGCTGGAGCAGCAACGGCGACCCCTTCAACCATGCGTTCGTCTACTCGGAAACGTTCGCCTGGTATTTCGGGGATGAGCGCCTCCAGGAGCTCATCGACCTTTCGGCTACCACAACCGATCCTGCGGAGCGGGAGAAGGTGGTCCAGGATCTGCAGGCCTATCTATGGGATCAGCTCTGGCATGTGCCGCTGTACAACAGCGACCTCACCATCGCCAACAACACACGGCTGCAAGGTCTCGACGTGAGACCGAACTTCGAAACGGTGTTCTACCCGGCGAGCATCAACGAGTAGAAGGAAGCACACGCAGAAGAGATAGCGAGCTATAGGGAGTCGGGTTCCCGACATCGGTATGGGATACTCGGCTCCCTCGGTCTGTCCGAGGTAGCCATGCTCAAGTTCACCCTTCGCCGCACGGCTCAGATGGCGATCGTCGTCTTCGGAGTCGTCACGCTCGTGTTCTTCATCCTGCGCATCGCATCCGGCGACCCCGCCAACCTCATGAACCCGCCGGGACAACAGGAAGAGCTGGTTCAGCTAACCCGCGAGAAGATCGGGACAGACCGGCCGATCCCGATGCAATACGTCGAGTATCTCACCGGGCTCACCAGAGGTGACCTCGGCAAGTCGTTCCATGGGGGCCAACCCGTCCTCGACGAAGTGCTCAAGGCCCTCCCCAACACCGCCATGCTCGCTGCGGTGACCATCCTGTTCTCCTCAACGGTGGCCCTCATCCTCGGTATCGGGGCCGCCCTGCGGCCCAACGGTGTCTTTGACCGAGGAGTGCTGGTCTACGTCTCGCTCGCACTGGCCACTCCAAGCTTCTGGCTGGCGATCGTGCTCATCCTCTTCTTCTCGGTGCGTCTCGGCTGGCTGCCGGCCATCGACCTGGAAGGCCCCAAGAGCTTCGTGCTTCCCGTGATCACGCTCTCGGTGGCGCTGACGCCGGTACTCATTCGCACTATTCGCCAGTCACTCCTCGAAACGCTGGGCGACCAACACGTGCGAGCGGCGCGCGCCAGAGGCATCCCGGAGCAGAGGGTGATCCTCGTTCACGGACTCAAGATGGCTGCACTTCCGCTCGTCACCCTGATCGGCCTACAGCTGGGACTGATCCTGGCGGGCTCGTACGTCGTTGAAGTCATCTTCAATTGGCCTGGGATCGGAAAGCTCACCCTCGATGCGGTCGCCGGCCGCAACTTCCCGATGATCCAGGGCGGCGTTCTGGTCGCCGCGGTCGCATTCGTGATCGTGAACTTCTTCGTCGATCTCACCTACGCCGCATTGGACCCTCGGATCAGGCTCGCCCAAAATGACTGATCTGGCCACCGGAGGTATCCCGTCGGGGCCGGCTGCCGAGAGGACACCGGCCCGCGCGCATGTGGCGCGACAACTGCTCAGGCGCAAGACCTTCGTCATCGGAGCGGTTGCGCTTGTGATTATCGTTGTGGTCGCGGCATTGGCCCCCGTGCTCGCCCCCCACGATCCGCTGCAACAGGACCTCTCCAACGGCTTGGCTCCGCCTGCCTGGGTCGACGGTGGATCATGGGATTTCCCCCTGGGCACCGACACCCTCGGTCGAGACGTGGCCAGCCGATTGATGTACGGGGCCCGCAACTCACTGATCATCGCTCTACTCGCAGTTCTCATCGCTGCGATCCTGGGCTTGATCGCAGGCTTGTCGGCCGGTTTCTCGCGGGGTTGGTGGGATTCGGTTCTCATGCGGCTGGGTGACATGCAGCTTGCTTTCCCGTTCATTCTGCTGGCGATCATCATCCTCGGCGTCCTCACCGACCGCAACGTGGTCCATCTCATCCTCGTCCTCGGCATCCCGGGTTGGATCCTGTACGCCAGGGTGGTGCGATCCCGGGTTCTCGCCGAGCAGGACAAGGAATACGTCATCCAGGACGACACCATCGTCATCGTCGACGAATTCACCGGCCGGCTCATGCTGGGCCGCCAATGGTCCGACGGGCTGCACCAGGCGGTCGAGGCCAAGGAAAAGGTCACCATCAAGCAGGAGACCCAGACCCTCGCAACGATCACGCTCCAGAACTTCTTCAAGCTCTACGACGAGCTCGCCGGCATGACCGGCACCGCGATGACCGAAGCCGAAGAGTTCATGAAGATCTACAAGCTCGAGGTCATCGCGATCCCCACGAACATGCCGGTGCGGCGGATCGACTACAACGACAAGATCTACAAGACGAAAGCCACCAAGACCGACGCGATCGTCGAGGAGATCTGCTCCTACAGCCGGCAGGGCTATCCGTCGGATCCGTGGTCGCTGCAAGACATGCTCAAGCAGGCCCGCCGGACTTTGGGCGAGGTCGGCCCCGACGGTGAAGAGGCCTCCGGCGTGCAGGAGCAGATCGCGATTATCGACGAGGCGCTGGGCGAGTTTGCCGACGGGAAGGGCGACGAAAAGGCGCTCGAGGACGGCTACCTGAAACTGATGGACGGGCAGGTCGGCGGGCGGCCCGTGCTGGTCGGGACCGCCAGCGTCGAGAGCTCGGAGTTCCTGAGTCAGGCCCTGTCGCGGCGGCACGGCATCGAGCACGAGGTGCTCAACGCCAAGAACCACGCCCGCGAGGCCGAAATCATCGCCAAGGCCGGCCAACAGCACGAGACCAGCCGCGGTAAGAAAAAGCATACGTACGGCAACGTCACGATCGCCACCAACATGGCCGGCCGCGGGACCGACATCGTGCTCGGCGAAGGGGTCTCCGAGATCGGCGGCCTGCACGTGGTCGGAACCGACCGGCACGAGAGCCGCCGCATCGACAACCAGCTGCGCGGGCGCGGCGGCCGGCAGGGGGACCCCGGCAGCTCGCGCTTCTTCCTGAGCCTCGACGACGATCTGCTGCGGCTGTTCATGGGCGAGTGGGTGCTGAAAATGTTGAACCTGCTCGGCTTCGAAGAAGACATGGCCATCGAGGACAAGCGGCTCAACAAGGGCATCGCGCGGGCCCAGAAGAAGGTCGAGGAGCGCAACTTCGGCATTCGCAAGAACCTGCTCGAATACGACGAGGTCATGGACCACCAGCGCAAGACGTTTTACGCCATGCGCCAGCGGGTCGTTGAGGGCCGCGGGCTGAGCGAGCTGATCTGGGAGATGATCGACGAGACCGTCGCCGACGCGGTCGATCGCTACTTCGACCCGCAATACGCGGCCCACTGCGTGGTGGAATGGATCGGTCAGCACCTGGGCATTACGCTGGAGGCGAACAAGATCGACGCCGGCGACCTGGAACTGCTCCAGGAACAGGTGCGCGATCTGGCGGGGATCGAGACCCGCAGCCACGTGCAGCGGACGTTCGGCGAATACGTGGACACGACGCTGCCGCCCGAGGAGTGGGACCTGCGCGGGCTGACGCGCTGGGTTGTGGGGTATGGGTTGAGCCTGACCCAGAAGCAGGTGCGCGAAGCCGAGCCCGACGAATTGCTCGAGCAGATCATCGAGGCCGCTGTCGCGAAGATCGACGCGGAAGACCTCTCGCCGCTCGAGCAATACGTCGACCCGCTCTACGGGCGGGCGCGGCTGGCGCGCTGGGCGCGCGACAAGTTCGACGTGGAGATCGCGCTGGATGATCTTGCGACGGCGCAGCGTGAAGACGCCGAGCGCGTCATCGGCGAGAAGATGCGTGAGGCCTACCGCCGCCGCGAGATCGAGTATCCCTGCGGCGCGGTGCTCGACTTCGCGCTGCAGCGCGGCGGGACGAACCTCAACGAGGTGTACGCGCGCATCGCGGCCTGGGTCAAACGCAAATACGGGCTCGACTGGACCTTCGAGCACTTCGCCGGCAAAGATCCCAAGCAGATCTACGACGAGCTGGTCGAGCTCAATCAGGACTACCTGACCAACGGCAAGCTCGACACCGAGATCGACGCCGCGCTGGCCGAGCACCCCGGCGAGGAGATCGTCAAGTGGGCCCGCGCGCGTTTCGGCGTGGTGGTCGACCTCAGCCCGGTCGAGCCGGGGCCGGGGGCCCGCGAGCAGTTGCAGCGCTGCGGCTACGAGATGCTGCGGTTCGAGCTAACGCAGCTCGAGCGCTACGTGCTGATCACGACCTTCGATCAGGTCTGGAAAGACCACATGTACTCGATGGACCTGCTGCGGCACGGGATCGGCCTGCGCGGCTACGCGGAGAAGGACCCCAAGATCGAGTACAAGCGCGAGGGTACCCGGCTGTTCAACGAGATGATGCGCAACATCCGCGAGCGCGTCACCGACCTGATCTTCAAGGTGCGCGTCACGCCGCCGGGTGGCGCCGATGACCTGAGCGGGGCGGTTCCCGCGGCGCCGGCCCCGGGCGCGGGCGGCGGGTCGGCCTACGCCGGCATGACCGCCGCCAAGGCCGACGCCACCAACGCGGCGTTTGCGAGCGCCGCCGAGGACCAGCAAGCAGCGATGAGCAAGCAGGGTGAGGGCGGCAAGCCGCAGCCTATTCGTCGCGACGTCCCCAAGGTGGGCCGCAACGCCCCTTGCCCGTGCGGCTCGGGCAAGAAGTTCAAGAATTGCCACGGGAAGGGCAAGTAGCGAGAACGGAGCAAGGGGCGGCGGAGGAACTCACGCTCCGCGAGCGAACTGGTAGGCGGAGCCCATTCTACGGACTTCGGACCTTCAGGAGCCGTGGGCAGGCTTGGGGGGAGGAGTTTGCAGATCAAGGATCAAGGAAATGAGGGATTGAGGGGGAGGCCACGAAGCTACAAAGCGCAGTCCTCGCTCGCGCGTCGGGCTCGGACAGAATCGGATCACAGGCAGCGCGGGCTGAAGCCCGCGGGTCCGCCCGGCGCGACGCTTCGTTGCGGCCGGTTCGTAGGCTAGGATGGCGGATGGAGCGGCGCCGCCTCGGCAATCTCATCGGCTTCCTTCTTCGCCGCCTCGAGCTCGATGGCCTTTTCCTTGCGAGCGTCCGCCAGCAGCTTGCGGTATTCGACGAGCATGTCGTTGGCCGCCTGCTTGGATTTCGCGAAGCCGCAGAGAAACAGCAGGCCGGCGACGATGGCTGCCGCAATGACAATGAGTGACGAGGGCAAGCGGGTCTCCGGGAGCACGGGTCGAGACGGTCTCCGGAAGTATCGACGCAATCGAGCCGCTCGTTCACTTCGCGGGCGCAGCGATTTGGCAATTGGCGCTGGGAACCAAGGGATCGGGAGTCGCTTCTCGCGCCACACCAGCATGAGCCTGAACGGTGATTCGAGAAAAGACTCCCGAACCCTTTTTCTGCCCCGCCGATCGACGGGGCGGGTAGGATGGGGCCGCGAATTGGCTGACGACCCGAGCGCGTAGGATTATGAACGAACACGGCTGTCTCCGAATCGAGATCTTCAACGACCCGTTCTATCAGGAGAACGGCCTGCTGCTGTGGTGCGACGGCGACGACGAGGCCTGGATCATCGATCCCGGGCTCCCGCCGCAGGCCGAGCAGTTCGTCGCGAGCATTCGAGAACGCGGGCTCAAGCCGTCGGCGATTGTGCTGACGCATTGCCATCCGGATCACATTGCGGGGGTGGGGCCGCTGAAGGCCGAGTATTCGGAGATTCCGATCATCGCACCGCGGGCCGAGGCCGACCTGCTGACCGACGCCGAGGCCAACATGTCGGCCGCGCTGGGCGTCCCGATCGTCGCGCCGCCGGCCGATCGTCTGATCGAGCCCGGCGAGACGCTCGAGCTGGGTAGGCTGGTGTGGCAGGTGCTCGACGTATCGGGGCACTCGCCCGGCGGTCTGGCGTTCTACTCGTCCGAGGCCGGCGTCGTCCTTGGCGGCGACGCGTTGTTCAACGGCAGCATCGGCCGCTACGACTTTCCCAACAGCTCGCGCGAGGATCTGCTCGAGAATATCCGCAACCAACTCCTGACACTGCCCGACGAGACCGTCCTCTATTCCGGCCACGGACCGATCTCGACCATCGGCCACGAACGAGAGCACAACGCCGTCCTGCGCGCGGAGCTCGGCGAATGAACGCTCGGCTTGGCCTGGTCCTGCTCGCGTTCGTCGCCGGCTGCTCGGGGCGAACGCTCGGGCCCAAGGTCGCTTCCGTGGCTGAGACGTTGCCGCCCGCGGCCGTCGCCGCCCCCTGGATACTTCAGGACGAGATCTGGTCCGGTGCGTGGGCAGCCGCCGCGCCGGCCCTCGGCGACGATGCGGACGAATGGGGCCGATTCGAGCCGCAGCGCGTCTGGCTCGGGATCTACCGGCACGAAAACGACGCACAGCGGCACATGACGGTCCGGGCCTTTGCGTTTCGCTCGGCGGACGACGCGCGCCGCGCGTACGAGTTCTTTCGGCCGCGCGGGGATGCCGAGCCGTTCGAGATCGGCGACGGCGGGTCGTGGACCGACCTCGGTGTCCTGTTTGCGTGGGGGCGGCTGGTTTTTGAGATCTTCGGGGACCGTCCGAGCTGGGCGAACCAACTGCAAGCCGTGTTCATCAGCAGCGTCATTGAAAAGCGGATGCCGCCCGCGTTGCCGGAGGATCCGCGATGACGCACGCGGCTGGTTGGGGCTTCGCGAGCCTTGCTCGCGAGCGGTTTGTTGCGGCGGGCCCGCTCCGTATTCTTGCATTCGCTTTCTCCGTCGCGCTGCTCGGATGCGATTCTCGGCCGGCCGGACCGGCGAAGGTCAAACCCGGTTCGCAACTGCGCATCGTCAGCGCCGCGCCGAACATCACGGAAATCTGCTGCGCGCTGGGCTTGCGCGCGCAGCTCGTCGGGCGCACGCGTTACTGCACTTATCCGCCGGGTATCGAAACGGTCCCGTCGATTGGGGCGTTGCTCGACGTCAACGTCGAGGCCCTGCTCGATCTGCGCCCGGACCTGATCCTGATCGCCGGCCGGAGCCGCTCGATCACCGAACGCCTGGCACCGCTCGACCTGCGGCTCGAATCGCTGCCCGATGACTCGCTGGACGACTTGTTCAGGTCCATTCGCCGCATCGGCGAGCTTACCGGCCGCGGCGAAGGCGCTGAACGACTTTGTGAGAAGGTCCGTAGCGAGCTCGACGCGGTGGATGCGCGCTACTCCGGCGTGGCTCCAGCGCGCGTGTTGCTGCTGACGGCCACTCTTTCGGACCCGCCCACGCCGCCGATCGTCGCGAGTCCGGGGTCCTTCTATGACGACCTGATTCGCCGGGCCGGGCACACCAACATCGCCGCGGCCGGGGCGCGCTCGTTCGTTCCGCTCTCGCTCGAATTCATCCTGCACGAAGACCCCGACGTGATCCTGGAGCTCGACCCGACCGGCCGGGGCCGGGCCCACGGCGCGGCGAGTGCTCGCGAGGTTTGGTCGCGGATCGGCCCGTTGCGGGCCGTGGCCGACCGCCGCGTACGCGTGTTGAGCAATCTCGAATTCTCGGTGCTCGGCCCGCGCATCGCGCGGACCTACGACGCCATCTGCCGCGCCGTCGCGGAGAAGAGCAATGAGTGAGGCACACGGCCCAGCTCCGGCCTGCGGCCTGCGGTGCTGCGGGCTGAGCGTCGTCCGCGGCGGGCGGCCGGTGCTCTTCGACATTTGCACCACGATTCGGGCGGGCGAGTGCGTTTCGCTGATCGGCCCGAACGGCTCGGGCAAGACGACTCTGATGCTGGCTTTGCTCGGGTTGCTCCCTCCCGCAACCGGCAGGGTCGAGCTCGATGGGACGCCGATGCACCGCATGGCCGCTCGCCGACGCGGCCGCTTCGCGTCGTACGTTCCGCAGGTCGTGGACCGCATCCCGGCCTTCAGCGTGTACGACGTGGTGGCGGCCGGTCGTTTTCCGCACGTCTCGCCGCTACGCCCGCTGGGTGACGCGGACCGTCGCGCGATCGACACCGCGCTCGCGCAGAGCGGACTGACGCCGCTCGCGCAGCGGCAGATCAATGCCATCAGCGGCGGTGAGCGACAAAAGGCTCTGATCGCCGCCGCGATGGCACAGGACGCGGAAATGATGTTCCTCGATGAGCCCGGGACCGCCCTGGACCCGGCCTTTCAGATCGAGTTGGCGCACTTGCTGCGAAGTTGGCACGGCCGCGGGCGCGGGTTGGTCGTGATCAGTCATGATCTTCAGCTTCCGGCGGTGCTGGGCGGCCGCGTGGTGGCGCTGCGCGAGGGGCGCATCGTCGCGGATGGGCCGGCCGAAGAGCTGCTTGATCCGGCACGGCTCGCGACGATCTTCGATGCGGAGTTTGAGATCGCGCGCACGGACGCCGGTCGCGAGCTCGTCGTGCCTTCGTGGTGGTGATCGATACCTCTTCGGTAATGCCCGGTCGGCGCTATGACCCTTGCCGGGTGACGCGCGATTCCTCGCCGCGCAGCAGCCGGGCGATGTTGGCCCGGTGTCGCAGGATGATCAGCAATCCCAGCAGGACGGCCGCGATCTGAAGCGGCCAGCACTCGGCCAGGGACGCGCGTTCGCTGATCAGCACGTAGGCATAGAACGCGATCGGAAAGACCGTTGCGATCGTCAGCGAGCCGAGCGATACCCATCCGGTTGAGAAGCGCACGATCGCGTACGCGACGATGGCGGCAGCCATCGCCACGGTGAAGTAGGGGTAGATGCCGAGCGCGACGCCGATGGTCGTGGCGACGCCTTTCCCGCCCCGAAAGCCGAGGAAGATCGAGAAATTGTGCCCCAGCACCGCCGCGACGCCGACGGCCAGCCATTGCAGGAGGACGGCGGCCTGGACCGGTTCGCGCACGAGTACGAAGAACGCCGCCAGCGAGGGGATGAGTCCCTTGAGAATGTCGAGCAGCAGACAGAAGAGCCCCCACTTGCGCCCGATCACGCGGCCGACATTGGTTGCCCCGATGTTCTTGCTGCCGGCGGCGAGAATGTCGACGCCGCGCGCCCGCCCGATCAGGACGCCGAACGGAATCGCACCGAGCAGATAAGCCCCGATCGCCAGCAAAACGGCCGGCATCAAAACGCGTCGCCGTGTCTGTTCGGGATAGGCCGCGTGTGGCATGCGGCGCGCCGGTCGCGTTCAGGTGTGCTGCTCATGAGGCCTCGTCGTCGTCGCGCCGGATTCTCAGCCAGAAAGGTCGCAAACGGTTGCGGAGCCTGTCCGTCATGCCCATGCCCATGCGCCGTGTCTGATCGCCGAACCGCTGTGATTCGTAATCGGCCTGGCTGGGTCGAGCGGGCCGACGCGAGGCCAGCCACGTGCCGAAGAGCCAGATGCGGCCGAGCAGCGACGCCCGGCGGCGGCGCGGGCGAGCTAGCGCTGTACGGCTTGACGGACGCTCGCCATGACCTGGTCGGCGGAACGGGATTGTATCGCTTGGGGGCTCCATAGTTGTTGCCGGTCGAGAATCGTTTTGGATTGTTGCTGGTAATTCGATACGTGGCTGGGCCCGCCCTCGGCGATGTCGCCGCCCTCATAAGCCAGCGCGGTGAGCCAGCGTGCCATTTCGTTTTCGTATTCGGCGGCGTAAATCAGCGCCGTCACGTAGCGCGTCGTGTCACAGGCGGGCGAACGATCGGCCAAGTGAACAAATGCGCGGCAGGGCGGCGGGTTCGTCTCGCCGGCGTCCTTCAGCAACTCGAAATCGGCCCGCGCGGCCTGCAAGTCCTTTCGGTAGAAGAACATGCCACTTTCGACACACAGGCGATTCGCGGACACACCTTGCAACTCCATCCGCCCGTCGGGCGTCGCGCGATGGATGCGGTAGACCTTGCCGCCGCGGTAGCGCTCGCTTTCGGCCAGGATCGCGATTTCGTCGGCGGTGTATCCGACGGCGGTCCAATCGCCGAAGTCGTAGACGTACAGGCCCTGGTATTTTGGGGCGTTTTCCACGCCGGGCAACTTCATGAATGGTCTCCGCATCCACACACGGCACACCGCCGTCGGAAGGATTATAGCCGAATCCCGGCCGGGTCGTAGCGCGAGGGGCTTGCGGGGGCAAAAAAGGGGGCGAGCCGAGCATGGGCGTAGGCGGGACTCGACTCGCCCTTCATCAGGGGAACGGAGGTTTATATATGGACCCGCGACGGCTGCGTGTCCTCAACCAGCACTACGGCGTTGCTGACACGAAGCACGCCATCCTTGAGCACGTCGCGAGTCCAAATCCATTGTTCTTGCGTCAGGACTTGCAGGCGGCTGTTCGGACCGTGGCGCTTCCAGCTCAGTCCGCCCGAGTGGGTCGTGGCGCGAGTTTTAATCCTCCCGGCCCGGCGGGGGGCCGCCGGCCACCGGATTGGGGCTGCGGTCCACATGCGCGGGCTCGACGGCGTTGTCATCGAACCCCCAGGCCAACAATTCGTTGCGCATCAACTCGTTGATCAAAGCCGTGGAGACCAGCGGGTAATCCAGCGCCAGCACGCGCGTCTCGATCTCCCGCGCCAGGATGCGGGCGGTGGGGCGCCGCAGGCCGTAACGCGCTTGAAGCGTGTTCACCAGGGCAGCCTTTCGCCAAGGCTCGCCGTTCGAGCGGCGGCCGGCCGAATCGTAGACCCGGATGCCGCAGCGGCCGGCGCTGCGGATCTGGCGGTGGCTAAGCAACTCCTCGGCGGCCTCGGGCATGCCGGTCTGCACTAGCGCGGATCGCAGGCAGCGAAAGATGTAGTTGGAAGTCGGCGGGCGAGTCTCGGTCCACTGCTCCAAGTGCATCTGCACCGCCTGGGCCAGTGGGTCGGCGAAACGGGCATCGCGGCTGCAGGCCGACATGGCGGCGCCCAAGCATCGCTTCACTTTCGCGATACAGAACGCCTCGGTGTGTCCGTCGCGTTTTCCGATGATGACCGGTATGCCTCGTTTCACGATTCCGCGCCTTCGTCAAACAAGCTCTGCTGCCCGGGAACGTCATCGGCCGAACGCTTGATCACGTCCTGCGCCTCGTCGATAAAGTCGCCCACATCTTTGAACTCACGATAGACGCTTGCAAATCGCACGTACGCCACTCGATCCACTCGCCGCAGCACTTTTGAGATTTGCTCGCCGATCGTCTGGCTGGACACCTCTTTTTCGTGGTTGGCGACCAGGAATTCCTCGACCTCGTCGACAATCTGCTCGATCCGTTCGGACGGGATTTTTCGTTTGTACGCCGCCCGCTGAATCCCTTCGAGCATGTATTTGCGATCGTAGGGCATCCGTGAACCGTCCTTCTTGATCACGGAAAGCTTGATGGCCTCCTCAAATCGCTCGTATGTGGTAAAACGCCGACCGCACCGAAGACACTCCCGCCGCCGACGCACTGAACGGCCCGCTTCGCTGGGACGAGAATCGACGACCTTGTCATCGTTCGCCTTACAGAACGGACACACCATCGCGATGCGGCTCCGAGGCTCCCGACCTGCCGGTGTCAGGCAGGCATGCTCGCTGAACTGGAACACCAACCGGCAGGCCGCGCCACACTGCCCGAAGAAACTGCCGAACCGCACCAAGACTGGTATGATCAGAAGTATAATACACAATATCAGGTATGTCAACCGATTTTTTGAACATAGCAAGATTTTCAGCGACGGACCCGCTATAAACCGCTTGGCTTATGACACCTGCGGAGTTTCATTACGACGGAATCACGGTGCGCGGCGTGACGCTCGCGGGCGAGGAGACGTACGTCGTCGTGCCGGAGATGAACGTCGGCTTCGATGTGGGGCGTTGTCAGCGCGACCTGCTCTCGATCGATCACGTGTTCCTGTCGCATGGGCACATGGACCACGCCGCGGGGGTGGCCTACTACTTTTCGCAGCGTGAGTTCGTCGACAACGATCCGGGGCATCTCTACGTTCCCGAGCTGCTGGTGGAGCCGCTGCGGACACTCATGCGGGTCTGGGCGGACATCGACGGGCACGTGCCGGCGTCGAACATCCAGGCCGCGGCTCCCGGTCAGGACATCGAGGTGCGGCGGAACTTGATCGTGCGGCCGTTCGCCGTCAATCACCCCTGTCGCCGGCACGATCGCACGGTCGTCCAGGCGCTGGGCTATGCGGCGATCGAGGTGCGTCAGAAGCTCAAGCAGGAGTTTCTGGATCGGACCGGGCCGCAGATAGTCGAACTCAAGAAGCAGGGCGTCCAAATCACGAATCGGGTCGAAATGCCGCTGGTGACCTATTGCGGCGATACGACCGCTGGGGGGTTTCTCGATCACGAATTCGTGCGCGACGCGAAGATCCTCCTGTTGGAGTGTACGTTCGTCGATCCGGATCATCGCGAACGCGCGCGGGTCGGGAACCACATGCACCTCGACCAATTGCGCGAGATCATCCCCAAGCTGCGCAACGAGCGGATCCTCCTGACGCACCTCACGCGGCGGACCATGTTGTCCGACGCGAAAGCGCTCCTGCGCGAAGCCATCGGCGAGAAGCAAGCCGAACGCGTCAGCTTCCTGATGGAACACCGTCGGCGCCGCGGGCGTCCCCGGCCGGTACCCACCCCGGAATGACCGGCGCGCGGATCCGAGCGCGCAGCGATTTGCTGGACCACCGGCCCGAGGACCGCTGTTTCCTCGCCCGGTCGATCCGGATTACAATGAAAGAGTGATGAACGGATCGATTCCATTGCCGGTCGCGAGCGCCCCGTCGCCGCGCGGGCGCCGTCTGCCGAGGTGGCTGAAGAAACCGCTGCCGCCCGGCGGCGCCATGCAACGCACGCGCGGATTGCTCGAGGGATTGAACCTCAGCACCGTTTGCGTCGAGGCCCGCTGCCCGAACCTGACCGAATGCTGGACCCGCGGCACCGCGACGTTCATGGTGCTCGGGGCGCGCTGCACGCGGCGCTGCCACTTCTGCGCCGTACAGACCGCCGTCCCCGACCCGCCGGAGGCGGACGAGCCCGAACGGCTCGCCGAGGCGGCGGCGCACCTGGGCCTGCGGCATGTCGTGATTACGTCGGTGGCGCGCGATGATTTGCCCGACGAGGGGGCCGGTCACTTCGCGCGTTGCATTGCCGCGGTCCGCCAGCGACTCCCGGAGGCGACCGTCGAAGTGCTGGTGCCGGACTTTCACGGCCGTTCCGAGCTGATTGGAACCGTCACTGACGCGCGGCCCGAGGTCTACAACCACAATCTCGAGACGGTCGAGAGCCAACAGAAGCGTGTTCGGCCGGCCGGGCGTTACCGTCGTTCGCTCGACGTGCTGAGGCTCGCGAAGGAACTGGCGCCCGGCATGCGCACCAAGAGCGGGCTGATGGTCGGTCTCGGCGAGACGCGCACGGAGCTCGAACGGGCCATGAAGGACCTGTGCGGCGTCGGCTGTGACATTCTCACATTGGGACAGTATCTCAAGCCCGGCGAAGGGCATGTGGACGTCGAGCGCTACTACCCGCCCGCGGAGTTCGACGAGCTCGCCGACGTGGCCAGGCAACTCGGATTCGCGGCGGTGGCGAGCGGGCCTTTTGTTCGCAGCAGCTATTTCGCCGAGACGCTCTTCGCGAAGACGGACGAACTGGCCCGGCGCCCCGCGTTCGAACGCACCCCGTAAGTGGTGAGCGCCACCCCGCACTTGCGTGCGGGGTTCGGAAGCACGCCGCGCATTCGCCCACGGTCATCCAACCTAGCACAATAATCGGCGTGTTATGCCAGGAGCGACGAATGAGCCTACGATAATGTGGGCAACCGTTGTCGAAGAGGAGCGAACTCATGGCCACGGCGGTGATTCAGGGGGCTACACTGCAATGCACGTGCGGCAACGCGCCCAGCAAGTTAATCGTGTCGAGCCAGCCGACGGACTTGATCGGCGGGGCTCTCGCGGCCACCGTCATGGATAATGGGCCCAACTTGAATATCCTGCCGTTCGGCACGTGCAAGACGCTCACCGCGGCGGCATCCGGCACGCCGACGCCCTGCGTGCCCGCGACGCCGGCTCGATGGACGCCCGGTTCGACTTCGACCATGTTGATCGGGAACTATCCGGCGCTGCTGAGCACGGACAAACTCAGTTGTACGGTCGGGGGTGCTATATCCATCACCGATCCCGGTCAGCAGCCGACTACGGATACGTAATTCGGCGTACGCTCCACCGCTCTGGGGAACACCATCCGAGCCGAAGCGTCAGCGAGGGGATCAGTCATGCGCGCAAAAGGAGCACGAGTTCCTCGTTCGCTGGCCAAGTTTTTGCGTTTGCGCGTCCATCAAGCGGCCTCTTTGCGGCAAGCGAGGCGAACATGGTAAAGGATGATTTTCGCTTGCACCCAGCGTGCGACGCGCGGCCCGGTGCGTACCCATGCCGGCAGCGGACTGAGTCCGCCGCCGTAGCTTGAATGCTGGCCGAAGAAACGATCGATCACCTTGCGCTGTTCGCGGATCCAGTGGCCGTGGCTCTCCCACAGATTCAACCCGATGCGTCGATTCGCGTTGAGCTTGCGATGACCGTGGCCGGCGCCACGCCGTGGCGTGGCCAGCAACTGCCCGCCGAAACGCGCCGCATGGTCGTACAAGTAGCCGGCGTCGAAGTTGCCGTCGGCCAGCACCAGACCGCGCGGCCGCGTTTGCGTGATCAGTTCCTTGGCGACCGGTTTCTCCGAAACGTTCATCGCCGTCACTTTCCACGCTAGAAAACGGCCCTTTTCGCTCATGCACGCGTGCAGCCGGTAGCCGCGGGCGAAGCCGCCGTATACGCGTCCGGGGCGGGCTTGCTTGTCCTTGCTGCACGCGCCGACCGGGAGCGGGCGGCTGTCGAACAACGGCATGCTCGCGTCCGACTCGCCGCACGACAGCGTCTCGACTTCTTTGAGAATCGCCTGGCAGCGTGGCGAGCGGAGGCGTCGGTTGAAGCGCGAGACCGACGGCAGCCGACGCGGCAGAAACGGACGGTGATAGTTCTGCCGATCGCAGGCCCAACACTGGGGCCGATCGTGAAGTACCGCCCAGAAGTGCATCGCGACGATCAGCGCGTCGTTGTAGATCGGTTTGCGTTGGGGCCGCGGAAGACGACGATGTACACGCTGAATGATCCGGTATAATGCACGCCATTCATGGCTGCTCATGTTGCACCTCCTTGTTTGAGCGCTCGGAGATGTAAACCTAGCAGCCATCTTTCTTTGTCAACGCGCGTGCGCGCTCCCGGCGCAAAATCTTGTAAAGCCCTGGGCCACCCGCCCGCAGGCCGCGACGTTTTCTTCGTAGCGGGTCGCTAGCATCCGTGTGTCTACTTGAGCGCTTCGATCGTCTCGTCATCCAACTGGCCGCTTAGCCCGATCTTTGACAACACGGCGCCGGCGATGGAGCTGCCGATCCCGCCGAGCAGGCTTTCCGGCCCCGTGAGGCCGCCGAGCATTCCGCCCGCGTCCTGGGCCAGGTCGCCGCATTTCTTGCACCAGGTCTGAAACGCCATCAGCGCCGCGGTGAATTGCGAATCGGCCCGATTCCCCGGCTCGCCGGGATCGAAGCCCATGCTGGTCAGCCGTTGCGCCGCGGGCGGTACGTTCAGGTCTTCGGATTGCCCGAACGCTCCCTCGCCGAACACGTTGGCGACGGCGTTGGCCACGGACCCGGCCATCGCGGCGGCCGACGCGTACGCGCCGGACGCGTTGGACAACACCGAGCCGGCCGCTTCCACCGCGCCCTCCAGCGACGCACCGGCCGAGAAACCGCCGCTGCTAGCGTCAATGGAAGCTCCGCTCGAAACGCCGCCCCCGCCGGTGACCGCGCCGGCCGCTCCCGTCGCCGCGCCGAGCAGACCTCCGCCCGCTCCACCAACGGCGTTCACGGCGCCTTCGATGCACCCCGCAACGCCGTTCTTGACCGTCTCGCTCATCGGCAGCGGCAGCAAGAATCCAATTTGGAGTTTGACCCGCAGGTGCTCCTCGGGCAGTTCGAGCTCGGCATCGAGCATCGTGTGCGGAATCTCTTCCTGAAGGACCCCCTCGGCGTCGGTGGTCTGACCCTGCTGCACGAACATCCCGCGAAACGACTCGCCGGGTGTGATGGTGTATTGCTTGTTGGCCAGCGGCTGGTCGGCCTCGTCGTGAAGCTTCAGCCGCAGTAAGCGTTTGTTGCGGACGACGTGGAAATCGTGCCACTCGTCGGTCGGCCGCGACTTCTGCTTTTCGTCCAGCTCGGGTACGAAAACCTCGCTGCGCGGCGCCAGCGTGTTCGGGTTGACGCGCTCCTGCTTGAGACCGGCGTTCTCGCCGGCGTTCCAGACTTTGGCTTCCCAATCGGTGAAGCCGTAGCTGGCGGCGATCGAGCTGATCGTGTCGCCACCGACGGCTTTGTGAATGCCGTCGCGCGGTTTTCTTCGGGCTCCGTACGCCATTTGATCTCCTTAGCGTCGCGGCGTCGCGCCGACAGTCCTATTTACCCGAATCCTACCGGTCGAGCGTGTCGCCGCCGCCGCCCCCGGCGCCCCCTCCCGCTGCTCCGCTGCCGCCTTCCTTGCTGCTGCGGCTCTTGATGGTGATCTTGGTCTTCTCGTCCGGGAGCTTGTACGGGGGCATGTTGTCGTTGTTGTAGACCTGCCCGGTGATGATCGGCTGGCCCGGATCGCCTTCCAGAAAATCGACGATCACCTCCTGCCCGATGCGCGGCAGGAACATAATGCCGTAGTTCCCGCCGGCCCAGTTGTTGCTCACGCGGATCCAGAAGGAGCAGTCCTCGTACTTCTCGGCCTCGAGATCCCAATGGAAGCGCACGCGCACGCGGCCGTACTCGTCGCAGTCGATCTCCTCCTGGTCCGGCCCGACCACCATCGCGGTTTGACTGCCCTGGACGATCGCCCGCTCCGTTTTTCGCGGCGGGCGGTAGATGACGTCGGACGGGATCAGGCGCAGCTCGGTCTTATCTTGGGTGCCGAGCTCGCTGCCGGTGGAGTCCTCCTCGGCGCTTTCCGGCTGCGTGGCCTTATGTTCGATGCGAGTGACGACATATTCGCGGTTAAACGCCTGAATGGGGTGCTCCTCCGGCGTGAAACGGAAGCCGGGGAGCAGCGCGCGTACGGTGGCGCTGGCGTTGACGATGAACTCGTCGGCCTTGCGCTCCTTGATGCGCATTTCGGCCCGCGTCAGCGCGCCGTTCCGGTTTTGAAGCCTCCCGGATAGTCGCGGTACTCCAGACGGCTGTAAGGATCCGGCACGATGGTCGCGACGGGGCTGGCCTGCGGCGTTTTCGAGTTAATCCGCTTCATACGCTTCGCGGGGCTGCGGGTCGTTGCCCATCAACATACCTCCTGCGGGGTCGGCGTTCGGTCATTCGCTCTGAGCAGCTCTACTGGTCGCCGCACCGCGTCGAAAGTGTTAGGCCACACCATCATGCATCGCGCTCGAAATCGAGCGGGATTCCATGCCGTGAACCAAGCGCCGCCGGGTGCTGCGTCCCGGCTCGGCGCCCGGCCCTGAAACCCGTGCGGAACCGGCGAATCACCGGTTTCGCACGGACCGGGATTCACGTTCTTAGGGGAATTTGATTTTCGGAAGCTTGAGCTTCTTCTTTTTCTTCTCTTCGGGCTTCTTGGCCGGCTCTTTCTTCTTGGCGGGCTCTTTTTTCTTGGCCTCGGCCTTCGGCTCGTCGGACGCTTCTTCGGCCTGCATTTGCTCCATCGCTTTTTTCCGCCCCTCCGGCGTCATGTCCATGACCTCGACGCCCTCCGGGACCGTGAACTCGAAGCGCTTGTCGCTGATGCTGGGGTTGAGCTTCAGGTCGGTCGTGAGGCTCTCCATCGTGACCTTGCCGTCCGCGTCATACGTGACGGACTTGACCGAAATCCCGCAGTCCTTGCGGTAGTACGTGACGAACGCGCCCGAAGCCGGCAGGCCCTCTACCGGCTTCATTTTCGCTTCGAGCACGTAGCAATCGGCCCCGTCGAACTTCGCGTCCGGAAGCGATTTGATTGTGTAGTTGTCGCGATAGGATTTGAAGTAAGTCTCGGGGCTATACGTCGCCGCCGTATACGCTTGCATCTTCATGACGGTCGTTTTTCCGTCGGTTTCCGTGAGCTTCCACGTGAACTCCGCGTTGACGACAATCAGGGAGTGCGTTTTTTCGGTGGTCGTCTTGCCGTCTTCGGTCTTGACCGTCGTTTGGTTCCTTTCCGTCCGGCTGAACACCTTCTCCGCTTTGAGGACCAACTCCGTCGTGCCCCGGAACTCGCTCTTCTCGGAGTGCCCATCATAGGTGTATTCCGACGTCGACGTGGTCTTGGCCGAATACGACTTGACCTTGGCCCAGGCCGCTACGATCTTCTTCTCGATTTCCGCCACGTCGTCGGCGAATCCCAAGGCCCCGCAGCCGAACAGGATGGCCGACAGGACTGCTAACGATCTTGTGTGTTTCATTGGGTTTCTCTCCTACCCACGGATCAGTGTGCTCGGCGCAGTTGCGCCGAGTCGTCTTTTCTTGCCTCCGCACCGGTTCCCGCGCGACGAATGCGTCGCCCGGCGATACGGAACGGCACGCTCTGCTGCGAAGTTCGACGTCCAATGCTGCCGGAGCCCGAAGCCAGCAATCACGAGCTTGAGATGATAACGAGAAAATACGGCACGTGCTTACAGAGAATCTCGAATTCGATCGCCGGCCAACGATTCCGCCGCATGAAACATGCGCGGCGGCCGCTACCAACTACGGGGAGCACGAAGTGTTGTAGGTCATGCTGAGCGAAGCGAGCCATCTGGCCCCGGGCTCGGCAGGATTCCTTGCTGCGCTCGGCATGACGGAGTTCATCCTTCCGCGCTGCGGGCAGTAACTACGGCCTGCGAGGCGCGGTCCGCTACAGGGTTCTCGCGGCAGATCGCAGAGGTCCGCAACCGGTCACGGCCTTGGCCCCGGAAGCAATCCGGATCCAGGTGTATGGGAGCGGCCGTTCGGCAGTGTGACGGCTACTTCAACAGGTGAGAATCCTTGGCGCTCTTCGGGCCTTCGCGGCCCTTGTACTCGGCCACGTCCTTCAGCAGCCAGATGTTGTCGCCGTCCACGCCGCTGTACGGCGTGTCCGCGAATTTGACGCTGCCGCCGACCGTCAGCAGATTCTGGCCCCGGCCGCGGTGGGCGCGCGAGTTCATCTCGGCGACGTTCATGAGTCCCAGCCGCTTGCCGATGCCGAAGAGCGGCAGGCCGTTGTCGAACAGGGGGTTGTCGTCGGCCAGGATCGGAAGGTCGGGGTTGCCCGAGAGCAAGGGCCGCACGCCGGCCATGTTCTGGTAGGCGTAGCTCACGTTGCGGGCCTCGATGAAGTCGTTGCGCTGCCCGATCTGATCGTCCGGCATCGCCACGTCGCGGCGCGACGGGCAAATGAACCACGCGGCCCGCACGCGGCCGGCTCGCAACAACGGATACACGTGCCGCCGATTCGGCATCAACTGCACGCCCGGCTCGTTGCTGGGCTGCCACGACGAGCTGCGCTTGTTCCAACCGACGAACGGCAGACTGTCGCCGAACGCGCTCGCATAGGCGCTCAAACCCTGTCCGAGCCGTTGCAGGTTCTGGGAGCAGCCCATGATGCGGCTTCGCTCGCGGACCTGGAGCAGGCTCGGCAGACCGAGACCGACCGCGAGCACCAGCACCGCCGCCACCGCGATAATGTCGCTCAGGCTGCGGACGCGGATGATCCAGTTGCCGGCGGCGAATTCGTCGGGCTCGGAGTCGGATGTCGGCGCGTGGGTCATGCGCGGCGGGGGACCGGCCTGCGCGACGCGGGCGCGGACTTTTCGCGCCAGCTCGGCCGGTGCGGCTTCGTCGGACAAAGTCCCCAGCGCGTGAAAGATCGCGGAATACGCCTCCTGCTGCGATGCCAGGGCCGGGTCCGCGGCGATGCGTTGCAGCAAGTCCGCCCGCTGTGCGTCGGACAGGTGCCCCAGGTGCAGGTCCAGAAGGTCGGGTTCGATATTGCTGTTGTCGTTCGATGGCGTCGGCATGATGCCCTGCTTCCTGTTACGAATCGGCCGGTTGCGATGCTCGCATGTGCTTGTGCCAGAGTTTTCCAAAGTTCGTCACTGCGGCGTGCAGCCGCGATTTGACCGTCCCGACCGGGATGCCCAGGATCTCGGAGATTTCGGAGTACGGCAACTTCTGGTAGTACCCGAGCGTCAGAATCAGCCGCAAATGCTCGGGCATCCGCTCGATCAGTTTTCGCACGATCTCCTGCTGCTCCTGCCGTTGGCACTGTTCGAAAGCGGTGACGTCGGCGGCCTCGAGGCTCTGGGCCAGCGAGGGCCCGTCTTCGTCAAGACCCGTCGCGTCGAGTGACTGTACCGAGCGGCGTTTGCGCGAACGGAGGAAATCGCGCGCCTTGTTCGCCGCAATGGTGTACAGCCACGGTTTGAGCGAGCGCGACGGGTCAAACGAGGCGGCGGCGAGGTGTACCTGGAGAAAGGTCTCCTGCACGAGGTCCTCGGCCACGGCCGCCTGGTTGACGAAGCGGAACACAAACGCATAAATCTCGTTCGAATAGCGAGCGGCGAGGGCATCGAAGGCCCCGGGACGACCGGTGAGATGATCGGCCAGTAGCTCCTCGTCGCTCCTTGTCTCCACGGCAATATCCACCACTTCGTACGGTCCTTGGGTCGCCGGGTTCGTATCCGTATCCAAGATTCGTCAAACGAGTCGGGAGCTTGCACAAGCCCGAATTATCGGGTCAACTAAGTCAACGGAGAATAACCGGACCCGGGTGTGTTTGGCGAGCTTGGACGGCCGTAAGTGCTGCCAGGCCAGCGGCTAGCCGCGCGACGCGCACGCACCTGATTTCACCCGGGCCGGCGGGTCAACGCCCTGAACAGGTGAAATCATGCCCGAAAAAGCGGTCTCGCTCCCGGCGGGCTCCATCAGCGAGGCGGCTCTCACGGCGCTGCTTGAGGCGTCGGCCGCCATGAGTGCGTCGCTCGACCTCACCGAGACGCTCCAGGCGATCGCGCGATCGGCGGCGGAAGTCCTCAACGGCGAGGCCAGCTCCGTGCTCCTGCTCGATCGGAAGCGCAAGAAGCTCGTCTTCAAGGCCGCCGTCGGCGACCGCAGCGACGCTCTGTTGGGTGAGGAATTTGACGCCGACCTCGGCATCGCCGGCCGCGTCGCTCAGACCGGCCAGCCCACGCTCGTCCGGGACGTGCGCGAAGATGCCAACTTCTTCCGCGGGATCGACGATAAGTCGAGCTTCACCACCCGCGAGATGGTCGCGGCGCCGCTGACCTATCGCGGCGAGGTGATCGGGGTGGTCGAGGTGCTCAACAACCACAAGACCGGCCAGTTCAGCGAGCGCGACCTCGACCTGCTGCAGGTCTTCGGCAATCTTGCGGCGATCAGCACCTCCAACGCCAAGCTGCACGAGGCGCTGAAACGCGACCATCGCGGGTTGCGGGAGAGTGTGCGCTCCGAAGACACGATCATCGGCAACAGCACGGCGCTGCAGGATGTGATGAACCTCTGCGAGCGCGTCGCGAACACCAATGCCACCGTGCTCCTGCTCGGCGAGACCGGGACCGGCAAGGAGCTCAGCGCCCGCTTCACGCACGCGCGCAGCCCGCGCGGCGGGCGGGCGTTCATCGCGATCAACTGCGCGGCGCTGCCCGAGACGCTGCTCGAGAGCGAGCTGTTCGGACACGAGGCGGGCGCCTTCACCGGCGCCACCGCCCAAAAGCTCGGTCGCTTCGAGCTCGCCGACGGCGGCACGCTCTTTCTCGACGAGATCGGCGACATCAGCCACGCGACCCAGATCAAGCTCTTGCGCGTCCTGCAGGAGCGCGAGTTCGTCCGCGTCGGCGGGACCAAGACCGTCGCTTGCGACGTGCGCATCATCGCGGCGACCAATCGCGATCTGAAGGCCGCGATGGAGGCCGGCGATTTTCGCGAAGACCTGTACTACCGCTTGAACGTGTTCCCGATCCACCTGCCGCCGCTGCGCGACCGCCGCGAGGACATTCCCCTGCTGGTGGCGCACTTCATCACGACCGTCTCGAAGGAAATGGGCCGGCCCGAGCCGCAGGTCGGCGAAGAGGCAATGTCCCTGCTCTGCATCTACCGCTGGCCCGGCAACATCCGCGAGATGCGCAACGTCCTCGAGCGGGCGGTGCTGCTGTGCGACTCGGGCGTCATCGAGCCGCGCCAATTGCCGCGCGAGGTGTCCAACGACATCGAGCAGCCGGCGCCGGGCGAAGGCAAATCGTCGCTGGTCGGCTACGAGAAAGCGATGATCGTCAAGGCTCTCAAGGAGAGCGGCTGGAACCAGTCCAAGGCCGCCCGCACGCTCGGCATCTCGCGCGACAACCTGCGCTACCGCCTGCGAAAATACGCCATCCAGCGGCCGGAGAGCGAGTAGAACGGCGCGAGACTACTTGGGGGGCGAGGCGGGAATACGGTCATTCGGAGCGCAGCGCGGAGTCTTGCCGAGTCCTATGCAAGATGCTTCACTCCGCTGAGCACGACGCCTGACGCTTGCCTGGTTGGCGCGTGAAGTTGGGCGAACGAACCCTGATCGCCGTGAGCCGTCAGGCCGAGCGCCAGCACTCGCGCACGACCACGAACGCCTCGGCCGCGTGCATGTTGACCACGCTGCCGCGCCACTTTGCCAGCGACTCAACCGCCGTCAGCGAGCGGGCGTCGGGCGCGTCGCGCACCTGCGACTTGTACGTTTTCATGGCCGCGAGCTTCGCGTCGAGGTGCTGCGAGATGTCGATCCAGAGCTGGGGCTGAAACGCCGGCTCGAGGTGGGCGACGGACCAGTGCGTTTCCGAGACGGTCTCGTAGCAGAGCACCCGCTGAATGTAGTCCCGGTCCGCGACCGGCCGCAAAGCGACCAGGCTGGCGTCGAAGATCTGCCGGTGATCTTCGTGCCGGTCGCCGGGGAAGGGCAGGAAGACCAGCTCCGGCTGCTCGGTGCTCACGAGTTGATCGAACGCGGCGTTGAGCTCGTGCTCCGGCATCGCGTTTAGGCGCGTCACGGGCAGGTCCATGAAATGCACGTTCTTGACGCCGAGCAACGCGTTGGCCGCCTCGGCCTCGCCGCGCACCTGGGCCACTTGCGTTTCAGGAAAGAGCGGCTGCCAGCCCTTGGTGACGATGGCGACGGTGATGTCGTGTCCTTCGGCGGCCAGCCGGTGTATCGTCCCGCCGAGGCCGAGCACTTCGTCATCGGGGTGCGGAGCTACGACGAGAATCTTCATCCGGCCGCCTCGGGCGCGCGCTGTACGGGTGAGTGAGCGTGCGAAACGGGGCGTATCCTACTTGAGCCGCGCCCCGACAGCCAGCCGCGATTCGCCCGGCGAATCGCCTTCGAGTTTGATCTCGGTCAGCCATAGCCCGCCGTCGCCGCACGCGACCAGCAGGTGCCCGGAAGGGTCACGGTGCAGGATCGCGCCCGGCTCGTTGTCGCCGACCGCATCATTCGGCTGCGCGGGGCGGGCCCGCCAGACGGTGAGCCTTGCGTCGCCGGCGTGAGTAAACGCCCCGGGATAGGGGCGGCCCGCCGCGCGAATCAGCCGGTAGATTTCGTCGCGTGGTCTGGCCCAGTCGATCAGCCCGTCCGCGGGTGTTCGTTTGGCGTAGTACGTCGCGCGGCTGTGGTCCTGCGGCGTGCGGGGCAGGTCGCCGGACTTGAGGCGCGGGGCGAGATCCACAATCGCCTTGGCGAGAACGAGGTTCGTGCGACGGATAAGATCCTCCGAGTAGTCGTCGGGCAGCACCGGGACCTCGCGCTGCACGAGAATGTCGCCGGCGTCGGGCTCGTCGGTCAGGAAAAACAGATTCACCGCGGCGCGGCGGTTGAGCAGGATCGTCCACGCGACCGGAGCGCGGCCGCGGCCCTGCGGCAGCATGGTGGGATGGAAGCCGACCGCGCCGTGCGTTGCGATCGCGATGAGCTGTTGCGGGACGAGCTGTGAGAGTCCGATGACCCACAACAAGTCCGGCGCGCAGTCGCGCAAGAATGTCTCGACGGCGGGCTCGGAGATTTTGACGAACGACTGAAAAGGGACGCGCGCGGCGGTCGCGAGCTCGCGCAACGCGCGGAAGTCCGAAACCCGTTCGGCCTGCGACTCATCCACGCCGAGCACGCCTGTGATCTGCACGCCGGAGCGAATCAGCGCGTCCAGCGCGTGCCAGGATGAGCTCACCGAGCCGATCAGAGCGACGTTCATGCGCGCGGCTCCGCCGGCGGCGGCGCGCCGTTCGTTGATCGTTGGCGGGGCAGGGGGCGAAACCGGGCCGGCTTGTTGCCATCCATTTCATTTGGCGGCATAGGGGCTCTCGGCAAACGGCTTGGCGAAATGCTCGTCGCCGCGCGCCACGACGAGCACGGTTTTGAACAGGATACCGATGTCCATCCAGAAGCCGTGGTGTTCCACATAGTACACATCGTACTTGATCCGCTCGTCCCACGAGATCGCCGCGTTGCCGTTGACTTGGGCGAGCCCGGTCAGCCCCGGCCGCGCGAGCAGGCGGCGGCGCTGGAACGCGTCGTACTTATCGGTTTGGTCGGGCAGCGTCGGGCGCGGGCCGATCAGGGCCATGTCGCCCTTGACGACGTTCAGGATTTGCGGCAGCTCGTCGATCTTGAGCCGCCGCAGCAGCTTGCCGACCGCGGTGATCTCGGGGTGATCGAGCGGGACGATCTCTTTCGGGTCGGGCGTGCGGGCGGCGCGCATGGTCCGCAGCTTGAAGGGACGAAAGGCGCGCCCGTTGCGGCCGGTGCGGACCTGCATGAAGAAAAATGGGCCGGGGCTGGAGAGCTTGACCGCCAGCATGGCCGGTAACAGGACGACCGAGACGAGCACGAGTCCGGTGAGGCTGGCGACGAGATCGAAGGCGCGTTTGAGTCCGCGGGCCCAGAGCGTGCGCGAAAGGCGAGGTTGATCGTTCCCGGTCATTCGCGTTCGTCGCTCGGAGTGCGCTGTTTCGTCGTCATAGCCGATGCGGAGCCAGCAGGGTGAAGGGGAACCATGGGATGTTGCGCAGGGCCCAGAATGCTCCAACCAGCCCGGCCAACAGCCAGATGGCCCAAGCGGGCGTAAGCCGGCGGGTCTTCGGCGGGCCGCCCGCCAGCGCATCGCGCAGGCCGCGGGCGCCCGCGACCGCCAGAAACGGCAATACCGCGACCATGAATGGATTGAACGCCAGGGCCTGGACAAGGCGCCCGTGTATCAACGCGTGCAGTCCGCGCGCCGTCCCGCACCCGGGGCAGTGCCACCCGGTCAGATGGTGAAAGACGCACGGCGGATAGAGCCGGGGGTATTCCGGGTTGAGGAAGAATAGCAGCCCAGCCAGGCAGGCCACCGCGAGCGCGGCCAGCGCGGCCGCGATTCGTCTGGTTTGACCTTGCTCCAGTCGGCTTCGGATCAAATCCAGGGCGCCCTTGCGAAGAAGATCATGAATCCGAAGTAAGCGAGGCCGCCGACCAGCCCGCAAAACACCGACGTGAGGAACCAGTTTTGGGCGGAACGCGAGGATCGCTGCGCTCCCGCGTAGTCCCCCGCAGCCAGCTTGGTGTTCACGCCGGCCGCGTACACGATCGCCACGACGCCGAACGGCATGCAGCAGAAGAGCGTACACAGAATTGAATGTACGAGGTAATTGGGCACGCGCGGCGGCTGGGCTCCGTAGTAGAGCGACTGCGGCGGTTCGGCGGGCAAAGGCGCGGCGTCCTTTTGCCCCCCGCGGCGCAAGGCGGCTCCGCATCGCACGCAGTGCCAGGAGTTATCTTCGTTTTGCGCGCCGCATTGGGGGCAGTACATGAGCGAACCTTTTGCGCAGATACCGGGCAGACCGCCAAGAGTGAGACGTCATGCTGAGCGAAGCGAAGCATCTTGCCTAGGATTCAGCAAGATTCCGCGCTGGGCTCGGAATGACGCGTGCGGCTTTCCACTCCGCGCCGCATCTCATTTGTCGCAGCCTACGAGGATACGGTCGGGGACCTTTGAAAGGCAAGGACTCCGACCCCGGCTTATCCGGTTGTCAAACGGCCGGACGCGGTTACGCTTTTTGTCGAAGTCTCGAAGGATCGAATCGACCTTGTTCAACGGAGCTTCGCATGGATGGGCCGCTTGCCGGAATTGCTCGCCTTCGTGACGCCCGCTCGAAACGGGCGTCGTCCTACGACCGCTCGGGCGGCAACGACGATTTCGTCCAGGTCCCGGCCGGGCAGACCGTAGCGCTGGCCGCGATCGACGGGCCCGGCTGCGTGCGGCACATCTGGATCACGCTGTCCGCCAAGGACGAGATGATCCGCCGACACGCGGTCTTGCGCATGTTTTGGGACGGGCAGACCCATCCCAGCGTCGAGTCGCCGCTCGGTGATTTCTTCGGCCAGGGCTGGGGGGAGAATTATTGTTTCCAGTCGCTGCCGCTGGCGGCGGCGCCGCGCGAGGGCCGCGCGCTGAATTGCTATTTCCCGATGCCGTTCGCGGACGGGGCCCGCATCGAGATCGAGAACCAGTCGGACCACGCGATCGACCGCCTGTATTTCTATGTGGACTATGAGCTCTACGACCGACCGCAAGCGGACGTCGGCCGCTTCCACGCCTGGTGGAACCGCGAGCTGACCGACCCGCACCAGGGCGTCGAGCAGGAGTGGGGGCTCTTCGGCCCGGATCACAAGAACCCCGGCGACGCCGACAACTATCTCTTCTGCGACGTCAAGGGCCGCGGGCACTTTGTCGGCGTAAACTACTTTGTCGACTGCCCGACCCCGCTGTGGCCCGGCGAGGGCGACGACATGTTCCTCGTGGACGGCGAGGCCTGGCCCGGGAGCCTGCACGGCACGGGCACCGAGGATTACTTCAACAGCGCCTGGAGCCCGGTCGAACACTACACGCACCCCTATTTCGGCTACGCCCGGGTGAACAACCGCTCGCAGGAGTATTTGAAGAACCCGGCTTGGCTTGGCCGCACGCACTGCTACCGCTACCACCTCGAGGATCCGATCCACTTTCGCAAGAGCTTGCGGGCCTCGATCGAGCACGGCCACGCCAACGGACTGGTGCTCGACATCAGCTCGGTCGCGTATTGGTATCAAACGCTGCCGAGCAAGCCCTTTCCTCCGCTGCCGCCCGTCCAAAAGCGCGCCAACATGCCGCCGATCGGACCGGTCGAGATTCATCGCTGGCGGCAGGCTTGGCGTGAAGCGCGCGGCGGCGGGAAGCTTTGGGGGCATGAAACCTGAGGCCGTGCCGCGGCGTTGTTCTCGGCGTCCGGGTCTGGCGTCCGGTCTGCCAGCCCCGCAGGCACGGTAGTCTGTAGCCCGGGGCGCAAGCACCTGGCTACGGACTGGCGCCGCCGCCCGGCCCGGGTAGAATCCCCTTTCACGGTGAGTTTGAGGGCCGTCTTTTTGACCCAACGCCCCTGGACGCCTATCTTCCGATTCGCGATGAAAATGGCTATTCCGATTAGTCTGCGGTCATTCAAGAATCGTCAAGCGGGAGGAGCATCATGAGTCTGGAGCACCTCGACACGCTCATCGCGTTCGCACTGGTCATGGTGTCTCCGCGGTGAACGAGCTGGTTCAATCCCCCCAACTGTACGTGAACCCGTCGCCGGAGATGTACCCGCTGTTGCCGTTGCGGTTCATCGTCGTGTCGGTGTTGTCGCTGTGGTAAAAGTTGTCATTCATGTTGGGTGACCACGTACGCGACCGTCCGTAGCCGCCGTGACCGCCGTTGAACGCGATGCCGGCCACCGTCGCGCAGGCACATCCCGCGCCGAGCACCAACATTCCGAACACGCAGCCGAAGACGGCTATGGCCATGATGGGGCGCCGGCGGATGCGCTCGAGCACCGGCCTGGCGAGCTGGTAGAGCTTCGGCTGGTTAATGTGCTTGAGCAGCGTTTGCACGAAACGGTCGAACATGGCGATCTCCTACTCCGCGTGGTCGTGTGCCTGTCTGTTCTGGAAAACGCTGAGGCAGGTGAATGCTTAACCCAAACGTGCCGGTTCTTGATCGGGTCCGCCGCGGCGTCGTTGGCTCGCCGACTGCGACCGCGCCGTTTCCAGCCCGAGACGCACATTGGCGGCGGGCCGGCCGAGCTCGTGTCGCTCACCGTCGCGATCGGGGCGCCGGGCGGGTGCAAGATTCTAAACGGTAGGTAACATACAGAGTCAGCGGAAGGACCTTGGAAAGTCCGCGCCGCGGGCTCACCGGCGTGGCGTCGGCGGGGCCGGGGCTCGCTAAAGCCGACTTGGATGGCGCCAGGAATTTCCGCGCGTCTCGGTTGGTTGAGAACAAGCGGGCCTGGTTCGGGCTGACATAGAACATTCGAAACTCTCTGGGAGAAACCGAATGCAGTCGCTTCGTTCGTTAGCGTTGCTTGCGGGTCTGGCGGTTCTTGCCGGCTGTCCCACGACGCAGACCGACTCCATGACCGGCAACGACATGAACACCGGGACGGGGGCCGGCGGTGGCACCGGCACGACCGGCAGCGACACGGGCGGAGACGGCATGACCGGCGGCGCAGGCACGGGCGCCGTCGCGGGCGTCTCCCTTCGCTTCGACAACACCAACGACGAGGCCGGCGTAACCACCGCGGGCGCGACCGACTTCTCCATCCGCGGCTCCACCTGGACCGGCGGCGTGGTCGACACGCAGGGGCAACCGCCGCTGTACGCCTCGGGCGCCTTCTCCTATGAGGTCCAAAGCGGCAATGCACGCGTCAGCTTCGACCCGGCTGTCGACGCCGCCAACTTCTTCTACGTTCACGGCGGCAGCGTCGGCGCGGGAACCGCGACCGCGTTCGACGCCGACGGCAACATGCTCGGCACCGTGAGCAGCCTGGGCGCGACGACCTTCGGCGACTCTGCCAATTTCGTCACGCTCGACTTCAGTGCGGCGATCGCCCGGATCGACTTCAGCGGCGGAATTATCGACAACTTCGCGTATTGATCGGCGCGGGCCGCTGGACACCCCCAAAGCACGCGCATTATCGACTCGGCAAGTCCGAGGCGCTACGTTCCCCGGTGGAGTGTTTTCTTACTTTCGAACGCAGTTGCGATGGATGCACGTCGCGTCAGCCGGCGGCGGTTGTCGTACTCGAACGTGACCGTCGCCACGCTCTGCGGCTGGACGGTCGCGTCGGTCTCGGTCCGCGAGTCGATCGTGTTGTCCAGCCGCCAAGTAGAATCGATCTGCGTCAGCAATTGGGCGCTGGGCTCCTCGTGACGGATTTGCGTCAGCCGATTCGCGTCGTCGTACTCCCGCACCGTTTTCGTCCCGTTGGCGTTCGTGATCAGCGTCAGCCGCCCGGCGTCGTCGTAGGTGTACGCAATGTTGACGCCGTTGCGATTAATATTTTTCGGCCGGCCTAGATCGTCGTGAAGGTACCAGGTGTCCTGTGAGTCCGGCCCGCGGCGCTGGAGCAGACGGCCTTCGAGGTCGTAGGCGAGGTAGTCGAAATCGCGTGTGACGAGGTTTGGTCCTGAGCCCTGGTGCTCGTCGGTCGAGAACGTCGATTGGGTGACGCGGCCGAGATTGTCGTAGTCGAGCGTGTACGTGCGCGTTCCCGACTCCGGGAGGCACATCTCGAGCAGCGTCGGGCGGCCGGCGATGTCGTACGTAGCGTTCGAGAGACACTGCGTGAAGACGCCGAAGTGCGGCGACGGGATGCCATTGCTCAATCGAAGAGGATTAGTACCGGGTCCGATCATGATCACGCAGGTGATCCCTACGGGGTTGCCATCTGGATCGAGCGCGGTGGTGCTGTTGACGCCGGTGTCGTTGGTGCCGCCTGTGTTTTCGCCGCCGGCGTTGTTGGTCATAGGCCCGAGAACGGTAGGGTACTGATTCGGCCCGGGTGCGCCGAACAGGCCCTCGGTCAGCTTCTCGAAATAGCCCCACTGGTCGTACTCGTATAGGTGTTTGACGCCGTTGCCTTCGGCCCCATTTTCATCCGTGACGACCAGCTTGAGCTGCCCGCGGGCGTTGAACGCGGCCGCGTCGTAGTATTCGAGCGTCGTGACGGCTGTGCCTGAGCCGAGCGCGGCCTCCTGTTCGGTCACGGTCGTGACCAGCGTGGGGTCGTTCGCGTCGGCGTAGGCGTACTGCACCCAATGGCCGAGCGGGTCGCTGACCTGCTTGAGGCGCCAGAAATTCGGGCGGTTGGTCGGGTCGGGCTGCACCCAGGTCATGGTCCAGGTCTGGGCCGTCCCCGACAGCGGGCTGGTCAGCGTCTCCAGTTTTGCGACTGCGCCGTAGGTCGCGGTCCAGGTGTGGTTCAGCTCGTCCTTGAAGGTGAGCCGGTTGTTGTCGCTGTCGTAGGTCCAGCGGCGGGTCTTGACGAGCGGGTCGGTCCGAATCCGCAGGCGACCCAAGCCGTCGAAGGTGTAGCGCCACACGAAGCCGCGCCGGTCGGTAACGTCCGTGCGGAGCTGGATATACGCGAACTGCTGCACGGCCCGGGTGCCGATCTGGCCGGGCAACGGGTCGGTGACGGTCGCGAGCTTGAAATCGGTGTAATAGGTGTAATCCCACTGCTGCGAATCGCGGCTGATGACGGCGACGATGAGGTTGTCGTTGTCGTATCCGACTTCGGTGATCGGCTCATTCCCGGTGTCATACGGGTGATGCACCTTCCAGAGCCGGCCGCTGAGATCGTAGTCGAACGTCCACGTGCGGGCCGGCGTGAGCGGGTCGACCACCGACGCGAGCCGGTCGTTCCCGTCGTAGGTGAACGTGAGCTTGTGGCTGCCGACCGAGCCGCCGGTCTGGGCGGCGCTGCGGACCTCCGTGATTCGGTAATCCTCGGCCGAGTCGCGCTCGATTGCGAGCTTGTTGCCGGCGCTGTCAAGGACTTCGATCAGCCGGCCGGAACTGTCGAAGATGCGCTGCGTTTGGCTGGCGCGTGTCACGACCCATGCCGCGTTATCCGCGTCCCAGACGAGCCGGTCGTGCTTGCCGGCCGACGGGTCGTAAGTCCCCCCGTTGGGGGTGTATACGTACTGGTTGCCGTCGTCCTCGGTGAGCGTGACGGTGCCGTCCAGGTTGTCGGTCACGCCGGAACCGTAGGTCGTGGTCCAGCCCGCACCGAGGCTGAACCCGGTCGGCGGAGCCTCGACGTCTCCGTCGGCGGCGGCGGCGCTGTTGTGATACAGTACGAACTCGACGGGCGGTCCGACGGGGTCGAACGCGATCAGCGGTAGGATCGTGATGAGGTTGCCGTTGTACAGATTGATGACGGAGTATGGCGAAACGTTCAGCCCGGCCTCCCAGGCCCGCGGCATCCCGGCGGCGGGCGAGACCGTAAACTCTTCGCCGCCCCCCTCTTGCGCGTACGCGAACATGCGGAACATGGTGAGCGAAACCGAGGCGGCCCCGACGGCCAGCAGGATGGTCATTGTGCGGCGCATGTCTATCCCCTTCGTGAGAATCGATGCTCTGGAACACAGGCGCCCCGCCCGGAAGGTCCGAATAGCAGGCCCGGGAAATCGGACGTCAAGAGAAATATCCAAAAACAAGTGTAAGAATGGCATCGTGTTGTTCTGTATGAAACTCAGATCAAGATGAGTACATCAGTTACGCAACTGATGCGCACGTGCTCCCGGGAGTTTTTTCTCCGATGAACTACCTTTGGGCGACCTTGCTGATCCTGCTCAACGGGGCCTGGCTCCTGCTGGTCGTTTTGGGATTGCCGGGCAATTGGCTGAAAGTCATCTCCACCGCCGCCATTGTTTGGTGGCAATGGGACAACGCGGAACGCGGTGGTGTCGAGATGTTCAGCATCTGGACGCTGGTGGCGATCATCGTCATCGCGGCGGCTGCCGAGCTGGCGGAGTTTTTCACAGGCGTGTTCGGGGCGGCCAAGGCCGGCGCGACGAAGCGCGGCTCGTTTGGAGCGATTGTGGGGGGCATCATGGGGGCGATCGCCGCGACGTTTCTGATTCCGATTCCCATCCTGGGGTCCATAATTGGTGCGTGCGTCGGTGCGGGGTTAGGTGCGTGGGGGTTTGAGATGGCGGGCGGCCGCAAATTTTCCGAGTCCGCCAAGTCTGGTGTGGGGGCCGGCGTGGGCACGCTGGCGGGAAGGGTTGTCAAGATCGTCAGTGGCGTGGTGATCTGGTTGGTCATCGCCGTAGCGGCGTTCTGGCCCTAGGGTAGTCGTCCGGTCCGTTACCGGTGTTCGGCAGTAGACAATGGTCAATTTTGGAACAGGGCGCGCCTGAATCTCGCACAACCTCAGGTGGGTCGAAACCGATCAAGCGGGTGAAGTTGGGTCGCCGGATCAATTTGTTCTCGCCCGGGATGGGCCTTGGAAAGCGCGCCATGCAACGGCCCTTGCGCACCTGCATAATGCGCGGACGAGGATGAAACAGGCAACGGGCCGTGATGGCCGTCGCTTCGAAGGTCAGCTCAAAAACCGACGCCATGGAAACTTCGAATCGGTCACAAGTCGCGAGTTGCGGCCGATCGGGGCGGCCCGGAACCCACCAGCCGAAATTAGGCAGTTGCAGCGCGGCGCGCAGCACGGCGAGCACGCCCG
>JACZRH010000217.1 GCA_022574815.1 Planctomycetota bacterium | reverse complement strand
GATCTGGGCCAGGACCGCTACCGCCCGTCGCCGCTCTTGCGGACGATGGTGCGGGCCGGACAACTCGGACGCAAGACCGGGAAGGGATTTCATGACTATGCCGATTGAAACCACTCCGAACACGCACGTAGAGCTGAGCAAAGAGGACAATGTCGCGACCGTCCGCTTCGTGTCCGAGAAGGGGCCGCCGGTGTTCTCCTCGTCCGTGCTCGGCGAGCTGACCACGGTGGTCCGCGAGCTCGCCGAGGACTCGGCGATCCGCTTCGTCGTGTTTCGCAGCAGCGGAAAGGTCTTCGTCGCCGGGGCCGACATCAAGGAAATGGCGAACATTAACGAGGACCAGGGCTACTCGCTCAGCCAGCACGGCCAACACGTCTTCAACGCGGTCGAGAACCTCCCGCAAATCACCTTCGCCGCCATGAATGGCCACGCCATGGGCGGCGGGTGCGAGTTGGCCCTGGCGTGCAGTTTTCGGCTGATGGTCAGCGGTGCGAAGATCGGCCAGCCCGAGGTCAGGCTCGGACTGATCCCCGGGTGGGGCGGCACGAAGCGCCTGCCGATGATCGTCCCGCTCGGCTGGGCGCTGCGGATGCTCTACTCCGGCGAGGTGATCAAAGCCGAGCAGGCCGCGGAAATCGGTTTGGTCGATGAGGTAGTGCCGTCGGAGGAAGCGCTGGACGAGTCGTTGCAGCGCTGGTTCGACCTGTTGAAGTCGGGCGCGCCGCGCGCCATCACGCGCATCAAGCACGCGATCCTGAACGACGACGAATCGCACCAGTTCGGATTGTGCTTCAGTTGCTCCGACGCCAAGGAAGGCATGCAGGCCTTCATCGCCAAGCGCCCGCCCGCCTGGCTTCAGTAGCGGCCGGCGTCTCGCCGGCCGTGGCGAGCGTCGGCGTTTCGCCAGCATATGGGCTCAGGGCACCCGACCGTTCAAGTCACGTTGCTGCAAAGGCCCAATCATGCACATTCACGTGCGGATGGGCGGGCCGCGTCGGGCCGCGCTATCCAGTATTCAATTCTCGCTATCCGCCCAACAACTCGAAGAACGGGTCGATATCGCCACCGTTCAGCGAGCCATCTCCGTTTATATCACCAAGTGTCGAATCGCAATCGGGAAACGCCGCCGCGTAACCCGGCGGGTCGCCGAGTGCGAGAAAGAACGGGTCAATGTCGGCGCCATTGAATACGCCATCGCAGTTGAGGTCGCCCCTTGGCAACCGGCGCATGAGACGTATGTCAGGAAAGATGGGGTCGCCGTATCCCCAGACGACCTCTCCCATTTGGTTGATTTCACCGTCGAAGTTCCAGAAGGGATCGTTCGACAGTTGCCAGAACGTCCCGTCCCGGTACAGCCACTGCTGCCAATTGCCGGTCAGGTCGTGCCAACGATGAAACGCGACCTGACCCAAATCGTTCACGCTGGGGCCGGTGCCCCAGTTGGTCAGCAGCGTGGTCACGCCGTTGTCCCAGAATTTGATACTGTGGAACGGGGTGTCCCGATCAAACCAGGCCACTCGACCCAGATTGTCAATGTCGGGCGAGGCCGGTGCGATCTCGGTGCTGGTCAACTGCGTCGTGACGCCATTGTCGTACAACATGATGTCCGACACCCACGGGTTGACGCAGAAATCGTACTGTGTCCAAACAATCTGCCCATGTTCATTGAACCGAGCCGATTGATTGGCCAGTTGTTCCGGTATCCCGTTCGTAGTGATAGCGCGGATGCGCTGTCCGTCGTAGTGGTAGATGTCCATGAAGGGGCCGCAGCCGCCCGGCGGCCCCATGTATCTTCGCCAGACCAACTCTCCGCGGTTATTGATGCTCACACGACTGTCCGAGACGCCGTTGTCCGTCAATCGCGTGAGCACGCCGTTGCGGTAGATGACGATCTCCTGCGACGGCTCGCCGGTGATCGGATCAATCGGACCGATGCCGCGCGCCCAGACGATCGTGCCGTCATCGTTGATGTCCGGCGACACGTCCTGGACGTTGTCGTTGGTCAGCCGGATGGTGGTGCCGTTGTCGTACAGAAAGATCTCCTCGCTCGAACGCGTCGAACGGTCAAGCCAACCGACGTATACGATCTGCCCACGGTTGTTGATCCGCGCGCCGAACTCGGCGTAGGGTTCGCTGGCAATTTGAACGACTTCGTAGCCGGGCGGAATCTGCGCGGCCGCTTCGAGCGCCAGCCAGACGCTCAACCCGACCGTAGTCCAAACATTGCGGTACATCGCAGCACCTCCTGAATCAGCCGACAACCATGAGCCCGGCCGGATTACGGCACGCTGTTGCGGATGGTGGTAGCGGTTATTGTAACAATCACGGCGTTGCGGGACCAGTCGATTATCAGACCTTCAGCCGTGAGGGTGGTCGCGCCGCCGGCGGTGCCGAAAGCCACTTAAGCGTCATGGCGCGCGAAGCGAGGCATCCGGCCCGGTACACGGCAGGATTCCGCGACTGCGCTCGGAATGACGAGGTCCGCCATTTCTCGCTCCGTGTCACACCGTGTAGCATCATCAATCTACGTTGCCCATTGCCCACGTTCACTCGCGGCGTTCTCGGCGGTGGGCAGCGCTACGGGCGGGTCGTCAAGGCGCGATCGGCAGCTTGAGACTTGTGTTTGGCGAACCATTCGCGAAGGACGCGCTCGGCCGGTTTGTTCTTGGGCGTATAGCCGTGATCGTCCGCGCCGCCCGGCGACGCGGTCCATTCCCACCAGATCACACCGCCCAAGCCGGGCGCGTTGTCCCAGACCTTCAGAAAAGCCTCATACAGGCGGCGCTGCTCCTCGTGGCCTTCGGGCGTGGCGTGCTGGTTCTGGTAGTAATTCCAGGGCTGCATCGCCGTCCCGGTCTGGCTGCACCAGCCGACTTCGGTCAGGACGATGGGCTTGCCGATCTTTCGCTGCCATTCGGTGATTTCCTCGTACACCGGGCGCCAGTTGGCGACGATCTGGTCCACGCTGGGGTTTTTATGGTCGGCCAACTTGTAGTAACTGGTCATCCCCACAAAATCGAGCTTGTCCCAGAACTTAACCGGTTTGTAGTGATCCCAATTGGCCGAGTAGCCGAGTTTGGCTTTCGGCAGACTCTTGCGAAGCACTTCTATGGTCTTGACCCATTCTGCCGTGTACTTCTCCGTGCTGACCAGCTCCGACCCGATGATGAAGCCCTCGGCCCCGGACTCGCGCGCGATGTCGGCGAAGTGAACCACGAACTCGCGGTATTGCGTCCACCAGCCGTTCCAGTCGGGCGGCTCGATCACACCGCGCCACTCGCTGCCGCGCGGGTGCGAGAGCAGCAGGATGGGCATGACGATGACCTTGAGCCCGAGCTTGTGCGACTCGTGGATGATGGTGCGAAAGTCGGTCGGCGAGGGGGTCTTGCGGCCGTCGATGAAGATGGCCTGCGCCCGGGCGTGCTCCATCAGCCCGGGGCTGGATAGCAGGACCGTGTCGGCGCCGAGGTCCGCCACCTCGCGGATGAGCGGCATGTACGCTTCGACCGGGCCGAATCCGGTCTGCATCTGGATCGCGACGCCGCGGAATTCGAGGTCGTCACTCGCTTCGGACCGGGCCGGGTCCGCGGGGCGGCGTGCGGAGTTCACGGGTGTGCCGGAGGCCTTGTCGCGCGTGAAGAGAAAAAACGATGTCACGAGGGTCGACAGTAGACAGATTGAGATTGCGGCCTTGGCCATCATCGTCCCGGTTGCGCGGCGGTCTTGCACGCGTCTGCCTTTGGCGACCCCGCCGCCGCACGGCGATCGGGCCGCTGGGCACGACGGTGTTCGGATCGGGTTCGCCGGACATACATACTGGATTCTGAGCGTTTTCGCCACGCCGGGCCGGTCCGCTGCTGATCGCCTGCGACCCCTGCGAGGTGGTTTCGAGATCCGAACGCGTTCGGAAGGATAGACCACTTCCGATTCGGGTTGGACAGCCGGCGGGTGGTTTCGTATGTTATCGGCGGTTGGCGACAGTCCCGCGATGCTGCGGCGTAGTCGTGCGGCGGATTGTGGGTGGCGCGATAGTCGGCCGAACGCCGATAGGTCCAGTTAGATCAGCGGCCGGGTCCCCGACGAGAAGAGGACGGACTATGATTTTCTGGTTTGCGTTTCTTGCCCTGTTTGCAGCTCTCTTCGGAGCTTTGAACGCCTTCGCGTAGCCCCGCCGGGCGTCAGAGGGCCGTTCGCCGAGTTGCTCGTGGTGGGGGTGGCGTTGATGCTGCGCGGGGTCCTTCAGCCGGTGCGGCGGGTCTCGAAGTCGGTGGGGCGGTTCTCGCCGATTTGGAACTCTCGGTCTTGATCGACGCGGTGGTGATGAATCCGAAACCGGTGCATCGCCATCCGCGCGGCGCGAAGGCCGGGATCACCTTTCGGGTCGCGACGCAGGGGAAGGACGCCCGACGATGGGTGAGCCGCTGATCGTTGTCGTCAATGACCGCGTGCTGCGGCGCACGCTGACCGGCGTTGGGCATTACGTCAGCCAGGTGCTGCTGCACCTTCCAGAAGTTGACCGGCAGATTCGAGCCGAGCCGTTTCTGCACGCACGCATTCTGCGGCGAGCGTGGCGCGATCCGAAGGGCCCCGCCGTCACGGGCGCGTCCGACCCACGCTCTGTGGATTCTCCCGCCGCGCCGGCTGCGGCGCTCGCAAGGCAGCCGCGAGACGTCGGCAGCTCTCGCAAACCTTGGTGGGTGCGTCGAATCGGGCAGGGCGCTTATGCGGGGCTCTTTCGGCTGCTGAGCGGTCGCTACGCGCTTTACCATGAGCCGAATCACATTCCCATCCGCTGCGGACTTCCCACGATCACGACCATTCACGACCTATCCGTGCTGGTTCATCCGGAATGGCACCCCGCGGACCGCGTTCGCTGGTACGAGCGCGAATTCGAGGCGGGGGTCCTTCAGACCCGCCGATTCATTGCCGCGTCGGAGTTTACGAAACGCGAGCTCGTGTCCCGCCTGGGACTGGCCCCCGATCGAATCGACGTCACCTACCAGGCGCCGCGCCCGGCGTTCCTGAGCGTGGACGCGGCCGCCGCGCGCCGGACGCTCGCCGCATTGGATTTGCCGAGTCGGTTCTTTCTCTACGTGGGCACGCTCGAGCCGCGCAAAAACCTCGCGGGGCTGATCGACGCGTTCGAGGCGTTGCCGCCGAACATTCGGGGGCGCCATCCGCTCATCATCGCGGGGCCGTGGGGCTGGAGCCTCGAGGCACTTCGCGAGCGAATTCAGCGGCGCGCCCTCGGCTCAAGCGTTCGTCTGCTGGGCTACATGAGCGACGCGCAGTTGGCGGGTTTGTACTCCGCCTGTACCGCGTTCGTCTGGCCAACGCTGTACGAAGGGTTCGGCATGCCGCCCCTGGAGGCGATGGCCTGCGGGGCGCCGGTCATCGTCTCCGACGTGACTTCGGTGCCGGAGGTCGTCGGCGACGCCGGCGTGTTGCTCGATCCTTCGAAGCCTGAGGCCTGGGTGGCCGCGATGCGTCGGATGGCCGAGGATGACGCATGGCGGGAAGATCTCATCGAGCGCGGTATCGCCCGGGCTGCCACATTCAGTTGGAAGCGCTGTGCAATCCAGACGGCCGCGGCTTACCGAGCCACCCTTTCGTCATCACACGCTTGAACAGAATCGCAGACAAACAGCCTCGGGGACCCATGGGGCGAAGCACGCGGGATTGCACGAGGCCGCGAAACCGCGACTTTGCGACGCCAAGATTGCAACCTCCGGTTGCCAAACGACAAGAATCTCCTATAATCACTCGGCCGTTTGGCGCGGCGCGGCGGTGGAAAGGGTCAAGCCGAAGCCCACGGCTTGTCGATGTTTGAAGATAGGGCCGAATGGACTTGCCCTTCGGTCCCGGGCTTCCCGATGGATGGAGCATCATGAGCGTCCGGCGCAATCGACGTAGTGTGTTGCACTTCGCGGTGAGTTTGATTATGGCCGGCGCGCTGCTGCTACTGCTGCTCCCGCTCGGAGAGCTTCTGCACGCTGACCCGATCGTGAACGCGTCCCCGGCGGCGATCTCCGAACCGATTCTGGTCGCCGCCGCGACGCCGGGACTGAGCGCCAAGGCCGATGCGGCCTCGGCATCCGGTCTGACGGAGTTGGCCGGACGAGATCCGATGGCTTTGGCGCGTCTGGCGCTGGAGCGCTACGAGCGCGATGTTCGCGAATATCGCTGCATGCTCATCAAACAGGAGCGCGTGGGCGGCAAGCTCGGACCGGTCCAGGAAATCGCGGTCCAGTTTCGCGACGAGCCCTACAGCGTGTACATGACCTGGCTGAAGAACGTCGGCGACTCGAAACGGGCGCTGTTCATCAATACGCCCGACTATGTCGATTCCAAGGGCCGCAAATTCGCACAGGTCGAGCCGGCGGGCGCGATCATTCGACTCTTCGTGAAGAAGGTGAACATCCCGATACGAGGCGCGCGCGCCCGCAGCGCCAGCCGGCGGTTCATTGACGAATTCGGCTTTAGGTCCACGCTCGATCTGCTGTTGCAGTTGCATGAGTTGGCCAGCAAGAACGGCGTGCTGGATCTGCGGTATGGCGGCGAATCGGAGATCGACGGGCGACCGACGCATTTCATCGTCCGCTACCTGCCGTATGCGGGGCCCAACGGCAGGTATCCCGATGCCAAAATGGTGGCGCACTTCGACCAGGAGACGATGATGCCGGTCGCGGTGTATTCGTACGCCGACCGGGCCGGAACTGAGCTCCTGGGCAGCTACCTGTTCACGCAAATTGAGCTGAATCCGGGCTTTAGCGACCAGGATTTCCAGTTCTAAACAAAACCTTACGCAATCAAGAGACACTGCAGGGCGCAGGTGGGCGGCGGGGTGCCATTGCCGTGTGTCAGCAGTGCTACGGTCGTTCGAGTTCTGAACGATTGCGTAAGCACGGCTCACGGAGTCGCGGCACACCGCCGGGAGCAGCCGTTCGGACTCGCCTGAGCGATGCAGGCGTCCCAAAAAAAGAAGAAGGGCGCCCAACGGACGCCCTTCCGAAACGCTTCAAATTGGTTGCGGCGCGTTGCCGACTAGCGGCGACGAAGCAGCAGGCCGGCCAAACCGACCAGCAGCAAGGTGCTCGGCTCCGGCACGCCCGTGAACGTGAACTGCATTCGCGTGGCGGTCGTGTTTCCGGCATTGCTGCCGAACCGCGACGTGTCATACGCGCGCGTGGACTCGGCATTGCCGGCGGCGCGCGAGATGTGCAACGCGGTGTTGTTTGCGTTCGGCAAGATGACCTCGACCAGCAGGTTGCCGAGCGACGGATCGTAGTCGAACAAGCCGCTCAGGATCAGCTCGCCCCATTCTTCCGATCCGGACCTGGTGATGGTAACCGTGAGGTTCGGGTCGGAGAAAAAGCGGTCCAGCGGGCCGCTCGGGTTGCCGCCGCCGGAGGGCAGGCCCAAGTTGCCGGGCGTCAAATTAGTGTAGCCCAGATTGACGTCCACCGGGCCGAGATTGAACGTGCCGGTGACGCCGGGGCTATGCGCGATTTCCGTGATGCGCGCGATGGGCTGGCCGCCTATACGGGAGGCGAACAGGTTCGCGTCGAACACTTGGTGCATCGTCGTCGAGCCCGAGCCGAACGGAATGAAGTTGCTCGCCGCATGTCCGTTGGTCGGGAAAACGACTTGGGCCGGAGCTGTCGCGCAGAACACGAGCGCCACAACACCGATGGTCAACAAGATGCGACATGGTCTCATTGGAGACTCTCCTGAATAGAGTAATGGCTTGCCTCTTTCACTCCGAAACGAATCTCGTGCGCGCTACAGTGCTCCAGATCCGAGCTTTCATCCTAGCCAAATCGAGTTCGGGATTCAACCCAATATCATAAACTTTTATGGGAATGTTTCCGTCCGATAAGAGGCGGATCGATGGGGTCCATCGCGATCGTCGGAACGCCCTGGACGGGTCCTCACGCAGGGACAGCGGTTCCCGGCGTCTTCAAAGCTTGAAAGGTGGAAATCCCCGCATCGGATCCGTGAGCAGGCGGGTTGCTCATTTCCGGGCGGGTTTGCGTTTGCGGAACATGCCGAAGAAGCCGCGCGCCTCGGGCTCTTCCTCTTCGAGACTTTCGCCGGCGATCTTGCGGGCCAGCTCGGCGATCGCTTTGCGGGCCGGGCTGTCGGGCGCTTCGGAGACGATCGGGTGTCCCAGATCGCGCGAGGCGGTCACGCGGCGGTAATCATTCGGCACAATGCCGAAAATCGGGCGGCGGAAATGTTGCTCGACCTCTTCGGGGCGGATCCGCTCGAAGTTGGCGTTGCAGCGGTTGAGCACGATCTCGATGCGGTCCTCGCTGGTGCCCATTTGCAGGAGACAGTCGTAAATACGCTTTGCGTTGCGCAGATAGG
>JACZRH010000216.1 GCA_022574815.1 Planctomycetota bacterium | reverse complement strand
TGGACATGGGCAACACGGTGGTGGTCATCGAGCACAACCTGGACGTGATCAAGACCGCCGACTGGATCATCGACCTGGGCCCCGAGGGCGGCGAGGCGGGCGGATGGATCGTTGTGGAGGGAACGCCGGAGGACGTGGCCGCATGCGAGGCCTCGCACACGGGGCGGGCGCTGACCGAGGCGCTGGGGGAGGGCTTGCGGGATTCGGCGAGTGAGCGATTGAGGAGATTTTCGTCGGGAATCGAGCTCGATGCCGACGCCGCGCGGGTCGCGCGCGAGCGGCTCGAAGCCGGCGCTGCGGCACCGAACACCGAGCAGTATGATCCGAACGCGATCACCGTGGTCGGCGCTCGGCAGCACAACCTGCGCGATCTGACCGTCTCTTTTCCGCGCAACAAGACGACGGTCTGCACCGGCGTGTCGGGCTCGGGCAAGTCCAGCTTCGCGATCGACACGATCTTCGCGGAGGGCCATCGCCGTTACGTCGAGTCGCTCTCCGCCTACGCCCGCCAGTTTCTGGGGCAACTCGCCAAGCCGCGCGTCGATCACGTCCATGGCTTGTCGCCGGCCATATGCATCGAGCAGAAGAGCGCCGGCAAGAGCCCGCGCTCGACCGTGGGGACGATCACCGAGATTTACGACTACATGCGCATCCTCTGGGCTCGCGTCGGGACCATGCACTGCCCGCGCTGTCGCATCCCCGTCGGCACCCAGACGGTCGACGAAATCTGCGGGCGCGTCATGGGACACGACGCCGGCTCGCCGATCATGCTGCTCGCCCCGGTGAGCCTCGGCGACGGGGAGACCTATGCCGGGATGTTCAATCGCCTCAAAGCGTCCGGGTACACGCGCGTGCGGATCGACGGCAGCGTGCAGCGCACAGTCGAGGCCACCACGCTGGACGCGCGGCGAAAGCACCACGTCGAGGTCGTGGTCGACCGCACGGTCATTCGCCCCAAGTTCCGCGGGCGCATCAGCGAGAGCATCGAACACGCGCTGGCACTCGGAAACGGCGTGATGACGCTGGTCGTGGAGGCGATCGAGACGGTCCACGACGACGACCAGCCCGACCCGCGGGCTTCAGCCCGCGCGGCCGCCCCGTCGGTCACACAAACGGACGAACGCGGCGACGAATCGCGAGTGGGCGTCGAAGACGCGGAGCCCGCCCCGCTGCGCATTCACCAGACCCCCGAGCGCGAGTTCCTGTTCTCCCAGAAGCTCGCCTGCACCCAATGCGGCACGAGCTACGAGGAGCTCACCCCGCACAGCTTCAGCTTCAACAGCCAGCTCGGCTGGTGCGAGACCTGCGAAGGGCTCGGGTTTCAGCGCGGCGCCCCCGCCGCCGCGATCATCAAGAACCCCTCCCGCTCGCTGTTGAAGGGAGCGATCGCCGGCTGGCCGCACATCGACAAACGCTCGGCCATGGGGCGCATGCTCGCAGCACTCACCGGACGGCTCGGTGTGAACATCGATGCCCCTCTGAGGGCCTGGACGGACGAACAGAAGCGCGACCTGATGTTCGGTACCGAGTCGGCGATCGGCGCCGGCTCACGCGGGACCGGCCATGACGACATGATCGACGGTTCGCGCGCCTTCCCCGGACTGCGGTTTCACTGGCGCGGGTTCTTCCCCGCCATCGACGCCGCCACGCGCAATAGCTGGGTGCTGCGCCACAAACTGCACAACGTCGTAACGGACATCCCCTGCGTGGCCTGTCGCGGCGGACGGCTCCGCCCCGACTCAGCCGCCGTGCGCTTGCTGCCGCGCGCTGCGGCGCCGCGTGACGGTGCCGAACGGGTGCTGGCCGGAAAGACCATCGTGGAAGCCTGCGAGATGCCGCTGCGCGCCGCCGCCGCGTACTTCGACCGACTTCGGCTCGACGCGCGACAGCGAAAAATCGCGGGCGAGCTGCTCAAGGAGATTCGCGGGCGCCTGCGCTTCCTCGTCGACGTCGGGCTCGACTACATCCATCTGCACCGCTCGGCCTCAACGCTCTCGGGCGGAGAATCGCAGCGCATCCGCCTCGCCAGCCAGATCGGCAGCGGGCTCTCCGGCGTGTTGTACGTGCTCGACGAGCCCACCATCGGGCTGCACCCGCGCGATACGCACCGGCTCGTCCGAGCACTCGCCAAGCTGCGCGACCTCGGCAACACGCTGCTGATGGTCGAGCACGACCGCGACGTCATTCGCAGCGCCGATCGGCTGCTCGACTTCGGCCCGCGCGCCGGCCGGGACGGCGGGCAGATCGTGGCGGAGGGGACCCCGCAATCGTTCCTGCGCGACGCCGGCCGAGCAGAGGATGAGGGGCGTTCGTTGACGCGGGACTACCTGAATGGGACCGCGGCGATCGTGATCCCCTCGAACCGCCGGCCCGTTCGCGATCCGAACGAGGCCGCGCGTGAAGAGGAAGCCCCGCGCGAGCGGAGTGGCCGGCGCGCGCCCCCCCATGCGGCCAAACGTAAGCCCAAGGGAGCGAAGCAGTTCGCGTTGCGCTACGCGCCGGTCGTCTCGAAGATCGACGAAGCGGTCCATGACTGGCTGGTCGTGCGCGGAGCGCGTCAAAACAATCTGAAGAACATCGACGTTCCGATTCCGCTGGGGCGCTTCACCTGCGTGACCGGCGTTTCGGGATCGGGCAAGAGCTCGCTGGTGAACGACATCGTTTGGCCCGTGCTGGCCCGCGAGCTCAACCGCGCCAACCTCACGCCCGGCGAGCACGACGGGCTCAGCGGAGCGCGCCGGCTCGACAAGGTCATCATGGTCGACCAGTCACCCATCGGAACCACGCCCTCGAGCAATCCGGCCACTTACACCGGCACGTTCGATTGGATCCGCGAGCTATTCGCCCGTCTGCCCGACAGCAAGATGCGCGGCTACCAGCCGAACCGTTTCAGCTTCAACCGGCCGGGCGGGCGTTGCGAGGCTTGCCAGGGCAACGGGCAGACCTGCATCGAGATGCATTTCATGGCCGATGTCTGGGTCGAGTGCGAAACGTGCCGCGGGCGGCGCTACAATCCCGAGACGCTCGAAGTGCGCTTCAAGGGCAAGTCCATCGCGGACGTGCTCGAGCTGCGCGTCTCCGAAGCACTCCAGCACTTCGACAGCGTACCCAAGGTGCGACGCATGTTGAACACGCTGGCGGACGTCGGCCTCGAATACGTGCAGCTCGGCCAGCCGGCCCCGACGCTCTCCGGCGGCGAGGCGCAGCGCGTCAAGCTCGCAACCGAGCTCGGCAAGCCCGACACCGGCCGTACGTGCTACATTCTGGACGAGCCGACGACGGGATTGCACTTCGACGATATCAACAAGCTGCTGGCGGTGATCCATCGGCTCACCGACCTGGGAAACACGCTGATCGTCATCGAACACAATCTCGATGTCATCAAGTGCGCCGATTGGATCATCGATCTCGGGCCCGAAGCGGGCGACGAAGGCGGCTACATCGTCGCGATGGGCACGCCGGAAGAGATCGCGAGCGAGGGTGTCGCGCCCGATCCCCGTAGCGGCCGCGCGCGGGCGCCCGCCGTTCCCGCGCCGCGTCGCCATTCACCGCAGGCCGACACTTCGGCGATGGTCTCGTATACGGCCGTCGCGCTGCGGCCCGTGCTGGACGCCGGCCCGCGCGAGGTGCGCGAACGCTACGACCCGGCCGCACATGCCGCCCGTGAGATGGAAGTCGAGAAGCAGCGTTACGGCAAGGTCGGTCGCGACACGAAAATGCCCTGGCAGATCGACGGCCGCAAGTGGCACCTCGAGCAGCGCACCAGCCGCAACGAGAAGAAGACCCGCTGGGAATCCGAGGCGCTCGACTACGTCGTCGAGCTTCTGCAAAAAACCGCCGCGTTCGCGCCGACCAACTGGAACAACCGCGCCAGCGTCGAGATCAAGCCCGAAGGGGACTGCCCCTGGTTCTTTCACGCCTTGACCGGCGGCGAATGGCTGCTCGAACTGTACTTCCGCGTCCCACGCGGGACCTTCCAGTGGCCCGAGATCGACGAGCAGATCGGCCTCAAAACACTCGACCAGCGCGACGACCTGCCGGCCTACGGCGACTGGGCCCGCGTGGACGTCCGCCCGCGGCACGGCCCGCTCGACGTGGTCGTCGTTTACGTTCACGACCAGACGGAGATCGACACGCCCGCCTTCCGCAAATTCGTCAAACAGGCGGCCGCGGCCTATCACCGCTCGCAACAACCGGCGGCGAGATCGAGCGCGGCGAAAACCACCAGACGCACGCGCGTTGCAGCGAGGCCGAAATGATCGATGCCCTGCCGCGCCGGGCCCTGTTCCGGTTCGAGTTGCCGATCCACTATCTCGCCCGCACGCCGCGGATGGACGGCACGATGGACAAGTGGACGAGCAAGTACCTCGTGCCGCCTTTGATCGAGCTCGAGGACCAAACGCCGATCGCCGACGTATACGCGGCCTGGAACGAGGACTGCTTTCTGGTGGCGTTCGACATCCCAAACCGCCGTGGCCGGCCGGAGTGCGACCCCGAGCACTGGTGGAAGAAGGACGGTTTGCGGGTGTGCATCGACACGCGCGGGGCGCGCGACATCAAACGCGCCACGCGCTTCTGCCATTTCTTCTACCTGCTCCCCAGCGGCGGAGGCACCAGCGGCCGCTCGCCGGTCGTGGGCACGCACCGCATGAGCCGCGCGAAGGAGCCGCCGCCCGTGGTCGATGTCTCGCGCATCAAAGTCGGCGTACACGTCACGCAGCGCGGCTATTCGCTGGAAGCGGCGATACCGGGTTCTTGCCTGTCGGGCTGGGACCCGGCCGAGCACCCGCGCATCGGCTTTTTCTACAAAGTCAAGGATCTGGTTTTGGGTGACCAGCACCTGTCGGTGAATGACGATTTGGGTTGGAACGCGGATCCGAGCACGTGGGCGTCGGGAGTTCTGACCCGTTGATGTCCCGAGTGCGGTACGGGTCGCACACGAATGACGGGGGATCGGAAAGTGCGACCAGCCTACCGACGCCGGAGCAGCGCCACGCCCAAGCCGGCGCCCAGCAGTAAGGCCGTGGTGGGCTCGGGAACGATCTGCCCGCGGATCTGCCCGCCCGGGAATGCCTGCGTGTGAATGTTCACATACAGGTCGCCGGCGAGCAGCGCCGCCTGGTTCACGTTCGGGTCGCTGAACAGATTGCCCTGCTGCCCGCCGAACAACTCGTCCTGGATTTGCAGCCGAATTCCCTGCCCGCTGGGGGTGAAGCTGGCGAAGAAGCCGAGATCGACGACGATCGCGCCGTTCTGCCCGGCGGGCGCCATGTGAACGTGGACCGGGGTCGCGTTCGGGCCGACGTTCATCAGCTCGCCGAGCTCGATGCCGAAGACCTGCAGGTCGAGATCAAAACGCTGCGTCGCGGGGTCATAGAGCAATTGCGCCGCGCCCGAAGCATTGCTGCTGTTGGGCGGCACCTCTTGCGACCCGTCGAGGGTAAAGTTGAATTCCTGCCCGTTGGCCGCGACCGAGCAAACCAGCACGCACAGGGCCATGCTCGCTCCGCGAATCGTACGTCGGGTCATTCCTTTCACCTCTCTTAAGCGCGGCGCCCTGCGAGCTTCCCAATCCGTCCGTCTGAGACCTTCATTAAGAAAAATGCGTTCGTGACGAATCAATCAGCCATCCTATTCATAGGCTGGCAATATCGGCGAATTCCACCCACGGACCGAGAAAAGCGCCCCGGCCCCCCCCAGCCCGAGGCAGAAGCCGCGCGCAATTCTCGGTCTAGCATGGCCTTAGACTCGCGGGCCCCCAGTGCCACAATTCCGTTCCCGACCACGTTTGTCGCGCAATTCGAATCAGCCTTCCTCGGTTCCCGCGGGTCGCGTCGCGCGGTATAACGACATCGCGGGTGCCCCTCCAACCGGGCGAGGTTGGCCGCGATGGCGGCGAGCGCCGGCTGAGCCACGCTGCCGTGGCGCGAAATCCGCGAGGAGAAATCATGCGGGCATCGATGCCGACCGTTTGGCGGGGATTCGCAACGGCACTCTTGGTGGCCGCCATGGCGGTTGGCGGCTGCGCGGGGCGCGATCGTTCGGGCGAAAAAGCGACGCGCGGCGGACCGATTGAGCTGCGGCGTCCGGTGCAGGCGGTCTGGGTCGCGCGGTTTCATTATCGCAGCCCGAACGACATTCGAACCATCATGCGCAACTGCGCGGCGATGGGCCTCAACACGGTCCTCTGGCAGGTCCGCGGGCAGGCCACCGTCGCCTATCGCTCGCGGATCGAACCCTGGTCGAAGGAGTTCGCGCATCGCGATCCGGGCTTCGACCCGCTCGCCGTCGCCGTGAGCGAGGCGCATCGCCTCGGCCTGCGCATCGAGGCCTGGGTCAATGTCATGCCCGGCTGGTCCGGCAGCGAGCCCCCGCCAGTGCGCGACCACCTCTACCACACGCGCCCGAATTGGTTTCTCCACGCCGCCGATGGAGCCCGCCAGCCGCTCAACGATCACTACGTGATTCTCAATCCCTGCGAGCCGGCGGTTCGGCGGCACATCGTGGCGGTCATGCACGAGATCGTGACGCGCTACGACGTGGACGGGCTGCACCTGGATTACGTGCGCTACGCCTGGGAGACCACGCCGAACGCGCGCCGGCTCTATCCGCGCGACGCGCGCACCGTGGCGTTGTTCCGCCGCGAGACCGGCCGGTCCCCCGACGACGACCCGCGGGCCTGGGACCATTGGCGCGCGAACCAGTTGACGCGGCTGGTCGCCGAGATTCGCGACATGCTGACCCGCACGCGGGGCCGCGTCACGCTCACGGCCGCGGTCTGGAGCACGCCCACGGTCGGCGTCCGCGACTACTTTCAAAACGGACTGGCATGGTTGCGATCCGGCTTGGTCGACGCGGTGATGCCGATGGCCTACACCGCTGATTCCGAAGCCCTGGCGCGCTACGTGGGCTCATACAAGAACGCGGCCCCCGGGTCGCACGTGATTCCGGGGCTCGGCATCTACAAACACACGACCCGCGCGCAGATGCGCGCCCAACTGCGGCGCTGCATCGCCTGGGGCGGCGATTTCGCGCTATTCTCGTACGATTCCCTGCACCCTACGGTGCGCGACCGGACTCGCCAAGGCGTACCGGCCGCGGAGAAAGCGCTGCGCGCGGTGCGGCGGGCGGTGCTCGGAGAGTTTGTGCGGGGTTAGCAAGCCGGCGTGTGTGATGGCCGTCGGCGAGCGGTCACTCGGTGGGATCGACACCCGGCGCGCCCGCGAATTTGGCGAGCAGAGCGGCCTCCAACAGTCCATCCCGGCCGAGTGGAACCCAATGGGCACCCGCCGCGCGCGCGTTGCGCAAGCCGTCGCGTGTCGGAACTCGCTCGCTGAAGATCGCCAACGCGCCGGAAGCCGTCGTGACCTGCCGTTGCGGCGAGCTGTAGCGCTCCTTGTCGACGCGAACCGTCACGCGGTAGCGGCCCGGGCCTTTGCCGGGCGTGAGGGCATCCTGTTCGTGTCTCGACTCGTCGTCTTTCTCGGTGCGCGTTCGCGCGGCTGCCGGCTTCGAGGATGCCCCGCGGGCGTCGGCGTCGGCCGGCTCGATCGTGACGGTCACGATTCGCCGCAGCGTGTGCAGGCTTGATTCCAATAGTTGGTAAGGCCCGAGCGAGTCCTCCCGCCAGAACTCGTACCACTGTGCGCCGGTGGCTGGGTGCGAGACGATTACGCCGGCCCGACGGTCGCCGCGCTCGATTCCGAAATGGCGTTCGCGCAGGATCGTCATCGCCGAGTCTACGAAGCCGTCATAGTCCACAAGATCGAGGACCATCGCCGTCGGCCCGGTCGGTTGGGGAGGCGCCTGGCACCCGGTCGCGGCAAGGGCCGGTATCAGAACGCACAAAACCGCGGCCCCGGCCCGCGCCGGACTGCTCCGTTTTTGGCCGCGAAGCGACGCGCGACCGATATCCGATCGAAGTGCCCTCGGGCGAGTGCGTGCGAAGATCATGGCGGGATGATAGATCGCTTGGCGGGGAATGCAAGCTCGATACTATCGGACACTTACGCGACCGGCACTTCGGCAGAAAAAGCGACGCACATCAGAAAAACTATTGCACAATACCGTTGGAAGCTGTCGTGTCCCCCCCTGGCCCCGCACCGTCGCTTACGACTGTGCGGGGCCGATTTTTGTATCTCAGCGGCGCGGGCAGATTGGACGGGTGTGACTAAGACTGGTGGCACCCAGTCCGCACCGCGGCGATCAGAACCCCGACCGTAAGGGAGCGGGCTTTGCCCAACCAGCCCCGAATCGCCCAGGCCCGTCGCTGACGCTCGGGGTTCTGCTTGTGGGGCGCCGTGGTTGGGGATCGCTCGCGAATCGGTACGGCGCGAATACACGAGAATGCTGTTGCGCGGCCCGATAGGCCGTTGCCGCCAATTTTAGTCGCACCGG
>JACZRH010000215.1 GCA_022574815.1 Planctomycetota bacterium | reverse complement strand
GAGTGGATTAATCGCGTTCGCCTCCGCCGCGCTTTGGACGAGCTGATCCTCGACCTGAACGGCTCGCTGAGCCAGACTCACGGTCGTCGGGAACGCTGGCCGTCACCGGCGGCGATTAGCCGTCCGGTGCATTGCATTGTTGGCCCGACTATTCAATGGGTTTGTCGCCATAACGATACAACTTCCATCCTTCTGATTTGGTCCTCACAAACCATGTGTAAGATGACACCGTTCGAATCAGGTACGTGTCTTCGGAATCCTTTCTGAGGTTCAGGATGTACTTGTGAAAGCCCTTCTTTAGGAAGGGGATGTTGATATCCGGCCCGTATTCTCGCATCTTCTGGGGACGGGCAGCGGTCGTGAAGCTCACACTGTGCGGGAGGCAATGCTTCAGAATTTCGCCAAAGTCCGCCGTCTCGATCGCCCCGATGAAGGCTGCGTATGCATCGTACAAGTCATCCGGTAGCTGAACTTCGCCATGATAGTCCTTGAGCAGTTTCTTCTCGCGTGGTTTGTCCTGCGCCATTACGCAAGCGCAAACCAAGATGGACACGCAGATCACAATGGGTCTGTTCCTCATTTCCAATTCTCCTCAGAGGGCCAACAGCAATCAGATTGTTCCGCATAACATGTGGAACTGTGGTTTTCTGTCCGTATGACACGCCTCTGGATCGTCTGCCAGTAGTGCGCTAAGACCCGTATCCTCTGTAGGTTGCGCTCTGTCTCGCGGTTTATGACGGCATTTTATGCGGATCGGCATAACAACCTCCCTCCCTGGATTACCTCAAATCCCGTCGATCGGACTCAACACCGACCGTGTCCCGGTTGCAGGGGCTTTGCTGCACAGGTCAAACTCCCACCAGGGAAGGGGCTTGCTCAGGCCCCGTTGAACACCCTGCAGGAAGGATAACATGGAGTGGGGGGCGCTGCAACGGCGGTGCGCCGGGTCCTGGATCGTCCTGGGAAAACGCCATTATCTGACAGACCGGTCGCTGGCGCTCCCGGCTCGTATGGGGCTCTGGGATTGCCGGCGGTGCCCCATTGCGTCGCGAAGCACGGGGTGGGGGACTGACGGACTGCCCAGGCCGCACTCGCTTCGTCCGTCCCCCACCCCGTCCTTCGGAACGGGATGGGGCACCCAAGCAACGAGCCGCGATCAGGATGACGGCGATTCGCGGGTACACACCGTCGCCTCTTCCACCCGGCGGAAGAGCAGGACCCGCATTTGGCCGAAGGCGCGCACGTCGGCGCACTCGAGCCCGCGAACGGTGTCGGCCGGGAACGCGGCCGTGGACGAGCAGCGGAAGACGAGCCAGCCGTTCTGTGAGAGGCGCGGCGCGAGGCGCTCGAGCAGGTCGCGCGCCCGGGTGGGTTTCTCGACGTCGCGGTAAGGCGGGTCGACGAACACCAGACCGAGCCCCTCTTCGCCCAGATTCGGCACGCGCATGGTCCAGCCGTTCTCGTTCGAGACGCGGCAGGACTCGTCGAGGCCCAGACTTTGCAGATTGGCCCGCAAGACGCGCAGCGAACGGCGATCGCGTTCGACAAACAGGCACGAACGTGCTCCGCGCGACATACACTCGATCCCGAGCGCCCCGCTGCCGGAGAATAGATCGAGCACATCGATCGCCGGGAGGGTGCCCGGCGTTCCGAAGCGCGAGCCGAGCGCGTCGAAGAGGGACTCCTTGACCCGATCGGTCATGGGCCGGGTTGTGGTCCCCGCCGGGGCCTCGAGCGGCCGGCCGCGAAATTTGCCTGCGATTACGCGCATCTCACCGAAGCGTTGGTCCGCGAATGAATGGGCGGCGGGCTTGCCTTCGGCGTGCCGCACGCCCGGCTGAAATGACGGCCCGCGACAGCCGATAGGCAAGAGTGATGATATGCGACCTGCGTGGCATTCTCGACGGGTGGGAGTACGAGCCGGGCAAGATCTCGGTGCGCAAGATTATCGGACGCGACGGTCGCGAGAAGGTCCAGACCCGCATCGACCTCGGCGTGCTGCAGTTCGAGCTCAAGGGGCGACCCGACGGCGCCCGGCCGCACGGGTACGAATCGCTGCTCGATCGGCACGAAAAGCACCTGATCGCCCACATCGAGGAATATGGCACCGACGCCGACTTCGTGCTCACGCCGGAACAGTGCCGCGACCTTCGGCACGAGGCGTATCTGTACTATCAGCGTTATCTGTCGCTGTTCGTGTTGGAGGAATTCGAAGTCGTCGCCGACGACACGGCCCGCAACCTGCGGGCGATCGACTTCTGCCGCCGCTACGGGGCCTCGGAATACGACCGTGATGTGCTGGAATCGCAGCGGGCGTACGTGATCATGATGAACGCGCGGGCCCGGGCGACACACGCGTTGGAGCACGAGGCGTACGACGCGGCCTTGTCGATCATCAAGTCTGGAATTGCCGGAATCCGCAAGGCGATGGGGGCATCCGACGAGGGCTTCGACGCTGACGAGGATCGCGAGACCGAGGTGTTGCACGAATTGCGCGACGAGATTCTCGAGAAGATGCCTGATGAGACGCCGACCAAGCTCCACTGGGCGCTTGAGAACGCGGTCGCCTGTGAGGACTTTGAGCGGGCCGCCGAGTTGCGCGACCGCTTGGAGCGCAAGAGCAGCCCTGCCGAAGGGCCGCGGCCCGACTGATCACCTCCGAAAAATCGGTAATGGGTCTGTTCGACAGAGCCACGGCGGCCTCGCGGGGCTCGCTCTGGGGACAGGGCTACTCTGACGCAAACTAGCGCACTCCCGAAAAGTCATCCATTGACGCCCGGCCCTCAGCGGACTACTTTTACGATTGGAGTTGGGCATCTTGGGCATCATGCGTGCGGCCCCTTGCCGGTCCGCGCGGCCCGCGGCTCCGATGACGGGGATCGGGGGGAGCTGCGGTTGGCGACCGCCGATTCACTGGCCCTGGAGTGAGAGCGACAATGACGACAACACGATGGATTGCAGCCGGGGTGGTGCTGCTCGGCGCGACGTTCTGGGTCGGGTGCGGTGACAGCTCGCGTGCGGACGGCCGGGCGACCGCGGCGGCGCGCCTGATCGACAAGGGCCTGCTGAGCGACCAGACGGCGTATCAGCCGGCCGGCGGCGGGAGCGGCGGGGGCAGCGGCGACGCGGAATCGCAGGTGCGTGACCGAATCGCCGGACTGATCGCGGCGCTGGACGATGGTGATGTGATCCCGGTGGTCCAAGCCTTCGGCGGTCGGGCGGAGGAGCTCGAAGAGGTCCTGGTGAACCAGCGCTCGGTCCAGGAGCTGCTGGAGCGCGTGCTGGCCGATACTTTCGATGAGACGGCGGTCGAGCGGATACGATCGGCGCCAATTCAGGACTTTCGGACGCAGCAGTCGGTCGAGGTGGTGGACGCCGACCGGGTCGACGTGACGCCCAATCTGTTCGGGCGGATCGTGCTCGGATCGCGGGCCCCGGAGGTTATGACGTTCGTTCAAGAAGACGGCGAATGGTTCATTCAACTCGACGAGCTGAGCCCGGACGACATCGAGCAGATCAGCGAATACCACAAGAACCTCAACGACGGCATGAACACCATCGCCGAAGCCGTCGAGGACCAAGAGATCGAGACCCTGCTTGGCGTGCTGTGGGTTTGGGAGCAGATCCGCGCCGGCGAGGCGCCCGATATCGACCAGGCCGACGCGGCGGCCGCTGCGGGGGCGAAGAAAGACGGGGCCGATGAGGACGAGCCGGATGAGCCGCGTGATATCCGGAAGCCGATCCGGCCTTGACGTGCCTTGGGCCGTCGACCTGCTGTGTTCGCGGCAGAGACGGCTGCGGGCCGTGCGATGACGAGCCGACGAGGAAGGGAGCCGACCTTGGGGACGCTATCGAGCGAGCAACTCGACGGGCTGCGCGCCGACCTTCACTCGCACGACTTTCTACGCCGCTTGACGCGCGAGATCGATTATCTGCAACGCGTTGTCTTTCACGCGGCGGACAAAGTCGAATGGAAGCACGCGCGCGACGTGGCCGAGCAGATTCTCATTGCGGAGATCTTCTCGCGGCATCGCGGTGAGATCGACGGCATCTATGGCGCCTTGCGGGAGAGCGAACGAAGCGGATTGTCCTGGACGGCCGCTATTCAGAACTTGGCCGCCTACCTGCATTCCTACTACACCACGCCGCTTGGGATCGTGTTGCGGCGGGAGCTGTTCGGCGACGCGGTGGTGTTCCTGTCGCCGGAAGCGATCAAGTGGGTGCAGCAGACGGCGGCGGCGAGCTAGTTGCCTAATCACGAATGTGCGGGACCCGCTTGCTCGCAGAACCGCGCGGGATGAAGCCCGCGGCTCGTTGACGCCGCACGATTACGAAGACTCACTTGGGAACCTGTGAGGGAATCTTGACCACGGCCAACACATCACGAAGACGCACCATCGCCGAACTCCAACCCGGCGAGCGAATCGACGATCAAATCTACCGCATCGCCCAGAAGGACCTGCGCACCACGAGCAACGGCAGCCTCTACATTCACGCCGTGCTCGCCGACAAGACCGGGCAACTGCTCGGGCGGATGTGGAACGCGTCCGAGGCGATCTACGCGTCGATGCCCGAGGGCGGGTTCCTGCACTTTCGCGGGCGCGTGGAAAGCTACAAGGGCAATCGCCAGTTCATCATCGACGGCGTGCGGCAGACGGAAGCAGGCGCAGTCGACCTCACCGATTTTTTGCCCTCGACCGAACGCGATGTCGAGGAGATGTGGGCGCGGCTCCAGGAAATCCTGCGCGGTATCGAGAATCGCGACCTGCTGGCGCTGGTAGGCAAATTCATCAAAGACGAGCCCTTCGCGGCCAACTTCAAGCGCGCCCCGGCCGCGGTCGAGATTCACCACGCATTCATCGGGGGCCTGCTCGAGCACACGCTGAACCTGCTCGAGCTGGCACTCCTGGTCATTCCGCGCTACCCGAAAGTCAGCCTTGACCTCGTTCTGGCGGGCATTTTTCTGCACGACGCGGGAAAGACGCATGAGCTCGCCTACGATACCAACTTTTCCTACACGGCCGACGGGCAATTGATCGGGCACATCGTCCAGGCCGTGCTCTGGGTGCATGAGAAGGCCGCCGAGGTCGAGGACGAGACCGGGCGGCCCTTTCCGCACCCAATCGAGACGGCGCTGAAACACATCATTCTGGCACACCACGGCAAGTACGAATACGGCAGCCCGCGCCTGCCCGCGACGCCCGAGGCCGTCGCGATCCACTACCTCGACAACCTCGACGCCAAGCTCTACCAATACGTGAACGCGATCGAGAAGGACAACGACGACGAAAAGGAATTCACCGACTACGTCCGTTCGCTCGAAACCAGGATCTACAAGCCGGATGTGATGGGCATCCGGCCGAAGAAGTCCTGACGCCACCGAAACGCGCACGATCACAAACGGCGCGGCGACTCGATCGGGAGCACCGCCATGCGTCGGAAGCCGGGTCCAATCCGCCAATGCAAACACGAATCTCGATCCGCATCTCCACAACCGGGAGGAGCAACCATGCCACGAGCGAAACACTTGCCCAATCGGATCGCACTCGGATCATTGCTGATTGCGTTTTGCGCGGCGACGGCCGCTGGGCAGGCGCCGCGAGTCAAGAAAACCGTGCCGGCCAACGGTGCGGTCGACGTCGATCCCGACCTGCGCGAGATCGTCGTCGAATTTGATCGGGACATGGTCCGCAACAGCCATTCCTGGGTCGGCGGCGGCCCTATGTTTCCAGAACTGCGCGGCGAGCCCATCTGGCGCAGTGCCCGCGTCGCCGTGCTGCGCGTCAAGCTCGAGCCCGATCGCAAATACGTCATCCGCATCAACAGTTCGACCTTCAGGAACTTCAAGGGCCGCGGCGGCGAATCGGCTCGTCCGTACATGCTTCGGTTCCGGACCGCGGGCGGCGGGGCCGAGACGCTCGTCAGCGTCGAGGACAACCGCAACGCGATCGAGGATCTGCGCGAAGCGATCAATCAGCGCTATTCCTACCGCGACCTGCACAAGATCGACTGGGACGCGGTGATCGACGAGTACCAATCGGTGCTGGAGAACGCGGAGACCACGCACGCGTTCGCGCGCGAAGCCGGCAAGATGCTCGCGCGAAACAAGGACCGGCACGTGTTCCTGAAAGTCGGCGACGTATCGTACGCATCGCACACGCGCCGCCTGCGCCCGAATTGCAACATCGCCGTCGTCAGGAAACTCGTTCCGCACTACAAGATGCAAAACGACGTGGTCGCGACCGGGCGGTTCGACGACAACATCGGCTACATCAATATCCGCGCGCTGCCCGGGAATCAGGCTTCGGCATTCGCCGCCGCGCTCGACGCCCTCGACGAGTTCGCCGACACGAAGGGCCTGATCGTCGACCTGCGGCTGAATTCGGGCGGGAGCGAAACGCTGGCGCAGCAATTCGCCGGGTGTTTTGTCGAGAAAACGACGCCCTACGCCCGGCACGTGTCTCGCGACGTCGATTCGCCCGGCGGTTTCACCAAGCCCATCACGCGCGCGTTCGTGCCAGCCGAGGGGCGCAAACGCTATCGCGGCCCGGTCGCCGTCCTGACCGGTCGAGCGGTCATGAGCAGCGCCGAGGCGTTCCTGCTCATGATGAAGCAGGTGCCGCGCTGCAAGCTCTTCGGCGAAACATCCTACGGCAGTTCGGGCAACCCGAAGCCGACCCAACTGTCGAACGGCGTGACGGTGTTTCTGCCCTCGTGGAAGGCGATGACGCTGGGGGGTGAGTTTTACGAGGGCAAGGGCATCGCTGCGGACGTGACGGTCAAGATCTCGGCGAGCGAGTACGTCCGTAGCGACCCCGTGCTCGAGGCGGCGCTGAAGTACCTGCGAGAATAATCGAGACGCGCCGGCCAGCCGACCAAAGACCGGCCCCCGGCCGTGCGCCATGCGCGTTTTTTGCATTCCCCCTGACGCGGGTATGATCGCGGCATGCCGACGGAGCGGCCCGTCATATCGTCCGCCAAACGGATTGGCCTCTGCACGCTCGTCTCGCGCGTTACCGGTCTGATCCGCGACATGCTGCTCGTGCAGACCTTCGGTCTGTCCTGGGTGCAGGACGCGTTCAACTACGCGTTTCAATTCCCGAATCTCTTCCGGCGGCTCTTCGGCGAAGGCGCGGTGGCCGCCGCCTTCGTGCCGACCTTTACCAAAACGATCGAACAGGAGGGCCGCAAGCCGGCGTGGCGGCTGCTGGCGCGGACCCTGGCGCTGCTGACCGTGACCCTGATCGCGGTCATATTGCTGATCGAGGCCGTGCTTCTCGCGGTCTGGCTTTGGGCGCGGCCCGCCGACCCGCTCGAAGCCGACGCCCGCCGGCTGTTGCTGGCGCTGACCGCGCTGATGCTGCCGTTCATGCTCAGCATCTGCGTGCTGGCGATGTTCTCGGCGATCCTGAACTGCGTGGGCAGCTTCGTCCCCGCGGCGCTGACCCCGCTCGTCCTGAATTTCGGCATGATCGCCGGCATCACGCTGCTCGGCCCGGCCCTGAGCAACACCGAGCTGGACGTGCAGGTCTTCGGCGTCGCAATCAGCGTGGTCGTCGCGGGGGTCGTGCAGCTCGCTCTGATTGTGCCGGTGCTGCGCGCCAACGGCGTGCGGCTGGGCTGGCGCTTCGAGCCGCGCGATCCGGCGGTGCGGCGGGTGCTCACGCTGATGGCGCCGGTGGCGCTTGGGCAGGGCATCCTGGTGTTCGGCGTGTTCATCGACGCGCAACTCTGCGCCGTGCTGACGCGTGTCCACGACGGCCCCGCGGTCAAGCACTGGTTCGGCGGCACCTTCGCCTACCCGCTGGAGGAGGGGGCTCTTTCGGCGATCACGGTGGCCCAGCGGCTCTATCAGTTTCCGCTTGGTGTGCTGGCCGTGTCGATCGCGACCGCGGCGCTGCCGATGTTCAGCCGCCTGGCGGCGCGGGAAGATTGGTCGCGCTGGTCGCGCGAGATCCGCTCGGCGCTGCGTATGACGGTTTTCGCAGGGCTGCTGGCGGGCGGGATGATGATCGTGCTGGCCGAGCCGATCATACGCCTGCTCTTCGAGTACAAGAACTTCACACCCGCCGACACCGCCCGCTCCGCACGGGTACTGGTCTGCTATGGCTTCGGCATGTGGGCCTTCTGCGGGCAGCACATCATTCTGCGCGGGTTCTACAGCCTGGGAGACGTGCGGACGCCGCTCAGAATCAGTTGCGTGCTCATCCCGATCAACATCGCCACGAGCCTCGCGCTGCTATGGGTCGACTCCGTGCGCGAGGCGGCCTTTGGGATCAGCACCGCGATCACGTCGTCGGCTACGGTGCTGGTGGGGCTCTGGATTCTGCAGCGCCGCACCCACGCGCGCATCGTGGATGCCTCCCTGCTGGGGGCGCTCGCACGAATGCTGCTCGCCGCCGTCACGAGCACGATCGTCGTCTCGATCGGGCGCGCC
>JACZRH010000214.1 GCA_022574815.1 Planctomycetota bacterium | reverse complement strand
ACTTCGCCGTCGTCCTGCTCACGCAGTTCCTGTGGGGCGCCGGCATGGGCGCGTGGACGTTCGGCCGCGAGATCGCAGCCTTCGACATGGTGCGGAGGGAGCAGCGCGGACGGCAGATGAGCGCGCTGATGGGGATCGGCTCCACCGGGCTCGCGATCGGTCCGGCCATCGGCGGCGTGCTCGTCGACACGATCGGGATCCGCGGGCTGTTCTGGATCTACGCGGGAACCTCCGCGGTGGTCATAGCGATCTCCTCGGCGTACCGGGACTCGGGGGTGCGCCCGAGCGGCGAGCGCCCTCGGATGTTCAGCCTGCGCAGCATCGGGCAGATCCATCCGCTGTTCCGCGCCACCTACGCGATCCTGTTCTTCTCCACCTTCGCGCAGATGACCCGCAGCCAGGTGACGAACTCGATGCTGCCACTCTACACGCAGGAGCAGCTCGGCTATTCGGCGACCTCCACGGGGTTGCTGTTCAGCGTGCTGGGGCTGACGACGTTCCTGATGATCGTGCCCACGGGGTTCATCTCCGACAAGCTGGGACGGAAGTGGGCGGCGGGCCCCGCCGCGCTCTTCTCGGCCATCGGGTTCGTCGCGCTTCCGAGCGTCCACGGCCTCGTCGGACTCGCCGTCGCGATGGTCGTCATCGGACTCGCGAACGGCCTGGCCCTCGGCGCCATGACGATCTACACGTACGACATCGTGCCGCGGCACGTGCGGGGCCAGCTCCAGGCGATGCGCCGGGCCTTCGGCGAGGCGGGTGCGGTGTTCTCGCCGCCGGTGGCCGCGCTCATCGCGACGGTCTACTCGCCCAGCGCGACCTTCTGGGCCTTCGCGCCGCTGCACGTCGTCTCACTGCTGCTGATCGCCTTCGTCGCACGCGAGAGCCTGCACCGGCGCGAAGAGCTCGACGCCTACGAGCGCCCATCCGGCTGACGGGGGGATGGTCGAAACGGCTGTGGGGCGCCGACGCTCTGGCAACGAGGAGCTGGCGGCTCCGACTGGTGAGCGAGTGGTGGCAACGACAGGATTCGAACCTGTGACCTAGCGCTTATGAACAACGGCACGGCCTAGAACCGATGTTCTAATTCCCTATCTGGACATCCCTGCCCTTAGCGCGGGCAGAGCAGCCTGTATCTCGTTGACATGAACTGAGTAGTTGGTGCCGATGTGCCGACCAGTAGAAGTACCAAACGTAGCTCGAATCATCCCTACAAGCAGGCCCTCTGAATCAAGAACAGGGCCACCACTGTCACCTTCGTCGACTGGCGCGTCCATCACGATATTGAGGATGTTGCCCTCGCCGCCCAAGGTAATCAGTCCTACCATGACGCCGACGTTGGCAGGGACCGACCCTACCGTTCCGTCAGTCTTCACTCCGATATTCCCTGAGTAGCCCAAGGCCATCAAGGGCACGGCCGCGTCATCCGCTGAGAGCGATCCTAGCCGGAACGGGACAGCGATCCCCACAATGCCGTCTGCGTCGTACTGAATCAGCGCAATGTCGCGCAGGGAATCGACCAGTGTGCCGTCGAGGTCGAAGACGCAGGCCTTCGGGAGCGGGACCGGGGACATGCAGGCGTGCCTTGCGCGTGGAGAACGACGATTGCCGACGCAACCGCGTTGGCATCCGCAAGTATAATACCGATGATACGAAGCGGGTACAATGTGCGCTCGTTTTTCGCGACTGTCCGCCGCGCACTGCTTGTATGGAGCCTTGGAATGATGCGTTGCAACCTCTCGTCTTGCTGGATGATCGTCGCGGCCGCCTGGGTCTCACCTGCCTTTGCCCAGGAGAAGGCCCAGCGCAGCGGCGTCGGCATCGGCAGCATGATGAACTTCCAGATGATCGCGGAGAGCTACGGCAAGGTCCTCGTCCGCAAGTACAACCTCAACGAGGAACAGGACGAGTTCACGCAGAAAATGCTGCGCGAAAAGACCGAACGGTTTCTCGCCAATCATGAGGACGAGATCCGCGTTCTGATCGATCGGCTCTTCGACGCGCGGACCGGCGGCGATATCTCGCCGGCCGAGTTGATCGCGTGGGGCAAGCGCGCCCAGCCCATCTACGACGACGCCAGGGAAATCATCATCAGCGGAAACGACGAGTGGCGTGAAATCCTCACCGAAGAGCAGAGGCGCATCCACGACCAGGACCTCAAGCTCATGTGGGAGAGTTTCGCGCGAACCGAGGACCAACTCGGCCGCATCGTGACCGGCGAGATGTCGATCGAGGATTTTCGAAATCCGCGCCGGCCCCGGACGAACTCGCGCCCGCGAACCACGGTCACGCCCAAACCTCAGCCCCCGCCGCAAACGCTGGCGCCCAAGTCGCCGCCCGTCGTCAGAGCGCAGCCGCGCACGATACCGCCCACGCGCCCGAACACGCGCAGCACGCGTTCGACCGATCGGCAGGTGCGGCCGCAACCGCCCACCAATACGCGCACGAAAACGCCTCGTCGCGGCTCGAGTCGAAGCTCGACTAAGACCGCCGGCAACTTCGAGGGCAAGTGGGACGCGTACACCAAGGACTTCATCGAGAAGCACCAGCTCAACGACGACCAGAAGCAGAAGGCTCTCACGATCCTTCAGGATTGCAAAGACAAGGCCAAGCGTGTGATGCTCAAGAACAAGCCGCGCATCGCCAAGCTCGACCAGCAGAACGAGGCCCTCAAGAGCTCGAAGGACAAGGACCGCGGCCAGCGCATGGCCGAGATCGTCAAGAAGAAGCTCAAATTTCTCGAACCCGTGAATCTGATCTTCGAAAAGGACCTCAAGCCCCGGCTCGACAAGCTGCCGACCCGCGCTCAGCGCCGGGCGGCCCAGGCCGCGACCAAGAACACGAAAGGCCGCTCCTCGAGCAAGCGCAAGTCCGACGACAAGGATAAATGACGGAAATCGATTCCGCGGGCCGGGAACGCGCACGCTATCGGACCGCCTCAATTCGCCGGCGCCGCGCTCCGATGATATGGAGTGATTCATCGGCCTCTTGTGGGTGAACGCAGCGGCGCGTAGCCGGTCGGCCGATCGGGCGCGTCTATGGTGAAAAGGAGAGTTGCATGCGACGCATGCTCAATCGCAGCCGATTCTGGTTGGTCTCACTCGCCGCCGGTGGTTCCGGGCTGGTATTGTCGAACTGCGACGTAAACGTCCGCGACACGGTCCTGACCGGCGTCGAAGGCGCCGCGGGGACGCTGCTGCAGACGTTCATCACGGCATTCTTCCAGACGCTCGAGGAGCCGGAAGAGACGGGCGTCGGGACCGTGAAAGCGATCCTCGAGATGATCCCCGACTTCTTCGCCTAGCTTTCTCGCAACACCAACGATCGATTGCACGAACGCGGCGCGCGATGCAAAGTCTCGCGCCGCGCCTTCATGGGCGGGCCGAGGGGGTGCGCGCCGATTGGAATGGCCTTTGGCGAAACGGAGCGCCCAACCTACAATACCGTCAGCGGGGACAGCGAGCCGGAACCGGCAGGAGCACCCGATGCGTCACACGGTCGTCATCGTCGCACTCACGCTTGTCGCCGCTGCGCCGGCGGACGAGCAGGAACTGACCGAGAAACAGAAGACCGAGCTCGCAACGCACTTCGGTCTCGGGCCGATTCAGATTTACAAGCTCAAGCCGGGAATCAGCGAGCTGAAGCTGGCCGACGTCAATGACGACGGGCGGACCGACATCGTGCTCTGGAACTCCTATCGCAGCCGCATCGAGCTGCTGCTCCAGCCCGATCCTGACAAACCCGCCGCGCCCGAGGAGACCGCGCTGGAGCGCAACGAGGTGCCCAACCGCGGCAACCTGCGCATCGAAAACGTGCCGGTCGCCTATCGGCTGGCCTCGATGGCGATCGCCGACCTGACCGGCGACGGCCGCAGCGACATCGTCTTTTTCGGCGAACCCCGGGAGGTCGTGATTCTGCCGGGCAAACCCGAGGGCGGCTTCGGCCCCGCCATGGGCACGCGGGCCCCGGACGGTGACCCGCGCGGCGGCGGGCTGACGGTCGGCGACTTCAACAGCGACGGGCGGGCCGACGTAGCGCTGCTCGGCGAGGAATTGATCCTGATCTTCCTTCAAAAGCCCGAGGGCGGGCTCGCCAAGCCGCTGCGCATCGTCCACACCATCAAGCAGCCTTTGCTGATGCTGACGATCGATCTTGACGGGGACGGGCGCGACGACCTGATCATCGGCGCCGACGATGAACAGCACGGCGTCTACGTCTGTTTGCAACAGCGCGGCGGGGCGCTCGGGCCGATTCGCCGCGTCAAGATCCCGCGCACGCGCAGCCTGACGCCGGCGAAGGCCGAGGGCGGCGACGATCTTTTCGCAATCGAGTACGCGACCGGGCGCCTCCAGCAATACCGCTGGGAGCACCCGCCCGCCGCGGCAACGATGCCGGACTGGCCCGAACGGCTGTACTCGTACCCGGTCTCGAGCAAGAGCAAGCGCCGCCCGGTGGCGATCGGTGACGTGACCGGGGACGGCTTGGCTGACGTGGTGGTGGCCGACCCCGACGCGGCCCGGATGATCCTCTTCGAACAGGGCCCGAGCGGATTGCAGGCCGGCGTGGCCTTTCCGGCGCTGCTCAAGACGGTCGATCTGTTCATCGCCGACATCGACGGAGACAACAAGAACGAGATCCTAAGCGTGAGCGCGAAGGAAAAGATGATCGGCGTCTCGCGCTTTGCCGACGGGCGGCTGACCTTTCCCAGCCCGCTGGGGACGCTCGGCGAGCCGCTGGCCGTCGCGGTCGGCAGCTTGAAAGCAGGCGGCCCATCGTCGCACATGGTCTACGTCGCGCGGGCCGACAAAAAGGTGACGTTGCACGTTCAGCCGCTGAACGGCAAGACGTGGATGCTGCCGATCGAGTCGCTGGAGGACGATCCGGCCGGCCTGCGTTTTGCGGATGTGAACCAGGACGGCCTGAACGACCTGCTCTTGTTCGTCCGCTTCGCGCCTTTGCGCGTCTTTCTGCAAGCCGCCGACGGCACGTTCGCCGAGCTCGCGGGCAGCGCGGCCCGCGCCGGGCTCGTTCGAGAGGCCACGATCGAGGGCTTCGCACTGGCCGACGTCACAGGGGACGGCAAGCCGGAAGTGCTGCTATCGCAGAAGAACCTCGCGCGCGCCCTGGCGGTCCGCGACGGCAAGTGGACCGTGATCGACCAATACAATCCCGAGTCCGCCGACACGCAGATCACCGGCTTGGCGGTGGTGCCCGGCGAACCGGGCAGCCCGGTGATCGTGATGTACGATCGCAAGTCGCGCGAGATCGTCATTCTCAAGCGGCGGGCCGACACGGCGTACGCCGTCGCGCACACCATGCCGGTCGGGAATCTCGATCTGTCGGCGATGCTGGCGGGGCCGCTGGGCGGTGGCGGTGGCACAGCGCTCCTGCTGGCCGACGCGCGCATGTTGGCCGTCTACAACCCCGGCGGAACGGGGCGCACCTTGGTCGAAAAGCACTCCTACGAAACGGACATCAAGGACGCTTGGCTCGGCGACGCCGTCGTGGGCGACCTCAATCATGACGGCGTGCGCGACGTCGCCGTGATCGACGTGCGCAAGGCGAACGTCGAAATTCTGACCACGCTACCCGGCGGCGGCTTTGCCAAGGTTATGGCGTTTCAGGTCTTTCAAGGCAAGCGCTTCGCCGACATGCCGGAAGGCGGCCGCGAGCCGCGCGAAGTGTTGATCGGCGAGCTGACCGGGGACGGGATCGACGACATCGTGCTGATCGTCCACGATCGGGTGATCGTGTATCCGGGGCAGTAGGGCGGGGTCAGGGTTCGAGGTTCATGGTTGGCTGACTTGAGTTCCGTTCAAACAGCAAGAAGGCCGGGCGGGCGACTCAGCGCCCGCTCCGGCCTTTCGTTTCCATTCCATTCCGGCCGCGGGATCGCGCGGCTCAGGAAGGCTCTTCGTCATCGCCGAAGCGATGAATCTTCAGTTTCTTGAACAGCTCCGGCTCGCCTTCCTTGAAATCGGCGTCGATTCCCGCCGAAACGCCGGATGGCCGGGTCGACTTCCATTCGCTCCGAGTCACGTTCGTAACGGGGCTGGCTCGCGGCGGCGTGCATCCTCGCAAAGCGATGCAGCTTGCCCGGCATTCGTCGATCGAGTTGACGATGCGAGTTTACACGAAGCTTCAGACGACCGAGCTTGCAAGCTGTCTCGACGTGCTGCCGGACACGCCGGACTCGGCGGCGCCTGCGAAGGCGGGATGATCGGCACGGGCATGCGAAAGGAGTCGCACGCCTCTACGTGACTTTCGCGGCGGATTGTTAACGCCGTCGGATCGCCGCCAATCCTCCAAACAGGAGCAGAGCGGCGGTAGCCGGTTCGGGGATGATCGCGAGACTGGCGAAGCCGGGATCCAAATTGGCGATACCTGTCGCCGTTCCGGTCGTTGTGTTGATGGTAGCGGTGCCATTGTCAAAGACCCCCCACAGAGTGCCGGAGCCATCGAATGAGATGCCGCCATAAGAGATTCTAACCGGCCAATTCAAGGGCCCGACTGTCGTCGCAGCACCCGTCTCGGTATTGATCGTCACCAGATTGTGGTCCGGCGTATCGGCGAAGCCGTACACGGTTCCTTGCAAGGCTGCGAGGCCGGCCACCGATTGCCCCATATTTCCGATCAACGAGGCTGCACCGGTGCTCGGGTTGACCGAGAAAAAGTTCTCGCCACCCTCGTAGGCCAGGTAGAGGTTTCCGCTCGCATCGAAGGTCAGTCCGGCCCCAAAGTTCGTCCCAATGCCCAGCGGGCCAATCACGGTTCCTGCACCGGTCGTGGTGTCAATCGTGATCAACGTACCGGTGTCGCCATCGACACCGTACAGAGTTCCCGTGCCGGGTTGGAACGATAAACCTAAAACGACACCGTGCCCGACCGGACCAATCGGCGTGGAGGCCCCCGTATTGAGGTTGATGGAGTACAGTTGGTCTTCCCCGAAGCGAACTGAAAAGCCGAACGTGTCGCCTTTCGCCTGCCCCACGCCAAGTAGCAACACGAAAGCAGATAGACAAGCTAGTAACCGACGCACGTTCCTTCCTCCTCAAAGAAAAAGACTTGGGCCATTCGCAGCCCTCGTATGCGAATTCCGAGCCGGGGTCAAGTCCGACGCGGCTTCGTTTTCATGCGCACGGCAAGCCGAGTGCCAAAAGCGCTTGGGTAGGCGCTTGGGTTTTGAACGGCATTTACCGGGTGTCCAGTGGCACTCGACGGGCGCCGCGAGACAATTTCGCCCCGGCTCGTAAGTGCTTGGCAGACAAGGAGAAACGCTTGTATTGCAGCGTTTCTGGGGGTTGTGAGCGGCGCGGAATTTTCTTGCGTGACTTGATTAGTTTTTGGGGAACCAAGCTTCCGAAAAAACCCGGCGGGCGCGAGCGCGGCCCGCGTGCAGCGTACGAAGCGGACCGGGTGGCCCGTGGCTTTCGCCGTGGGGGACACGAATCGGCGACCGCTTCGCGTTCCCCAGCTCTGAAGAGGTGGGACACCCGCTTCAACAATCGCGGGAATGAAAAGAAGTTTCGACGTGGAGCGTGTTTCGCTAAACGTCATGCTGCGCGAAAGGAAGCGCCATGCCGTAGCTTGGCAAGGTTCCTCGCTGCGTTCGGAATGACGACGTTCAGCGCGACGTGCTTGACAACGACGAAACCGGTCCGGCAGACTCCAAAAAGTCACCCGCGCCGTAGGCCGGCGCGACGTCGGAAACGAAGTAGCGCCTCTTGCCCGACGGGTCCGGCGGGATGCGGGCGACCGTGCGGCAATCCACGTGGATCTGCTCGCCGAACAGCTTGCGATAGCGGGCGCGGACGCGTTCGATCGTGGCCGGATCGAACGCCTCGTTGACGGCCAGCAGCACCTCGAAGCGGTCGACGGCCCGCTGATAGGTCTTGAACTCGACCACGCCCGGTTGATCGCGCAGCACGTGCGAGGTCACGGCCCCGTGACAGAGCCGGCCGCCGGGCAACGCGATGAAACCCGTGATCTTGCCGCCTTCGATGCGCAGCGTGGGGAACGGCAGGCCGCAGGGGCAGGGAGCGGGATCGAGCGAACCCACGTCGCCGATTCGATAGCGAATCATCGGCTGGGCACGGGTCGTCAGCGTCGTGCAAACGATCTCGCCGCAGATGCCGGGCGGCAGCGGCAGCCCGTTTGCCATGATCTCGATGTGTACGTGCGGCGAAAAGATGTGCATCCGCCCGCGCGGGCAATCGTGGGCCATCAGGCCCGTCTCGCGGCTCCCGTATTCGGCGACGACGCGGCAGTCGAAGACCTCGCGCACCAGCGCGGACTGTTGGTCGGTGATCTCCTCGCCGGTCAGCACGACCACGCGCAACCAGGGAAACGCACTGGACGGGAACCGGTCGCGGGCGTGTGCGGCGAGCAGTGCGACCGCGCTGGGGTAGCCGTAGAGCAGCCGCGGTTTGAACGACTGGATCGTCCGGAGGTGGGCATCGCACTGCGGCGGGGACATCTCGAAGGCGTCGAGCAGGATTTCGTTCAACAGCCGGTCGCGCCAGTGCTTCAGCCGGGAGCCGGTGGATTCGATCG
>JACZRH010000213.1 GCA_022574815.1 Planctomycetota bacterium | reverse complement strand
GTCCTGGTGCGCTGCCAGGTAGTCCAGGTCGAAGTCGTAGAGGCGCGCGGCGTTCCGGAAGAAAATGTTCTCGGCGTCGCGTTGTGGAAGCGCTTCGGTGATCGAGTCGATCACGCGGCGGGTGATGTCGGTGACGTTGGCGAGTTCCTCGTCGACGATCGGCGTGACGACCTCCAGGACCGCAGCTTCCGAGATCTCCTCTTCGGAGGCGCCCGGCATCACCGCCACAATGTATTCGCGTCCAAGCCCGAAGGTGAGGTCCCGCCTCAGAATCTCGCAGGGCGCCAGCGTGTGATGTTGAACGAGCAGGAAAACGATCATGAATAAAGAGACGCTCACCGGGAGCGCCAGCGCCACGATCAGCCAGAGGCGCCTGTCCGGCGTGCGGGACGCCGGGGAAGGCCGCCGCGGGGAAGGCCGTCGGGGGGAAGGCCGCCGGGGCCGAGGTCGCCGGGGCCGGCGTGCGCTTGTTGAACGCCAAGTCCGCGAGCACGAGCTTCGAGGCGCCGTCCGTCGAGACCGCGCAGACGCTGCGATTCCGCGTGAGCACGCGAAATGACGCCGGCGACGTCGGCAACGCCGTGACCGAGGTCTCGATCGAGGCGGACCCGGAGTTTGGAGCGGGTGGCCCTGACGCGTCGAGCGGTTCGGACGGCGATTCCGACCGCCCGGTTGCCAACGCCGGACCCGACCTTCAGGCGAACCCCGGTGACACAGTCACCCTGAACGGAAACACGAGCACCGGCGTCGATCTTCGATTCCTCTGGACGCAGACCGACGGTTCGCGGATCACGCTGGACGGGGGCGACTCGGCCATCGTCACGTTCATCGCGCCGACGCCCGCGGGCAGTACGGCGACCGGCGACGATTCGACGTTTATCGACGGGACTGCGTCCGGCGAAGTCTTCGAGTTCGAGTTGCGCGTGACGGATTCGCTCGGCCAGACCTCCAGCGATCGCGTGCGCGTGACGGTCAGCCCGAAGCCCGACGCCGGCGGCGAGGGAGGTACCGAATCGGAGTCGGCGACGCGGGTCCGGTTTTCCACGACGCTCGGCAACTTCACCATCGAGCTCGACGCGGACAACGCGCCGATCAGCGTGGCGAACTTCCTGCAATACGTCGATGACGATTTTTACAACGGGACGATCTTCCACCGCGTCATCCCGGGATTCGTCGTGCAGGGCGGCGGCTTTCTGCCGGGGCTGGTCGAGAAGGACACCCGCGAGCCGATCGTCAACGAGGGCGACAACGGACTGAAAAACGACCGCGTCACCGTCGCCATGGCCCGCACCACCGATCCCGACTCGGCCACCTCGCAGTTTTACGTCAACCTGGTCGATAACGATTCGCTGAACGCCCGCTCCGGCTCGCCGGGGTACGCGGTATTCGGCCGCGTGGTCGAGGGGATGAGCGTGATCGATCGCATCGCGACCGTGGATACCATCACGCGGAACGACTTCCCCAACGTTCCCGTCGATGTGATTACCATAAACAGTGTCGAGCGCGTGGCCACGCCTTAGACACCAAGCCGCGAGCGAAGCGCCCAACGTCATGGGTAGCGCAGCCAGCGCAGCAATTCGCGCGGCGACGGGGGTTTGCCGTACATCAGCACGCCAACGCGGAACACCTTGCCGGCCGCCCAGATGACGCCGAAGACCGCGGCCCAGAGGACCGCGAGCGTTGTGACGATCTGCCAGACGGGCGTGTGCGGGTCGGCGCAGATGCGCAGGATCATGACGTAGGGCGTGATGGGCGGCACGTAGCTGATAATGATGCTCAGGACCGAGTTGGGATACTCGGTCAGGTAGAACCACATGATCATGGGAACCATCGTCAGCAGGGACTGCGGAAAGGTCATGCTCTGGGCTTCCTTGAGCGTGTTGCAGGCCGCCCCGATGCCCGCCATCAGCCCCGCCGCGAACAGGAAACCCGGTATGAAGTAGAGCACCACGTACGTCAGCCGCATACCCGTGATCAGCGAGCTCATGCCGCGCGCGTCGGCCGCGAACAGGCCCACGCCGCCCCAGATGGAGATCAGCAGCACCCCGACCAAGGACATGCCCAGAATCTTCCCGGCCATCAGCTCGGTCGGACTGACCGCTGACAGCAGGACCTCCACCACGCGTGAGCTCTTCTCCTCGATCACGCTGGTCAGCAGACCATGGCTGATGCCGAGCGTGCCCATCCACATCAGGAACATGAACGCGAAAGGTGTTAGCACGCGCGTCATCGTGTCGCCGACCTGCTCCGTGCCGGTTTGCAGATCCAATTCGCGAAACGTGACCTTGCGCTCCAGCCGTTTGACGAAATCGCGGTCGAGCGGCGGTTCGAGCTGACCGAAGCGCACCGCAACGACGGCTTCGGTCACCATCCGCCGCAGCGTCCGCCCGGCCTTCATCTGCGTATCGACGCGGCCCAGCTCGCACGACGCGTCCCCGTCGATGGCGGCCTGCGGCACGACCACATACGCGTACAGCTCGTTGGCGGCCGCGCGGGCGCGAACTCGTTCGACCTCCGCTGCGGTGGTGCCTTCCGCTTTCAGGACGTAGCGGCGTAGCGGATTCTGCTCATTGTGCTCGTCGATCTGTTTCTGGAGCGCCTCGGCCAACAGCCCGCTGTGATCGATCAGCGCGATGGTACGGGCCGGGAGCTCCTCCTTCTCGGCGATCTTCGAGATGTACCCGGTGCCGAGCACGAAGGCCAGGATCAGCACCGGCATCAACACGACGCTGATGACGAACATCTTCGTCCGAACCGTCTCCAGGAACTCGCGCGTCGCGATGATGACGATCTTACGCATCAACGGGGCCTCCCTCCGCCGCGCCCGGCGCGGCCGGCGTCGCTTCGTCCGACGGGTCGGGGACGGCGTCGGCCTCGACCAGCTTGACGAAAATCTCCTGCAAGTTGGGCCGCTGCACCTCGAAGCGGCTCAGCCGGGCCGTGTCGAGCGCGCGGCGCAGGATGCCATCCGGGTCGGTCCCGTCGAGCAGCTCGAGCCGGGCCCCGCCGGCGGTGATGTGGGCGTGCGCGACGCCCGCGCATTCGGCGAGTGGTTCGAAATCGCCCTCACCTTCGAGCACCAGGATGCGCGTTGCGTGCTGGGCGCGAATCTCACTGACGGTCCCGTCGAGCAGCTTGCGGCCACGGTTGATCAGCACGATGCGGTCGCACAAGTGCTCGGCCTGCTCCATCTGGTGCGTCGAGAAGATCACGGTCACGTTGCGCCGCCGCAGGTCGATCAGCAGCCGCTTGAGCAGGTCGATATTCATCGGATCGAGCCCGCTGAAGGGCTCGTCGAGGATGACGAGCTCGGGCGCGTGCAGGATCGCGGAGACGAACTGGATCTTCTGCGACATGCCCTTGGAGAGCGTCTCGACCCTGCGAGAGGCCCATTCGCTCAGCCCGACGCGCTCCAGCGCCTCGGCGACGCGCCGATTCAGATCGCGGCCGCGCAGCCCCTTGAGCTTGCCGAAATAGCGCAGGATCTGGTTCACCGTCATCTTGCGGTACAGCCCGCGCTCCTCGGGCAGGTAGCCGATGCGGTCCTTGACCTCGGTGGCCCGCGAGTGCCCGAGCACGCTGATCTGCCCCTCGTCGGGGTACAGGATGCTCATCACCATCCGGATCGTCGTCGTCTTGCCCGCCCCGTTCGGCCCGAGGAACCCCAGCACCTCGCCCGGCGCCACGCGCAGGTCGAAAGCGTCGACGGCGGTGAAATCGCCGAAGCGCTTGGTGACGTTCGAGAGCGTGAGGGCGTCGGTCACGATAGAGTCCTTCCGCGGTCATGCTTGCGCTCCGCCATTATGCGAGCTGCCGTGCAATGGTCAAAAATTCGAGCCCGTCGCGATTTGTCGAGTTTCATGCGCAAGCGGGCCAGCGAGCGGGTTGCCCTTCGTTGGCGGCCAGCACATGCGCGCCGACTTTCCCGCATTCGCGCTTGGATTTATTCTGTCGCACTGAATTTGACGTGGATCACCGCTCGTCATCGTCTACAATTCGTGACCGGCGGGACTACGCTGCGTGGTCCTCGCTGAGCAGCGGACTCGAGAGAGGAATAGCCCATGAGCCAACCTTGGAGACGCACCCTTGTCCTCGCCGCCGCGTTTGCGGTCGCCGCGTTCGGAATCGCCGCCGTCCCGGACGGCCGTTCGCAGCGCGAGGCGTTCACCGCGGAGGTGACCAAAGGGGACCTTGCGATCGAGGTCGAGTTGAGCGGTTCGTTCGTGGCCGAGGACAAAGACGAGATTCGCCTCGAGCCCAAGTCCTACAAAGGTGATCTGATCATCACGAGCTTGCTGCCGGAAGGGGCGGCGGTCAAGAAGGGCGATACGCTGATCGAGTTTGACCCGTTGACGCTGGAGCGTTCGCTGGAGGACGCGCGCAACGAGGTGTCGGACAAACAGGTCGCGCTCGCAAAGGCGGACGCCGAGGCGCGCGCTTTTCAGATCGAGCGTGACAGCACGCTGGCGCGCAACCGTAAGGAACTCGAATTGGCGGGGAATGAACTCGCCAAGGCGCGCGAGCAGATTGCGATCGAGGTGGCGGACAAGGAGCACGAGATCAAGGACGCGGGCGACAACCTCGCGGACGCGCGGATCGATTTCGAGCAGCTCACGCAGTTGTACGAAGAGCGCGAGCTGCACACCGCCACGGAAAACATCCTGATTGATCGTGAGAAGCGCCGCGTGCAGAACCTCGTGCGGCGCCTTGAAAAGACCAAGAAGGAAGTTGCGCTCTGGAAGAAGTACGACCAGAACAAGGAGAGTGAGGAGAAGCAGCTCGAGGTCGACAAGAAGGAGGCCGAGCTCAAGCAGGCGGAAATCAAGCTCGACGCCGATTTGGAGGAAAAGCAGGCGGAAGAGCGCAAAGCCAAGCGCGAGCTGCAAAAGGCCGAGCGCAAAGCGGCCGAGCTGGAAGCCGACGCGGCGGGGTTGAAAGTCGCCTCGCCGCGGGACGGCATCGTGTTCTACGGTCGGCTCGGCGGCGATTCGATGTCGGATGTGATGATCATCGGTTTTGGCGGTCAGGAAAGAGAGATGCGCGTCGGCGGGCGGGTGCGGACGCACACGATCCTGATGACGGTCGCGTCGATGGAGCGGCTGTCGGTGCAGATGAAGGTGCTCGAAAACGAGATTCAGCACATGAAGCCCGGCCTGCCCGTCACCATTCGCCCCGACGCGTTTCCCTCGCTGACCGTTTCGGGCCGCCTGACCAAAGTGGACCAGGTCGCGGCGCGGACCGGGTTCCTGAGCGAGGTGCGCGAGTTCAAGGCGTACGGCACGTACGAAGGTGTTTATCCGCAGCTTCGCAGCGGCATGAACTGCCGCGTGACCGTACACGCCGACAACGTGCCCGACGCCGTACAGGTGCCGGTGCTGGCCGTGTTCACCGAGGGCGGCGAGTTCCACTGCCTGGTGAAGGAAGGCGACCGGACGAAACGGCGGAAGGTCAAGCTGGGGGCGACGAACGGGACGAGGGTGCAGATCACCGAGGGGTTGCGGCCCGGCGAGATTGTGGCCTTGTGGGACCCGAGCGGGGAGTAGCCCTTGGCAGCGCTGATCGAGCTGGACCGCGTCTCGAAGGTGTATCCCATGCCGGGCGGCGACGTCCACGCGCTGCGCGACGTCTCGTTGAGCGTGGAGCGCGGCGAGTTCGTGTCCGTGGTGGGCGCCTCGGGCAGCGGAAAGACGACGATGCTGTATCTGTTGGGCCTGCTCACCGACCCGACGCAGGGCGCCTACCGCCTGAACGGCCGCGCGGTCGGCCGGCTTTCGGACCGTGAGTTGTCCGCGATTCGCGGGTGCGAGGTCGGCTTCGTATTTCAGTCGTATCATCTGGTCCCGCAATTGTCGGTGCTCGACAACGTCCGTCTCGCGGCGCGCTACGTGGACGGCCTGAACAGGAGCGATGTGAAGCGCCGCGCGAACGAGCTGATCGAGCGGGTCGGGTTGGCCCCGCGGATTCACCATCGGCCGAACGAGCTGTCGGGCGGCGAGATGCAGCGCGTGGCGATCGCGCGGGCGCTGCTCGCGCGGCCGCCGCTGATCCTGGCGGACGAGCCGACGGGCAATCTCGACGAGCAGACGAGCCTGCAGATCTTCGATCTGCTCGCAGGAATCACCGAAGAAGGGCGTACGGTCATCCTCGTGACGCACGAAGCGAGCCTGGCCGACCGCACGCAACGGACGATTCGGCTGCGTGATGGAAGGGTGGTCGATGAAGCTGCTTGAGCTGAGCCGTGAGGCCTGGACCAATCTCCTGTTGCACAAGACGCGCTCGTCCCTGGCGGCGCTCGGCGTGATCTTCGGCGTAGCCAGTGTGATTTGCATGTTGTCGATCAGCGAGGTCGCGCGGCGCGACGTGATCGGCCGCATCGAACGGCTGGGCATTCGCAACGTGATCCTGGACAGCGTCAAGCCCGAACGCGTGCGCACGCGCGAGAAGCACGACTCGGATCGGTCGTGGATCGCCCGCTACGGCTTGACGCGTGAAGACCTGGAGGTGCTCGCCGACAATGTCCCCGAGATCGAGACGATCGTTCCGATGCGGATCATGCTCGAGGACGTGCAAGCGAACCTGGAGGTGTCGGACATCAACGTCGTGGCCACGACGCCGGCGTACACGCGGGTTATGAGCCACGCGGTCCGCGAGGGGCGTTTTCTGAGTGAGGTCGACAACGCCCGCTCGCAGCCGGTCTGCGTGCTGGGGGCCGACGCGGCCCAGCGGTTGTTTCCGCTGGCTTCGCCGCTCGGGCAGGTGGTACGGATCGGCGGACACCATTTCAAGGTCGTCGGCGTGCTGGAGCGCAAGGGGCCCACGGGGACAGCGGGAATCCTCTCGAATCCGGACAACACGGCGTGGATGCCGATGAACACGTCGTTTTCGCGTTTCGGAAAGCTGCAGGTACGCCGCCGGGGCGGATCGTCCGAGGCGACTGAGGTCGAGATCAATCGCGCCGTAGTGCGCGTGCGGGAGGGGCTGCCGCTGGAGCCGGTGGCCGCGATCGCCCGAAACCTGGCGAAGCGGCGACACAAGCAGGACGATGTGGCGGTGACGATCCCATACGCTCTACTCAAGGAGCGGCGCCAAGCCGAGCGCATCTTCCGCTGGGTCATGGGCTCGCTGGCCGCGATCTCGCTGCTGGTCGGCGGCGTCGGCATTATGAACATCATGCTGGCGAACATGGCCGAACGACGACACGAGATCGGATTGCGCCGCGCCCTCGGCGCCACGCGCAACGACATTCTGCGGCTGTTCGTTTCGGAGAGCACGCTGCTGTGCTGCCTGGGGGGTGTGTTGGGCGTGGGTTTGGGGGCGCTACTCGCCCAGCTCGTCGGCACACTGGCGCAGTGGACGGTGGTGTTTCAGCCGCTCTCGTTTCCGCTGGGAATCGTGGTGTCCGTTCTGACCGGATTGATCTTCGGGACGCTGCCCGCGATCAAGGCGGCGCGGCTCGATCCGGTGTTGGCGCTGCGCGTGGAGTGAGTGCATGAGAACGGCTTGTTTGTTGGAGCAGCGAGCGGCGGCGGGCAATACGATCCGAGCCCCAAGCGCCAGCGAGGGTTTCGCGCGGATGAACCGATCGCACACAAGACCCTCGCTGGCGCTTCGGGCTCTGATGTCGCTCATTGCAGCGCTGATTACGGCACCGTCTTCGGGACAGACGTCCAAGCCGGCTCGAAGCGCACAATCGCCGAAGAAGAAGGACCCGCACCAACTGGCTCCGCCCGTTCACGGACCGGAGCTCGTGCGCCGCGCCGAGGAAGCGCGTCGCAAAGGCTTTGCATTCCTGGTCAAGAGCCAGAACGCCGATGGCTCCTGGGGCTCGCACGATCCGAGGATCGCAAGACTGGCCGATTTCGGCTTCAAGCTCCGCAATCGTGGAAGTCAGGACGGCGTGCGAATGGCGTGTACCGCGATTTGCGCCGCCGCTCTGCTTGACAAATCGGACCGCACGGCAGGGGAGCAGAAGGCGTTGGAGCGCGCCGTCGAGGTACTTTTTGATGAGGGCAAGTTTGCGTATCACCGCAATGAGGCCTTCAATACCTGGGGCTACGGGTACAAGCTCGATTTCGTGACGCGCTGGTTGGAATCGTCGGAGGGCGCCGCCGACCGGGCGCGCGTCGAGGCGACGGCCCGGGTGTGCACGGCCGGGCTGCGACGCTTTCAGCAAGCCGACGGCGGGTGGAATTACTACGCGGGCCCGACCATGGGCGGGGCCTCGATGTCGTTCAACACCGCGACTTTCGTGCTCGCTTTGCAACGGGCGAAGCGTCTGGGGCTGGAGTTCCCCGAAGCGATGATGAATGATGCGGTCAAGCTCCTCAAGCGGATGCGGACCATGAAGGGCGGCTTCGTCTACGACGCGCGCTTCCTGCACAATCCGCGGGCGGTTAATGAGCTCAGCGCGGGGGCCCGCACCGCGGTGTGCGCGCTGGCATTGCACAACGCCGGCGTGTTCGGGGAGGCGGACCTGCTCAAGAGCCTGGCGGTCTTCAACGAGAGCGAAAACTATCTCGAAGACGGCCGCAAGCTCATCCAGCCGCACACGGCGGTGCATCAGGTTTCCGGCTACT
>JACZRH010000212.1 GCA_022574815.1 Planctomycetota bacterium | reverse complement strand
CGTTTGATCGCCGACCTTGAGCGGCTCAATGGCTCTTACAGAAAAAAGCACGGTCGTGTAGCGTTTACCAGCATCGATGGCAGGGCCAAAACCGAACACAGCTCCTTCAAGAAACTCTACAAGCTGGCCTCTTCACGTCCACCGTCAACCGCTATAACCAAGGATACCCTCACGGAACTGCATTCCCGGATAAGGGACGTGGCTGGCGTCAGGTTTTCCTGCCCGTACTACGACGAAGTGAGGTCGGCAATCAACGCCATCATCCGCCCACACTTAGCCAACCTGGGATATGCCTCGGATTTACAAGCGGAGCCTGGATGCTCTGACAAGAACTACCTAGACCAAGGTGACGATACAGGATACCGCTCCTATCACTTCTTCGTCAGAATCCCCACGCCAGTCGACATCTACGGAGAAAGTGAGTTGTGTCTTTGTGAGGTACAGGCCAGGACCGAACTACAACACATCTGGGCCGTAAAATCACACGACCTTCTTTACAAGCCGGACAACGGCTGGAGTTTTGGCGATCCCCACGTCATGGAAGACATGCGTCAGCTTAGCAACAACTTACGTGCCGCCGACCAGGCCCTCATCAGCATCCGTGACAGAACTCGTGGCGAGGCATCCAAATGAACACACAAGACGGCACCATAAACCCGTTCGAGCAACAGCCCCTTCACTACAACCCCATCAATGGAAGCATCGGGGTTGGGCATACCTACGGCGAGTACTCCTACAACAACCAGCCGAACATGAACGCACCCCTAAGCAAATTCTGGCCGAACCCGGACCGCAGCCCTTATGACCCTTTCAGTCTACCGAATCTCCAGCCCCCAATCCGCGGTTGGTGACAACCGTCCGTCTCGACTTACACACGTTCCGCCCGGCCAAGGCATTTTCCGTGCTGCGTTCGGTCGTGTCGGCGACGCCGGCGCGAAGAGGCGGCCTCAGACTGCGAGCATTGCCGGCGGGGGGTGCGGAGGCCCGCCGCGGGGGCTATGCTCAGCCTAAGCCCATTCGTCTCGGCCCCCCAAGTCGCCGTGGCCGCGCTGTTTCTCACCGGCGGGACGCCGATGCTCCCGGACCTCGATGCCTTGATCCCTCGATCCCCGCCGAAACGGCCGAGGGCGGCCGCGCTACCCGAACACCGAGCTCGGGCGCTACTTCAATGCGTCGGGGTTCAAGGGCTTCAGATCGTCCGTGACGAACAAGCCGTCCTGGCGGACGCGCTCGTCGTCGAAGTGCATCTCGCCGCCGCCGTATTCGGGCGTCTGGATCATGACCATGTCCCAGTGGATCTCGCTGTCGTTGCCGTTGGGGGCCTCGTCGTAGCAGCGGCCGGGGGTGAAGTGGATGCTGCCGCCGATCTTCTCGTCGAAGAGGATGTCCTTCATCGCTTTGGTGATGAACGGGTTGACACCGATCGCGAATTCGCCGACGTAGCGGGCGCCCTCGTCGACGTCGAGCACTTCGTTGAGCTGCTCGGTGTTCGAGCTGGTCGCCTCGACGACCTGCCCCTCGCTGAAGACCAGCCGGACGTTCTCGTGCGTCGTGCCGCGGTACATGGTGGGCGTGTTGAACTGGATCACGCCGTTGACGCTGTCGCGGACCGGAGCGGTGAAGACCTCGCCGTCGGGGATGTTGAGCTTGCCGTCGCAGAGGATGGCCGGGATGCCCTTGATCGAAAAGGTCAAATCGGTGTCGCCGGGGCCTTTGAGACGCACCTGGTCGGTCCGCTCCATGCGGGTCTTGAGCGCCGCCATCGCGCGGCTCATCTTGGCGTAGTCCATCGTGCAGACGTCGAAGTAGAACCGCTCGAAGGCCTCGGTGGACATCTCGGCGAGTTGGGCCATGCTCGGGTTGGGCCAGCGCAGCACGACCCAGCGGGTCTTCTTGACCCGCAGGTCGCCGTGGACGTGCTTCCAGACCGTGGATTCCCAGAGCTTCTGCTGCTCGGCCGGCACGTCGGAGAGCTCGGAGACGTTGGGATTGCCGCGCGCCCCGATGTAGCACTGGACGTTCTCCATGCGATGCTTCTCGACGTCGGCGATGAGCTGCCACTGCTCCTCGGAGCCGGCCAGCAACAACGCCCGCTGCACCTGGTTGCTCTTGAGCGTCACCAGCGGCGACCCGCCTGCTTCGCGCGCCAGGCGCACGCACTCGGCGGTGAACTCGTGCGGCACGTCGATCGCTTCGATCAGGATTTTCTCGCCGGGCTTGACCGCGCAGGAATAGTTGACGAGCGTGTCGGCCAGTTTGGTGATGCGCGGGTCGATCATCGAATTCTCCGTTCCTCGAAAGAACCGCACAGGAAAGCAGAAATGGCGTATTCTGTCAACGCGGCGCAGGTCGAGATCGCGCGGGCGCTTGCCGCCTTACAGCGGCGGGCGACGCAAATGAAATCCGCTCGCCTGTTGATAGGCACTCGCGACGGCGAGCAGTTCCGTCTCGCCATAAAGTCGGCCGCAGAAAGTGACGCTGGTCGGCGTGCCGTTCTCGCGGAATCCGTTGGGCAACACGACGGTTGGATGGCCGGTCAGGTTGGTGAGCAGCAGGTTGCTGCTGCCGCGGGTCGGTGCGATGTATACGTCGATGTCCTTCATGACCCGCTGCATTTCGCCCATCAACAGCGTGCGAATGCGATTCGCGCGGATGTACTCGACCGCCGGGATGAGCTGGCCGGCGCGGAACACGTTCGGCCAGGCATTGCGCACCTGTCGCACGAGTTCGTCGTCGCGCCCGCCGCGCGTCAGGTCGTCGAACGTGGCGGCGGCCTCGGCGGTCAGGATCAGGCGCAACGGCGCGATCGGGTACTTGTCGGGTAGCTCGATCGGCACGAGTTTGAAGCCCAGCTCGCGCAACACTGCCAGCGACTTGCGCGAGGCCTCGATCCGGGCTCTGGCGCGTTCGCGCCGCTGGTCGTCGTCGATCCGGTCGAGCCGGCCTTCGTCGTACAATGACTCGATGTAGCCGACCCGCAGGGTGCGCACGTCTCGCCGTAGCGGCCATTCGAAGGGCCGGTCCATCAGGCTGTGATCGAGCCCGTCGCGGCCGTGGATGGCGCCGAACACGAGTGCGCAATCCTCGACCGAACGGGCGATGGGACCGACCTTGTCCATCGTCCACGACAACGCCATGCAACCGAAGCGGCTCACGCGGCCCGGCGTGGGCCGCAGCCCCGTCGCGCCACAGCGCGTGCAGGGCGAGACGATGCTGCCGAGTGTTTCGGTTCCGATGCTGAAGCCGGCCAGCCCGGCCGCGACGGCAGCAGCGGGCCCGGCCGACGAGCCGCTCGAGCCCTGCTCCGGCCTCCAGGGGTTGCGGGTCCGTTCGCCGAACCACACGTCGCCCCACGCCAACGCGCCGACGGCGAGCTTGGCGATCAGGACGGCGCCGGCCTCTTCGAGCCGCGCGATGACCGTCGCTTTTTCCTTGCGCACCTGATCTTTGAACGGCTTGGCGCCCCAGGTCGTTGGATATCCGGGAAACGCGAATAGATCCTTCACGCCCCACGGGACGCCGTGCAAGGGGCCGCGATAGCGCCCGGCGGCGATCTCGCGGTCGGCCCGTTCGGCCTGCTTCAGGGCCGACTCCTCGGTGTAGTTGATGACGCAGTGCAGCAAGGGGTCGTAGCGCCGCAATCGCGCCAGGTAGAGCTTCGTCAGCTCGGCCGACGAGACTTGCCGCCCGCGTAGCAGCGCCGCCAACTCCGTGACCGGCGTGAACGCCAGATCGTCCTCGGAGGCCGGGCGCCGCGCCGCGGGCGATGCGCCGGCGACGATCGCTTCTCGCTCTTCGGCCCGTCGCGGCGCGCCGGGATCATCCGGAAAGAACAGGATCGCCGGCGGAACGGCGTTGTCGAGCGGCACCGCGCGGATGCGAGCGTAGTTTCCCAGCGCCTGATTCACGTCCTCGAGCATCAGCTCGCGCTCTTCGTTCGTGAACGACAGGCCGGAGATCCACTCTGCCTGCCGGATCGCTTTCGTCGTAACGCTCTGTCCCACGGCGACCTGGCCCGCCAGCGCTTGGCGGAACGCGAGCGTTCCGACTCCGAGCGCTCCAAGCACCTGGAGCAAGCGGCGGCGCGATAGGCCCGGGATGCGAGCTCTCTTCACGGATGCCCCGCGAGATGCAGCCTCGATCATGAACGGCTCCTGTTCTTCGATGTGCAACGGCAGCATGGCGCCGCTGGGCCCGGCCCGCTCTCGTCCCCCGGCGGAGTATACCGTCTCGAGGAGAAAAGGGGAAAAAAGGGGTCGGGAGTCTTTTTGGCGAAATTAGAAAAAAGACTCCCGACCCCTTTTTCCGGGGACCGCGCGGCGCTGCTGCCGTGACAGCCGTTCATGGTCGTGCGATACTACCCTGAACGGTCGGGCGTTTCGCACGCCGCGCCGGACTTGCCGGGGCCGCGCCGTCGCGGCGAGGCCCGACCGGCCTGTCATGAGGATGAACACCGTATGGAAACCATTTCGAGGAAGCCCGACCGCGAGCTTCCGCACTGGGTGCTGGTCCTGATCATCTCGGCGGTCATGGCAACCGTCTTTGCCGGCCCGGTGATCGCCGCCCATTGGCGAACCGACGTCGTGGACGACCAGATGTTCGGCTACTACGGCTGGCGCATCGCCCATGGCGCGACCGTTTACCTCGACGTGTGGGACAACAAGCCGCCGGGCATCTACTGGATCAACGCCCTGGGCATGATCATCGGCAATGACAGCTACGGCGGGATCATCGCTTTGTGCGTGGTCGCGCTGGTCGTCAGCTTGGCGTGTTTCTACGTAATTTCATGCGGCGTTTACTACCGAGGCGCCGCCGGCTTAGCGACCGTGCTGGCCGGCTTTTTCATGACGCACGGGAACTTCCAGTGCGGCACAAACCGCACCGAGACGTTCCTGATCGCCTGCGAGCTCGCCGCCGTCGCGTTCTACATGCGTGGCTTCGCGCGCGACCGCTGGTGGAAGTGGCTGTGCGCGGGGATGTTCTGCGGGGCGGCGTTCCTGTTCAAGCAGGTCGGGCTGACGGCCTGGGGCGCGATGGGGCTGCACACGATCGTCCTCGTAATCGCCCGTGACCTGCGCTGGCAGGACGGTCTGCGCCGCTGCCTGCTGCTGCTCGGCGGGGTGCTGATCGTCCTGGCGGCCGCGTGCGCGGCGCTGGCCGCGCAAGGGGCCTTGCAGGAGGCGGTCTTCGCGACCTTCGGCTTCAACCGCGCTTACTTTACAATCGGCCGCAGCAATATCGGCGGGGACTTCGTCAATTGGTACATGCTGAAGAAACAGGTGTTGGCCGTCCTGCTACTGCCGCTGTTAATGGCTCTGACGGCGACGATCCACGCGGTCCTGTGGTGGGTGCGGCCGCTATTTCGGCCGAAGCCGGTGGAAGATCAACTCAAAGCGCTGCCGCCGGTCTGCCCGCGCGCGATGTTCCTGTTCGGCACCTGGTACGCGGTATCGTGCTATGGAGCGGTGCTCAGCCCGCACAACTTTTCGCACTACGTCGCGCCGACGATCCCCCCGTTGATGTTGATGGCCGCGTATTTGATCAATGTCCTGCGAGCCGAACGCCGGATTCTGCACCGGTTTCAGCAACAGGCCTGGGTGATCGTGGCCTTTGTCGCGATGGGGTATTTCGCGGCCGACGCCTGCGTGCTCAATTTCGAGCACGTGGCGACGGTTTGGTACCATCGCATCGAACTCGGGGAGCAGTCCGATTGGGAGATCGTCGGCGAAGAAGTGGCCCGCGTGACCGAGCCGGGGGACACGATCCAATGCTGGAGCTACATGCCCGGCGTCTACCTGGTGGCGCGCCGGCCGAACGTGTGTCGGTTCACCACGACCGAAAAGATGGGCCAAGTGCCGGGATACGCCGACTTCATACGCGACGAGCTGTACGAGACGTTGATGGCCCACCCACCGGTCCTGTTCGTCGTGCGGGCCAGCGATTACGAGTGGCTGCACGGCTTCGCGCCGGGCGCGACCGAGCAGTCCCCAATCGACCCGCTCGGCGTGTGGATCGATCGGAATTACGAGCGAATCGCCGACATCGCCAGCGTCAATGTTTATCTCTACAAGCGCAAGGACCGCCTGTAGAGCGGGAATCGGACAAAGCGGTTGCGGTTAACGATCGGGTGATCGGTTTGCTTCAGCCGTCGGAGGCGGACCGGTTCCCCGAGTCCGATCCTAGGGATCCGGCTTGGTCTCCTTGGGCTCGCGGTCGCGATTACGGCCGCGGCGACGCCCCATGCGCGGTCGGCGGCTCGTGTCCGGCTGGTATTTGCCGATCTCGGGCTCCTTGTCGTTCTTCTTGAAGTCGGCCAGCCATTTTTCGGCCGCCTCGAGCGCGGGCACGAACCCGAACGGCCCGCGTCCGCCGGCGATGCCGAGCTTGCCGTCCTTGCGGATGACGAAAAGCCGGTCCGGCCAACCCGAATACGCCTTGTTGGCGTTGTTGTCCATCGCGTCGACCAGGCAGGGGATGGTCAACTTCTTGTCCTTGACCAGCCGCTCGGCGACTTCGCAGCGCTCGCCGAAGTTCGTGTGGTCGGTGATCCCCTTTTCCTTCGCGTAGGGAACCGGCCAACTGCTGTCGGCCGCGTGCGCTTCACGGATATAGACGATGTAGATGTCCGCGACGTCCTTGTAATCCTGATACATTTTTTCCATTACGCCAACCTGGCGCAAGAAAGGCGGTCACGTATAGCTCCCGAAGATGAGCACGACCGGCCGCTTGCCGCGGGCGTCGGCGATATTCACCTTGTCTTCGGTACCCAATTTCAGCAGCTCGGCGTCGGGAGCCACATCGCCGGCCTTGAGCGCTGGTTTCCGCTCGCCGCGCTCGCCGCGGCCGCGACGATCCTGGGCATTCGCGGCGACGACGAGCGCCGCCGCCCCGGCGAACAACAAAAACCTGCCAACCAACCGTGACGCACCTGTCATGGCATTACCTCCGGGGTTACGGGCGCGGAGCGCCCTGCTGATCAAAACCGCTACTTGGCAAAACCCCGAACGGCCCCGGATATTTCCGCGCTCTCGGTCTTTTTTACGGACCCGACGCGCGGTTGTTCCGCACGGTTGCCAAACGGAAAGTGAACATCCTCTATCTCGAAGGCCCCGCGCTCTCGTTTCATCACCGCGAGTACGTCTTCGCGCTGCGGGCCGAGGATTACTACGGGTTTCCCGTCTCGATTGAGCGGCGGCTCAATGAGATTGTGGTCGCCGCCGACTGCGCGGAAAGGGACGATCCCACGCGCACACCGCCTTTGCCGTAAGCACGGGACCCAGACGAACGCACGGTTCCGTGCGAGATGCTTGAACGTGTTGACCGCCGATCAGCCGTTCCGTATTCCTGAACCCGGAACCCTACGATGCCCATCGACGCGATTCTTGCGACATTTCGCTACGGGCAAACACCGCCGCCCAGGCAGGCGAAGAACGGGTCGATGTCGCCGCCGTTGACCCGCCCGTCCCCGTTCATGTCGGCGAGGGCCGCGTCGCAATTCGGAAAAGCGAGCGCGTACGCAGCCGGATCGCCGAGCGCGAGGAAGAATGGGTCGATGTCGCCGCCGTTCAGGGCGCCGTCGCAATTCAGGTCGCCCGGCGGGAAGGGCGGATCGCAGATGTCGACCGTGATTCGAAACGCATCGAGGCCGGCCTCGACGATGCTTTGCGGATCGGAGTCGTTCGCCGTGTAGCGCATCCGCATCGTAGCCGTCAGCGCGACCCCGGCCGCGCTCAGGTCGGCCTCGTTGATCGAGTGCGTGCGCCAACTCAGCCCACCGCTGGTCCCGTGGTTCGCGATCTCCGTCCAGCTCCCGCCGCCATCGTCGCTGACCTCGACCAGCAGGCGATCCACGCCGGCAGGATTGGTCATGTTGAGATAGTAGTCGTAGTTGATGATACTGCCTTGGGACAACTCGAAAACGGGCGAGGTCAACCGCACGGCCCCATTGTCCACGTCGGTGTTGCCGAGCTCGTTTTGGGTCACGAAGCACTGCCCGCTCCCGTCCGAGTCGGAGATCGGGTCGTAGGGCCAGGCGGGATCGTTAATCGGCACGCCGCGCTGCCAGTCGCCGGTCGAGGCCCCGAGGTTCTCCACGGTCCAGCCCAGGTTCATTTCGAAATTGTCCTCGAAGAGCACGGTCTCGCCGTAGCGGGCGACCGCCGAATAGCGGTTCGCCGGTGCTCCCGCCGGGTCCGTGTAGACCTCGCCGCCAACCGCTTCGGCGCTGACGTAGTACAGAACTTCCTGCGGGCAAGCCGCCGCCGGGAAGACCGCGTCATAGACGTTGGGCGCGACCGTCGTCATGGGCACGACCTGCCACCCGGCGCCGCTGTCGTAGTGCAGCAGCCCGGAGTCCGGCCGCGGGTCGATGTTTCTTCCGGTGACGACCACGCGCATGGTCGTGCCGCCGGCCGGGTCGACGATCTCGGGGCGCCCCTTGGGGTATTCGAAGTTCAGCGATGTGAAGGTTGCGCTGACGTCCAGAATGAACAACCCGCGGTTCATGTCGCTGACGATGACCGTGCCGCTGGGGAAAAAGGGATAGACGCTCCAGGCCCCGTCAAATCCGCCGCCGTTG
>JACZRH010000008.1 GCA_022574815.1 Planctomycetota bacterium | reverse complement strand
CGCTGACCGTGGGGCTGCTGCTGCTGCTGTACATCCCGCCGCCGTTTTGCCGTGCGATGTTCGAGTCGAAGGTGCAGTCGGTCACCGTCGGGCTGCTGCTGTCGCCATTGGACATCCCGCCGCCATTGATACCGGCGGTGTTGGCGCGGAAGGTGCAAGCCGTGATGGTCGGATTGCTGCCGGTGCGAATGTTGAACATGCCGCCGCCGAAGGGGGCCGTGTTGTTGTTGAACATGCAGTTCCTGACGATTGGGCTGGAGCCGGAGACGTTGGCCATGCCGCCGCCGGCATCCGCCGGCGACATGTTGCCGATGAACGTGCAGCCGGTCACGGACGGGTTGCTGCCCAACGCGTTGAGCATCCCGCCGCCAGCGCCCGCGCCGAGAGGCCCCGCCGCCGTGTTGCCGCTGAACGTGCAGTCGGTCACCGTCGGGCTGCTGCCGTTGCGATTGAGCATCCCGCCGCCGGAGCCGCCGCTGGCCGTGTTCGCACTGAAAGTGCAATTGGTGACCCTCGGGCTGCTTACGTCATTGTACATCCCGCCACCGCGTAGCTGGGCAATGTTCGAGTCGAAGGTGCAGTTGCTCACCGTCGGGCTGCTGTTTTCATTCAGCATCCCGCCGCCGATGTCGCCGCCGGGGCTGGCACTGGTGACAAAGCCATTGGTGATGGTGAAGCCCTCCAGCACGGCGTCATTGGTCTCGCCGCTGTGGAAGTGGAAGCCTCGGTGCGGGTCGACCGCGCTGCCCTGACAGTCGATGATGCACAGGCTCGGGTCAAGACTCTCGGACCGCAGATGAATGTCCCGGCCGGCGAAGTCCAGATCCCGGTTCCCGGCCCCGGTGTACGTGCCGTCGGCCACGATCACCGTGTCGCCGGTGGCGCTGGTGTCGATCCCGGCCTGGATCGTGCGCTTGGGACCATCCGGTGCAACGCAGACGGAGTTTGTTCCCGTCCAGGCGTCGCTACCACACGAGCCGTTCACGTAGTACGTGGTCTGGGCAAGTGCACCGGACACCAGACACGCCGATGCGAGAATACCTGCGAGCCTCCGATTGAGTGTTGGCCAGGTCATGCTTAGTCCTCCGGGCGAGCGCGGACTGGCGTTCGCCGAACCGCGATTGTACAGGAAAAAGCCACCGGATTGGGGCAGATTCCGGGTCAAGGAGTCAAATGGGCCGATTCAGCCCTGATTCCGGGTCGCTATCGGGGGTGGATGAGGTCTGCCCCACGCCTCGCCGCCCGCGTTTGCCCGTCATCACTGCAGGCCAGAACAAGGTCCGGCGCGGGCACTCATCGATCGCCGCCTCGGATCAGCCCGACGAGGACCTGGCTGTGCGGGCATAGGATCAGCTGTATGTCAGACCCGATGCCCACCGAGTACTTCCAGGATGACCCGCCGAGCTTTTCGATCGGACAACTGGTCTGCCATCGGCGTTATCGATATCGCGGGGTCGTCGTGGACTTTGACCTGAACTGCCGGGCGGATGACCAGTGGTACAGCAGCAACCGGAGCCAGCCCGACCGCGACCAGCCCTGGTACCACGTGCTGGTCGATGGTTCGGACGCCGTGACCTATGCCGCGCAGACGAGCCTGGAAGCCGATCTGGGCGATCAACCCATCCACCATTCGCTCGTGCCTCATCTCTTCGAGAGATTCGAGTCGGGACGATATGAACGGAACGACCGTGTCTGGCCTGGGTGGGACGGCTCAGGTACAACCGCAGCTTACGATGAGGAATGACGCGGTTGAGGATGAGCGGCGAGGCGCTGTGACGCCTACGGACACCCGCCCACAAACGCGTTCTGGAAGCAGAGGAAGTCGAAGATGTCGCAGGCCGGGTCGGGATCGCAGTCGCAGGCGTACGGCTCGCTGAGCACGAAACTGTTCTGGAAGCACAGGAAGTCGAAGATGTCGAGTGTGCCGTTGCCGTCGCAGTCGGCGTAGCACGCCGCGCAGGTCAGCACGGAGAGGTCGAACGCGTCGAGCCCCGACTCGACGATGCTCTGCGGATCAGCGTCGTTGGCGGTGAACCGCACCCGCATGGTGCCGGTCAGCGCCACACCCGCGGCGGTGAAGTCGGCGGTCGTGAGAGTGTGCGTTCGCCACGCGAGGCCGCCGTCCGTTTCGTGCCGGGCCATCTCGGTCCAAGGCCCGCCCACGCCGGACGAGCTCACCTCGACGAGCAGCATGTCCACACCAGCCGGGTTGGTCATGTTCAGGTAATAGTCGTAGCTGAGCGTGACGTCGCCGGCGGACATGTCCAGGTTGGGTGAGGTGAGGCGGACTGCGCCCTCATCCACATCCGTATTGCCCAGTTCGTTCTGCGTGAGAAAGCACTGGCCGCTGCCGTCGGAGTCGGAGATCGGATCGTATTGCCAGTTGGGGTCGTTGACCGGCACGCCGCGCTCCCAGTCGCCGCTCGTGGCGCCGAGGTTTTCGGCGGTCCAGCCGGGGGCGGTCTCGAAGTTGAAGTTGGCGATCTCGACCTGGGTGCCGACGGCGAAGTCGAAAACGGTGGTCGGCGCGTCGAAGGGCAGCGTCACGGTGGTGCCGCCATCGCCTTGGGCCTGGAAGTAGTATTCGGGCGTATCGCCGCAATCCACCGCGGGCAGCGTGGCGGCGTAGCGGTCGCCGCCGATCGGATTAAGCGGCAGCCCGACGAAGGCGCCGGCGTCGTAGCGATAGAAAACGGTCTCACTGCCGGGGACGATCTGCTGGGAGCCCGGCGTGATCTCGACCTCGACATCGGGCGCGGTTCCCGGATCGATCAGGCCGCTGGGTCCGCTGATGAACTGGATCGTGAGCGCGGGGATCCCGAGTTGCACGTCGAGGATTTCAGCACTGGTCGAAGTGACGTTTACAACGCGGCTTAGTGTATTGAACCCGGGGGCGGAGAATTCCAGAGTGTAGGTTCCGGGCGGCAGCGTGGCATGGTAGCGGCCGAGCGGCCCGCCGCTGGAATTCGTCTCGCCGTTTTCGAATACGACCCCGACGTATTCGATCGCTGCCTCGAGCGGATCGCCGGTCCCGAGGTCCGTCACGCGCCCGCTGACCGAGATGGGGCGCTCGAGCAGCGCCAGAAAGCTAGGTAAAACGAGTGCGGCTTCGGCAAGCGCGTTGGCATGCGGTGGCTGGAACTCGAGCGCAGTCTCCCAGAGGAAGGCGTGAGTGCCCTTCGTGGCCATGTGGTAGTGGATGTCGCCGCCGGTGCAGCAGGAGGAGGCGGGAACGTAGCCTGCCATGGTCGCGGCCAGGTCGCCGGCCTCGGATTGAAGGAAGGAGCTGAACGGGTAGTTCAAGCACCCGAATCCCTGACGCACCTCGCGGCCGGATGAGTGCATGTCGGCGACCCGCGCGAAGCGGCGGTCTTCTGCGAACGCGATCATGGTCTGCGTTTCCGGTTCGGAGGATGGGGCGGGGCCGCGGTATGTTGGAGATGTTACGGTACTGCTGCCGCCGCAGGGGGAGCCCCAGCCGAAGGGGTAGTTGCGGTTCTGGTCGACGCCGATGCCCTGCGGGAAGACGCGCCGGTTCTTGCGCCAGAAGTTGTCGCCGATGAAGACCCAGTTGTAGCCGTCGGGGTTCCAGACGGGGGCGATCCAGATTTCGTTTTCGTCGACGAGGCGGGTGATCTGGGGGTCGCTGCCGTAGCGCGTCGTGAGCTGCTCGATCGTGTGCAGCGCGATGACGGGATTGACGATCTCGCGCGCGTGGTGATTGCTCACGAGCAGTGTAGCGGGTTCATTTTCGATCTGGGTCACATTGTCCGAGATCTTGACCGCGAACAGGTGCCGGCCCTCGACCGTCGTCGGCATGTTGTAGGTCGCGGTCAGGTCGACGACCTGGCAAACGTCGGGGAATGCCGCGGCGGCGGCGTCCATGGCCGCGAGGATTTCCGCCAGGTTCAGATAGCCGTCCGGTTTGTCCCATTCACCCTGGATGTCGCGAAACGGGCGGCCGCGGGCGATCAGGATCGGCTCGAGCCCGCGCTGTTCGAGTCCCTTCCATTCCGCGTCGGAAACGATCAGCTCGAACGAATCGTCGCGGATCGTGGGCCGCAGAATGTCGAATCCCTCGGCGTGCAGCTTATCCGCGAGGCTACGGGCTTGTGGCGAATCGATGCGGACGCGCGAGAGCGTTTGGGCTGCAGCTTCCAGCGGCGCAGCCAATAAGACCATCATCAGCACCGTGCGTATCGTCATCTCTCGACTCCTCAGGTGTGGGCAGCGCACAAGGCGGGGGCCGTCAGGTGGGTTCCTGGGTCCTCACCCAGCGCTTCTAGCCTCACCAAGATTCAGGGTACCGTTTTTGAATCCGGGGAGTCAAGGAATACCGCCGTACGGGCAGGGAAACACCCGTGACAAACCGGCGGGGCCCCGGTGCTCCCCGCGCCACTATTCGAGCGGCATCTCGCCCTGCGCGGGCGATTCGAAACCCGGCGCGGCGGGGCGAGGCTGGACCGCGCCGGTGCGTTCGATGATCCGCGCGCAGGCGTTCCAACGCAGGATGGCCTCGGCGTTGTCCGGCGGACTGAGTGCCTCGGCTGTTTCGTAGGAGCGCATCGCCTCGCGGAACCAGTCGACGGCGGCATACCCCGGCACGCCTTTGGCGAGCTGGGCACTGCCCCAGCGCTCGCAAATGATGCCGGAGTAGTAGGCCTGCTCGTACTCGCTGGGCAGATCGCGAACCTGCTCGCGGGCGTGCTCGAGGCCGTGGCTGGTCCCGTCACGAAACTGGTCCGTCAGCGAGAGCACGAGCCCGATGGTGGCGGCGTGGTTTCCCGGGTCGGCGCTCAAGATATCGAGATAAATGCTCTCGGCGTGCAAGGGCTCGTTGAGCAGCCGATAACGCTCGGCGCGCTCTTGGGCGTGCGGAATGGCTTCTTTTGAGAGCGGTTTGAGTTCGGCCATACGCGGCTCCTGAATTAGGAACCAGTGTACAAGCCCGTGGAGTCGGGTCAATTCATCCGTGCGGCGACTCGATTCACGTGAGCGAATGGTGGGGAGTCCGCGGCTGAAGACGTGGGCCACCCTTTCCATGGCTGAGGATGGTCTTGCTAGTGAGGCCCGCGCCTCAGCGCTACAGCCGGGAAATGACCACGACCGTCGCGACGGTCCCGGTGATGGCGCCGGCGTAGAACACGACCGCCAGCAGGAGCGGCGTCGAGCGCACGCCGAAGTCCATAAGCAGGTGCCGCATGCGATGGGCGCAATGAAAGAAGGAGAGCGAGATCACGAGCATCAACAGGACTCGAACCGGCCACCAACCGATCAGCTCTCGCAATTGCTCGTGGCGCGTGGCGGTGTCGCCCTCGGCGAAGGGCAGCACGAAACCGGTGAGCACGACGATGGCCGGCAGAAACAGCGCCGCCGCGACGCCGCCCGCCGAGAAGAGCGACCACCAGAAGGCCTCGTTGGATTGTTTCATGCCCACACCTCAGGGCGCCGCGGGCCGATCGGGTCTCGAGCCCAGGACATCGCTTCCTTCATCCCAACACCGCCCAGCCGATCGCGAGGCTCACGACGATCCAGGGCAGATAGCCCGCGGCGATCGCCACCACGGCGTCGGGCAGGCGCTCCTCGCCCAAGCGGACGGGCATGATGCGCGGCGTCAGGTTGAACCACGTGACCGCGTGATAGAGTGCCGCCAGCAGCACCAGCACGTGCAGGATGATTGAGATGGGGCTGCGCAGCGTGACTAGCAGCGATTCGAACGGCTGCGGGCCTTCACCCACGCGGGCCAGCAACACCAGCAAAAAGATCAAGTAGCCGGCCAGAAAGACGCTCGTGAACTCACGGATCATGAACAACCGGTACGCCGTCGTTCGCATGAACCAGGTGCGCGTCGGCGGCTCGGGCGGGCGCGGCCTCATTTCTTCCCCCAGGGCATGAGAAAGCGTTTGTACCAGTCGATCGTGCTGGTCACCTTGGCCTGCTGGATCGCGGCGGCGGGGTCGACATGCTTGGGGCAGACGGCGCTGCACTCGCCGACGAAGGTACACTCCCAGACCGCTTCCTGCACGCCGAGCAATTTGCGGCGCTCGGCCTGTCCCTGGTCGCGCGAGTCCAGGTTGTAGCGCTGCGCGAGCGCAATGGCGGCCGGCCCGATGAAGCCGGGGATGAAAGCGTATTCCGGGCAGGCGGAGTAGCACAGCATGCAGTTGATGCACATCGTGTATTGTTTGTACTGCGCCAATTGCTTGGGCGTTTGACGCAGCTCGCCGTCGGCCGGGTCGCGCTGGTCGTTGCGGATCAGCCAGGGCTTGATGCTCTTGAGCTTTTCGACGAAGCCGTCGAATTCGATTACCAGGTCGCGCTGCACCGGGAAGTTTGCCAGCGGCTCGATCCGTAGCGGATCGGGGTAGTAATCCTTCAGGAAGGTCGAGCAAGTCAGCTTCGGCAGGCCGTTGACCATCATGCCGCAACTGCCGCAGACTCCCATACGGCAGCTCCAACGGAAAGTGAGCGAGCCGTCGGTGGTGTCCTTGATCCAGTTGAGCGCATCGAGCACGACCCAGTCGCTGCGGTAGGGCACGTCGTAGCGCTGAAAGGTCGGGTCGCCGCCGGCGGCGGGGTCGTAGCGGAAGACTTCGAGCGTGATGGTCTTGTCTGCCATGCGGGCTTCCAGGCTTTCCTCTGTCGTCTGCGCTGCGGCGCCGTTTGAGGCGGACATGGCCCGCCGCCATCGCTCGGCGGGTGGAACCCGCCCCGGGGCGCCTGAAAGTGTACTCGATCAGGGGAGCGGAGGTCTTCCCCAGGCACGCGTTGGCTCAAGCCGAGCGGCTTGCCGTTGGCCGGCGGGGCGTAATTTCCTGCGTGAAAACGAGACCATCATGTTGCCGGTGCCGTAGACGCATGCGGCGTTTTCTCGCGGCGGCTGCGCAGTGCGCGCAGCACCAGCTCGGGCAGCTCCTCGGGGCGGCCCGTGTATTGCACGGCCCCCAGGTTTGCGGCGACCTTGGGCATGCCATAGACGACGCACGACTCGCGGTCCTGCGCGAGCGTTAACGCGCCGGCTTGGCGGAGCCGTAACAACCCGTGCCCGCCGTCGCAGCCCATGCCGGTGAGCAGGATTCCGATTGCGAGCGGGCCGGCCGCCTTGATGGCCGAATCGAAGAGCACGTCGACGCTGGGGCAGTGCCGGTTGACCGGGCGCCGGTCGGTGTAGAGCGTTCGCCAGGTCGCTCCCCGGCGGCGCACGATCAGGTGCGTGTCGCCGCGGGCGATGACGGCGTGTCCGGCTTCGAGGATCTGGTTCTCGCCCGCCTCGCTGACGTGCATGGGGCTGTATCCGTCGAGCCGGTCGGCGAACGACCCGGTGAAGTCGGCGGGCATGTGTTGCACGATTGCGGTCGCGGGAAAATCCACGGGCGTTTTGGACAGCATGGCCCGCAAGGCCTCGGTGCCGCCGGTCGACGCGCCGACCACGACGAGATAATTGCCGGGATCCAGGCCGGTTTCGCGGAAGGAAGGCGCCGCGCCGTCGGGTTGGACGGGCGCCTTGGCTACGGGTCTGGCTTCGGTATGTGCGACGCGGATCTTTTCGGCCAGTTCCTCGGAGAACGCGCCGACGGCCGACCGCGAGCGTATGCCGGGCTTGAGTAACACGTCCAGGGCGCCGATTTCGATGGCCTGGATGGCGCGCGGCCCGTTGCGCTGCCGGCTGTCGCTGCACATCAGGACCGGAACCGGGTAGGACTCGCGCAGCTTTCCAAGGAACTCCAGGGCATCGACGCCGGGCAATTCCAGATCGAGGACGATTACGTCGGGCCGGTGCCGGATGACCAACTCGCGCCCCTCGACGGCGTCACGCGCCGCGCCGACGACCACGATGCTCTTTCCCGCGTGCAGGGCCTCGCTCAGTCGCTCCCGCAAGACCTGCGAGTCGTCGATCAGCAGAACGCGAATCGGCCCGTTGTGTCTCACCGGCTCGCTCCGCCGACCACGCCCGGGTCGCCGCCCAGCAAGCGCACGATCAGCTCGCCGCTGTGCGAGCCGAACAGCAGTTGACGCCCGCGCGCGCCGCCGGTCTCCTGGCGAACGACGCGGATGCCGAGCTCTTGCAGCAGTTCGAGCGCGCCGCGGGCATTGTCCAGGCCGACCTGCCGGCCCATACTCGTAGCGCTAGCCGGGTGGCCCCCGCCGATCACCGCGGCTTCCAGGTGTGTCGGGCGGGCTCCGGCGGCGCGCATTCGCTCCAACAGAATTCGGTTCGACGAGTTGCCGTAGCGCAGATCGCTATCCCCATCCGGTGTGGCGGGGGCGCGGGCGAGCAGGTAATGGTTGATTCCGCCGATCCGCTTCCCGCGGTCCCAGAGGCACAGGGCCACGCAACTTCCGAGGATCGTCCTGACGCGGGTCGGCGTTGTGAAGACCCCGACTTGGGCGGGGGCGAGGTAGACGTCGACGCGTTTGCGCCGCGTGCTCACGCGCGGGCCTTTTCGTAAATCGTGGGGCGCACGTACTTGAGCGGATGCTGGATCGCGTTGAGGCTTTCGGAATGCCCGATCAGCAGAAACCCGCCGGGGCGCAGGTGGCGAGCGAACTTGTTCACCAGCGTCTGCTGCGTCGGGCGGTCGAAGTAGATCATGACGTTTCGGCAGAAGATCACGTCGAAGCTGTGCTGAAACGGGAATTGCTCGGACATCAGATTGAAGCGTGAGAACGTGATCAGGCGTTGCAACTCGGGAACCAGCTCGAGCCACTCGGTCGCGTCCTGCCGCACACGCCGAAAATAGCGTTCTTGAAACGGGGGCGGGACAGTGCCGACGCGGTGCGGCTCGTAGCGGGCGACGCGGGCCCGTTCGAGCATTTTCGTCGAGATGTCCGTCGCCAACAGCTTCACTTGCACGCTGGGGCTGGCACGCAGCGCGTCGTGGGCCGTCATCGCGATCGAATGCGGCTCCTCGCCGCTCGAGCAGGCGGCGCTCCAAATGCGGATCGTCGAGCGCGCCGCGCGGTCGGCGCCGGTCTGGGTCCAGCGCCGCAAGGCTGTTTGGAGGAAATCGAAGTGGGTCTTTTCGCGGAACAGGTGCGTCGTGTTGGTCGAGATGGCGTCCAGCAGCTCGCATAGTTCCTGACCGCTGGCGTCGTTCTTCACATGGTCGTAGTAAGCCCGGTAGGAGCGGAACTGGCCCCGCCGTAGCAGTCTTCCCAGCCGCGCCCGCACGAGCTGCTTCTTCTCGGAGCCGAGGTTGATGCCACTCTGGGCGTAGACCAGCTTGCGAAACAGCTCGTATTCGGCGTGGGTCAGATCCCGGATCACTTCGGCTAACAACGTAGCTTCCTCCGCCCGTCCCGCGTCGGCCGCGATCGGGTCAGTCTCTTACTTCGAAGGAACAGAAGAACGGCTCGCCCGCGACCCACAGCCGGCAATGACAGGTTGAGGCCCACGATTCCGGATTGGGGGGTTCGCGGCACTCGACCACCTTCGGGAGGGTGATATTGAAAACGGCTTCGGTCCCGTGCCAGACGGTGATCAGGTGCCCGCAGAGCACGTTCATGAACTCGCGCATCGCGTCGTCGGCGCCGTCGCGCGCGTCCTCTTCGTCGGGGTCGAGACCGAGCAGGTTTGCGGTGAGCTGCACCGCGAAGTCGCGCGTGCAAAAGCAGCGCAACGTGCCGGCTAGCGGCCCGCGGTAGCTGATCTCACCTTGCAGCCAGATGGCGTCGGCCGGTATCTTGCCGTGGCTCTCGCCGTCGCCGACCATGAAGGCCAGGTCGCCGAGAATCTTGGAAACGACGGCCGCCAGTTCACGCCCGTCAGTTCGTGTGGTCGTCTTCGTCGGTTCCATCGTTTTCTCCGTCGGCCTGCGCTGCTGCGGCGAGGCTCTTGAGGTCGATTTCGTTGTTCGGCAACACGGTTAACGAACCCGTTCGTTTGCTGGCGGCGACGATCTCGCTGGCGCCCTCGATCTTCCGAATCTCGATTCGCAGCGGTCCGCGCAGCGGCTCGGCGAAGCGCGTCTCGCGCATGCCGATCGCGATCCGCACGCCCGGGTTGACGAGCTTCTCGACGCGAACGAAAGGCGGCTCAGCCGGCCCGGAGTTCTCGATCAGGTCCTTTCGCTCGGCCTCCTTGTCTGAGGCGCTGAATTCGATCTCGTCGGCCTTGCTCAAGAGCTCGGTCGCCTGCTCGCGCTGCTCGCGCGTCAGGCGTTTCATGTTGGCAATCAGGGGTTGGACGCGTTCGCGAATCTGCTCGGCCGTCTTGTGGGCGGCCTTGATTTCGCTTTCGAGCTGCCGAATGCGGAGCAGAACTTTCGGGTGGGTTCCGATCGCGATGTCCGTGGGCACGCCGGCTGCGCTGCCCAACACCTTCGCCTCGACGCCGCCGCGGGCATAGGTGCTGCCCCCGATGATGGACCCGTGCGCGACTAGCAGCTTGCCGTCGGTGTGCAGGACGCTGTTGAGGCTCTCGCGCGTGAAGCGGATGTCCCCCACGGCGCGCACGTCCGCTTCCTCACAGAACCGCGCCGTGACCGAACCGCCGCTGCGAATTTTGCCGGCGCGCTCCTGCCCCAGAATGCCCCCGCGGACCGCGATGTCGCCGCCCGTCTCCACGAAGGCGGCCTCGATCGCCTTGCCGACCTTGAGCGATTTGGGGGTTTTGACCGAAAACCTGGACCGCACGGTGCCGGAGACGTCGACGTCGATGCACGCGTCCACACTTCCGGAGTCGAAGTCGATATCGTTGCGAATAACCAGGACTTGGTCGACGCGAATCGTGTCTCGCTCGACGACGACGCGGCCCGCCGTTTGTGTGACGACACCGCAGGCTTCGCCCTCGGCCGCTTTGAGCCCCTCTCCCAAGGACAGCGCGACACCTTGCAGGATGCGGGGCCGAAGCTCCCGTCCGCAAACGTCGACCCCCGTCTGTCCGTTCTCGGGCGGAACAATGCGGCCGATGAGGGTCTCTTCGGGTACGGTCAGGATCGTGTTCAAGCTGAAATAGTCGATCGAGGCCTCTTGGTTCCAGTCGTGGGCCTCGCCCTTGAATTGCTCGTCCCACTCGAATTCCGCGTGGCGCCCCTCGACCGGAGGTCGGCCTTCCGCGATCAGGAAGCGCTCCGGTATCTCGCGCGGACCGTCCTCTTCGTCTTCCGTGTCCTCTGTCGGCCGCGCGGGCTTCACGGCGTTCGGTCCCACCAGAGCGATATAATTCGCCACGCGCGTCTTGACCTGTTCCGTAATTTCGATGCGCCCCGCTTTCAACGCTCTGGCCACTTCCTCCGCACTGATCGGCTCATCCTCGCGAACCGATGCGGGGTCGCGAAGCTGGAACCACGCCCGCATCCGATCCTCGGCGAACACGACCTCCAGTCGCGTGGCCGTCTTGACGCTCTTAGAGGACACGATTCTGCTCCCACGGCGCAAACACGAGCATTCGGTGTCAAAATGAAAGCCGACACCTATGCTGTTAGTTCGGCAAAGCGGGCGCACTTCTTGCGTAACGGCGCCGGCCGGGGAGTGAAGGTGAAGAGCCGGTGCATCATCCGGCCGAGATAGGGCCGCACCGGCGGTTCCCGGACCGCGAACGTCCGATCAGCGCGGGGAGCCGCACCGGTTTCCAGGGCAGTTTCGACGCGCATGTGTTCGATAATTGGCGTGCAGAAACAGACCGGCGTTACGCAAGACCGGCTCGCAGCAGGTCCAGCAGCCGCAAAACGCCGGTCGGATGCTGGTGTTCATCGACGATGACGAGGCTCGTGATCTCGGCCTCGCGCATGATCCGCAGGCACTCGACGGCGGGGTGATTGCCGGGGACGCGGGACACCGGCACGTCGGGGGCCGATGAGGGGCGGCGGGTCTTACCGAAGAGCGTGCGGGCATCGAGCTTGTGCGGGTCCGGCACGCGCTCTTGCGCGCGGCGCAGGTCGCCATCCGTGAAGGTGCCCATGAGCTGCCCGTCGCGCTCGACGATCAGTGCCAATCCGAGGCGCTTTTGCGTCATTTCGAGTATGAGGCGGTCGAACGGATCGTCGGCGTAAACGAGCGGGAGGTCGTCGCCGGTGTGCATCAGGTCGTTGGCCCGCAGCAGGAGCCGCCGCCCGAGCGTGCCCTCGGGGTGGTACTGAGCGAAGTCATCGCGTTGAAAGCCGCTGGCGTGCAACAAGGCCATCGCCAGCGCGTCGCCGGCCGCAAGCATGAGTATGCAGCTCGTCGTGGGCGCCAAGTTCAGCGGACCAGCCTCGGGGACTTCCGGCAGCAGGATCGTGTGCCGGGCCAGCTCGGCCAGGCGCGATTCGCGCCCCTGCGTGATGCCGATCACCGGGCCGCCCAGCCGGCGAAAGTGCGTCACGAACCGCAGGACCTCTTCGGTGTTGCCGCTGCGCGAAAGCGCGACCAGGCAGTGCGACTCGGTCACGATTCCCAGGTCGCCGTGCAACGCTTCGACCGGGTGCATGTACATGGCGGGCGTGCCGGTGCTCGTCAGCGAAGCGGCGATTTTCTGCGCGATGTGTCCGCTTTTGCCGAGACCGCTGACGACGATCTGGCGGCTGGCGCGAATCGTCTCGAGGATGCCGTCGAAGCCGTTGCCGAACGACGACGCGAGCTGCCGCAGGGCTTCGGCTTCTTCCGAAATCACGTCGCGCGCGACTTGCAGCGCGCTTTTGTCCGAGCTCACTCCTGCTCCTTGGCGGTGGGGGCCACTTTCGGTGGTTTGGACTTCCGCAGCGCCGCGAGCTTCTCGCGCGCTGCCGAGGTCAGTTCGGCGTCGCGCGGATCGGGGCTCTCCTTCGTGGAATCCTCGAGCAGCGCGAGCGTTTTTTCCCAGTGCTGGCGGGCGCTGCCCTCGTCGCCGAGCCGGTAATCGGCGTCGCCGAGATGGTCGTAGATGACGGGGTCCTGCCCGGCGGCGAGGCGGACGGTGCGGCCGAGGTACTTGCGGGCGGCGGCGAAATCGCCGGCCTTGTAGTACGCCCACCCCAGGCTGTCGAGAAAAGCTGCGTTCAGCGGGTCGCGGACGACCGCTTTGCGGATCATCCGCGTCGCCCGCTCGAGGTGCAGGCCCGCATCGACCCAGTTGTAGCCCAGGTCGTTGTTCAGGCCGGCGTCGTTGGGCACGATTGCCAACAACGCCTCGGCGACCTTCGCGTCCTCCTCGTCGTTGCCCATGGCCTGGACGACGGCGCGTTTGAGCTCGAGTGCCCTGACGCGGGCCAGCGCGCCGTTCTTGGGGGTTTGCTCGAGCCATTTCTCGCAGCGTCGCAACGCTTCCTCGTAGCGCTGCGCCTCCATCAGAATGCGTGCGATCTCGGCCCGGAACAAGTAACGCACCTGCGGGCGAAACTCGCGGGGCATTCCGTTGACCTCCGCCATCAGATCGTCCAACTCCTCGACGGCGGCGTCCACGCGGTCGGCAGCGGCGTAGCAGCGGGCCCGCATCCGCCCCACCTCGAGCGCCGCCGTCGGGTTGGGCGGCGTGAGGTCGTTGACGATGTCGAGGGCCTCCTCCGGGCGTTTGTCTTTCAGCAGGATTTCGACCAGCTTTCCGGCCCAGGGGCCGTCGCCGGAATCGCCGCGCAGCCACGCGCGTACGCGACGTTCGGCTTCCTTGTAGCGTCCCGCGCGGGAACACGTCTCGACGAATTCGAGCCGGCGGCTCCTGTCCGCCGGAGTCGCTTCCAGACGCTTGGTCGCGAGCTTGACGGCGTCCGGCCAGCGCTCCGCGGCGCGGAGCACCCCGAGCCGATAGCGCCCGAAGACGTCGTCGTTCGGCGAGTCCTTCAGCCACGTGTCGACGAGTGCCAACGCGCCGTCATAGTCCTGAAAGGTCATTTGGACGCTCAACAACTCCTCGCGCAAGGCGGCTCGCTCGTCGTCTTCGGTCGCCAACGCGAGCAGCCGGTGCAGCACGGCCAGGGATTTGTCGATCTGAAAGTCGTACTGGTACGTCTTTGTCAGCGCGATCAGCACGGCGCGGCGGTTCGGATAGCGGGCGGCGAGTTTTTCGATCGCCTCGATCGCCTGGGGGTATTCGAGCCGGTCGATTTGCACGCCGGCGAACATCTCGAGCGCTTGATCGCTGTCCGGCACGAGCGCCAGGACGCGCTGGAGCACGCGATGCGCGTCGTCCGGTCGTTGTCGCACTTTCCACTCGGCCGCGGCCAGCTTGAGAGCGGTCATCCAGTCCTTCGGGAAACGCTCATGCTGGCGCGTGAGCTCTTCCAGGAGCTGGTCCGCGGAGGGTCCGCGGGAATAGCGGATCGCGGTTCGTACGCGGCGCAACACGTCGTCTGGCAGGTCCGAAGCCTCGGCCTGTTCGAGCTGCGCGCGGGCCACGTCGAATTTGCCGGCCGCCAGATAGCTCTCGATCAGGCTCTCGGCGGCCTCGCCGTTGGACGGGTCGATGGACAGAGCCTGCTGAAAATAACGCTGCGCGCCGAGGGCCGCCGCGCGGCCCATCCGCCGGTAGTGCCGCGCCAGAGCCAGCGCGTAGGCCGCGTCTTGGGGCCGAAAGCGTAGCGCTTTTTTGTACGCTTTCTCGGCGTCCCCGTTTTCGTCGAGGCCGGAGTGCGCTTCTGCCATCACGTAGTGCGCGGCTGCCAGCCGCGGCGCGTGCTCGAGTGCTTGGGAAGCCTGCTGCTTGGCCTGCTCCCAGCGGTATTGCGTGAGAAGCAGGCGGCCCCACGTGACGTGGGCCAGCGCGAAACCGGGCCGCGAATTGACAGCCGACGCGAACAACTGCTCAGCCAGCTGGGTCTGACGCGCCGCCGCCGCCACCGCCCCGAGCACGAAATCCGTGGAGAAGTCGCGGTCGCCGCGCTCGCCGGCAGCGTGTACGATCTCGAGGAACTCGTCGGTTGCCTCGAACGTCGTCATCCACGCCGCCAGGCGCTCGGGCGGCACGTCGGCGTTGTCCGGATCGGCGCGCACAAAGTCGATCAGGGCCTCGAGCGCCTCCGCGAGCTTTCCGGACGATTTCAGCGATGCGGCCAGGCCCCAGGCGGCGTTCGCGTCTTGCGGCGCGGCGCGCAACAACGCATGCCAGAGCTTGCTCGCGTGTTCGTGCGAGCCGGCCTCGTCCAGTCGCCGCGCCATGCGACCGGCGGTCTGCTTCCAACGGCCCTCGCCGACCGCGGCTTCGATCTCGCGTATCCATTCGTCGAGCCGGCCCGACGCCCGCGCCGCCGCGAGGGCCGGGCGCATGAGTGCGTCGAAGAGCGGCCCATCGTCCAATCGGGCTCGGCAGAATTCCAGGGCCCGGTCGGGCCGGTCATTCTCCAGCAGCTTGCGCGCGTGAAGGCGTGCCAAAAAGGCGCTGTCCGGTTGGTTTTCCGTCGCGGACGCCGTGGCCGCGAGCAGCGCCTCGCGTTGCCCCAGGCGCTCGAGCAATCCGATGCGCAGCGAAATGGCCCCGTGCGGATGGTCGTGCAGCACGATCGCGACTTCGTCGTCGTTTCGGTGCTCGGCGTGCGTTTCCCAAATGGCTCGGTCGAAACGCTCGTATGCTTCGGCCGCGGCCTGGAAATACGCCTCTTCGGCCAGTGCCGCTCCGAGCCGATACCAAGCGGCCGTGACGCGCGGGTTGTTCAGCTCGCGCTCGGCTGCTAGCGTCGCGGTGCGAAACTGCCGAATCGCCCGGGTACGCCGGCCCTGGCGTTCGTACAGTCGGCCGAGCAGAAAATGAACGTCGGCCTCGCCGTGCCGTAGCGAAGCGGCGAATTCCGCCGTCATGCGCGCCTCACCGAAGCGCTCCAGCCGATACTTGGCCAGCGCCATCAGATAGAGCACTTCGTAGACGTCGCCTCTGGCTTCGTGCAAGGCGGCGTCGAGCGTCTCGGTGGCCTTCTCGTACGCGACGTCCTGCATGGATTCGAGCGCCGTTTCGTAGAGAGTGCGGACGGCCGGAGCGTCCCCAAGTGCCAGCGTGGGCCGCGAGACCGGCGCGGGGACCGACTCGATTCGCGACAAGGGGGTTCGGGCTCTAGCGGTTTCATCCTGCTCGGCGGAAAACCTGTCGGCGCCGGATGGTGACTGGCCCCACCCGTAGCCGGCGCAGAGGCTCGCGGCCACCGCGGCCAGAAGAAACGAGCCACCGCAGGGCCAGGCTGGGCCGGCGCACGGCTTGGTTCGGGAGGTACTCGACGGCGTGCGGCGGGGGGGGCGGAGTGGCATTGCGCTGGCTCCTGCTTAGAATGCCTGGCTCGCCGCGACGGCCGTGCCGCCTGCGATACCGTCCCTGGTACAAGTTGCCCGTCGTCGATGGCCGCGGGCGGCACACGAAATCGGCGAGGACTTCCTTGCGACGCGATCTCAGGCCGACTTGGCTTTCGCCGGCGACTTTCGGGCCTCGCGGCGTCGCGCCTCGGTTCCCTTCCGTTTTCGGGTGGTCGCCGACGCCCTCTGCTTCGCCTTCGCGGCTCCCGTGGGTCTTGCTTTCGCGGTCGTTTTGGCTTTGGCGCGAGCCGGTCTCTTCTTGGCCGTGGGGGTCGCTTGTCTGGGCGTTGGGCGGCGAGGAGCTTTGGCGGTCGCACGCCGCTGCGCGGGCTTACGCTTCGGCGCGGGGGCGGCCCGGCCGGGCCGGGTGTCCGCGGTGGAATCCTCTTCGAGCGCGGGCTCAAGCCGTTGATTTGCCGCGAGGCCATCGTTGGCTGACGGCACGACCAACTGGAGCATGTTTCGCGAGGTGCGGTCCGGCGGGATGCTCCGGATCCTCTCGGTTTCGCCGCGGCGCACCTTGGCGCCCATCTCAGCCCAGCCCTGCTTGTGGATTAGCGCGACGAACTCGAAGGCGTCCTCTTCGGCGATCTGTCGTTCGAGGAAGGACTGGGCTTCCTCGAGCCCGCAGCGCGCGTTGACGATCCGCGCCTCGCGGGCGTACGCCCAAGCGGCTTCGTTGAGCGGGATCGCGTGCGACTGGAGGCCCTGCAAGCGGATCCGTGCCCGCGAATACGCTTCCAGACCGTCGATCTGCTTGAGGTAAGCCAAGACGTCTTTGCGGGGCATCGTCCGGAGCCGATCGAGAGACACAACGTGCTCAACCGCGAAGACTCGGTTCAAAGCGCGCGACAGGTCCTCGCACCTGCGACGCACCTCGGGCGACGCGCCCAGCGCATCGGCAAGCTCGATCGGTGCGACCACGCGCAGTTCGTTGTAATCGACAACCATCGCGCGCAGTTTTTGCAAGGCTTCCCGCGCCTTGGCTTCCGGTGCGTCGCGCGAAAACACGCCCAGCACCAACTGCGTGATCGGATCGCCGATCGGAGGGTGGTGGACCTTGCCCAGTTTCGAGCGCAGCGCAGTGAAGAGCCGTTTCAAGCGTCGCCCGCATTCGGTGGCACCCCTCATGTCTCAAGTGTCCTCCTTACCACTCGGACCATCCGGGACGACGCCGTTCGTCGTCCCGTCGCCTCCGCCGGGCGTCTCGGTCGCCGGCTCGTGCTCGCTCATCACGCGCTCGATCAATTGCACGGTTGCGAAGCTCCCGCGCACCGATTCATCGAGGTGGAAGCTGATCTGCGGGGCCTTGCGCAACGATATTTGACGCGCCACCATGCCCCGCACTCGGCCGGCGGCGCGCTCTAGCGCCGCCAGGCAGCGCCGCCGGCGCCGGTCGTCGGCCATGACGCTCACGTACACGCGCGCGGTCGACAGGTCCCCCGAAACCTCGACGCGCGTCACCGAGGTCATGGGCTCGATGTGCGGATCGCTCAGCCGCGTCTGGATCGCGTCCGCCACGATCGAACGGATCAGGCTGGCGACTCGCAAGGGGCGTCTTGACAACTCTACGGCTCCTGTGTCCGGCGGCTAGAGCCACTCGATTTCGTAATCGATCAGCGAGCAGCGGCCGGATGCGCGAATCTCGTCCACGATCTTGTCGAGTGATCGTTGGATGAACCGCGCTTCGTTCGCGACCATCGCCACACCGAGCGTGGCCGCCTGGCGGTGGTCCAAATCGTCGATCTCCGCCACCGACACATTGTGGCGCGATCCCAAGCGGGCCTTCAGGCTCTGGGTCACACGCCGCTTGTCCTTCAAAGAGCGCGCCTCGAATATCCCGAGCCGCACTCGCAACACGCCAACCACCATCACGGACGGCCTCCCGCGCGCTTCGCGGTCGTCGGTCGGCCTAAAGCCGCTGCGCTACCTCGACGACCTCGAACGCCTCGATCACATCGCCGGGCTTGACGTCGTCGAAGCCCGCAATCTTGAGCCCGCACTCGAACCCGCTGCGCACCTCGCGGGCGTCGTCCTTGAAGCGCTTGAGCGATGCGATCGCGGCATCCTCGAGCACAATCCGGCCGTCGCGGACCAGCCGGACGCGATGATTGCGTTGGACGACTCCGTCGGAAACGTAGCAACCGGCGACGGTGCCCAGCCGCGAGACGTTGAAGATGCGTCGCACCTCGACCGAGCCGCGCGGCTCCTGATGGCGCTCGGGCTCGAGCAGTCCTTCCAGGGCCTTGTGTACGTCGTCGGTGATCTCGTAAATGATTCGGTATTGGCGGATCTCCACGCCGCCCCGCTCGGCGGATTTTCGGGCGCGATCCTCGGCCACCACGTGAAACCCGATGATCAGCGCGCCGGAGGCTTGTGCCAGAGCGACATCGGCTTCGGAGATCGCGCCGACGCCGGCGTGCAGGAGGTTCAGGCGGGCTTTGTTTGATGGGAACGCCAGGAGCTTGTCACGCAGCGCATCCACCGAACCCTGACCGTCGGCCTTGATGATCACCGCCAACTCGGGAACCTGACTCTCGTCTCCGGCGCGCAGCAGATCCTCGAGACTGGCGACCTTCTGCGGCGTGTGCAAGGCGGCGGCGCGACGCGCGTCACGCGTCTCCGTCGCGATGTCCTTCGCGCGCTTCAGATTCTTCAAGGCGAATAAATCGTCGCCGGCCTGCGGCAATTCGTCGAGCCCCGAAACCGCCACGGGCGAGCCCGGGAGAGCCTTGGCCACGTCGCGGCCCTTGTCGTCGCGCAGCGTGCGCACGCGGCCCGCGCCGGGGCCGCAGACGATCACCTGCCCCCGTTCCAGCGTGCCCTCGCGCACCAGGACCTCGGCGACGAAGCCGCGGCCTTCACGCATGTCCGCCTCGATGACGGTCGCGACGGTCGCGACCGTTGGGTCGGCGGTCAGGTCCATGACCTCGCTTAAGGTGCTGAGATGCTCGATCAGTTCGTCGATGCCCTCGCCCGTCGTGGCGCTGGTCTTTATGACGTCGGTCTGTCCGCCCCATTCGGCGGGGGCAAGATCGTGCTCGGCCAGTTGGGCGTAGATCCTGTTTAGGTCCACGCCGGGCAGGTCGATCTTGTTGAGCGCGATCACGATCTGCACGCCGGCGGCCTTGGCGTGATTGATGGCCTCCACGGTCTGCGGCATCACACCGTCGTCGGCTGCCACGACCAACACGACCACGTCGGTCAGGTTGGCGCCGCGGGCGCGCATCGCGGTGAACGCTTCGTGCCCGGGCGTGTCCAAAAAGGTCACGTGCCAGTCGCCGCGATCGATCCGGTAGGCACCAATGTGCTGCGTAATCCCGCCGGCCTCGCCGGCCGCGACGTCCGATTTCCGGATGCGGTCGAGCAGGGAGGTTTTGCCGTGGTCGACGTGCCCCAGCATCGCGACCACCGGCGGGCGCGGTTGGAGGTTTTTCCGCTCGACGGCGGCGAACTCTTCCTCCAGCAATTGCATCGCCGTCTTGGCCTTGAGAACCTTGAGCGTGACGCCCAGTTCCAGAGCGAGCATTTCGGCGGTTTCGGCGTCGATGGCCTCGTTAATGTTTCGCGGCGCGGCCCCGCCGTGCTCGAGCATTTTCTTCATGACCCAGGTAAACGGGACGCCCACGGCGCTGCAGAAGCTCTTCAGCAGAATGGGTTCCTGGATCTCGACCATCGAGCTGCGCTCGGCGGGTAGCGCACCGCCCGGCGACGAAGCGCTGCGTCGTTTCTCGGCCGCCCGACGGTCGCGCAGCCCGTGCCCGGTCGCGCTGGCCAGACGCTCCTTGCGCTCGATCAGATCCTGGTCACGCCATTCGCGAAGACGCTCGCCAACCAGATCGAGGTCCGCGCCACGGCGGCGTGGGCTACGCGCGCGGGTCGCGTCGGTAGCGGGCCCCCGACCCGGCGTTCCACGGCTGCGCCCGCGTCGTGCTGTTTCCGTGGGTGGGTCAGCCGCCGGTGGCGGCCGGATTGCTGTCGAAAGCTGCGCCGCCGGTCGATCCCGGCGGGGCGGTCTCGGCACGCGCGGAGAGCGCAGCGTGTCGGTTTCCGGTGACTCGATCCGCACGACGCGCGGCCCCTTGAGTTCGGCCGGTTTCGGAACCAATTGTGGTCCCGCCGGCACAACGGGCTCGGACGGCGACTTTGAGACGACGCGCTCAGCTTGGTCGGCTTCGGCGGCCTCTTGCGCACCGACCGAATCAACTTCCGAAGCGGCAGCGGCCAGGCCCTCTTCGACGACGGGCAGCGCCGCCGTCTCACTCCCGAGCGTTGCCGCCGGCTCGAGTACTATCGGATGCGCGCCGGCGGAGTCCGAGCTCTCGGTGCTGTCCGCCGCGGACGCGGCGATTGCCGGCGCTTCGGCGATTGCGATCGCAGGTCCTTCGGCCGGCATGGCCTCGCCGGTCCCGCCGACTTCGGACTCGACCGCGGCGCCAGGGGCGGCAGTCTCTGCGGCAGGGGCAAGCGTTTGCTCCACCGTCTCGATCTGCTCATTGGACTTTATCTTGACTTTGGGTTTCTTGCGGACTTTCTGGAGGTCGACGGGGGAGGCTACTTCGACGGAGGTAACGTCGGCGTCAACCGAGAACCACTCATGGATCGACTCGGCCAGACCGGCCGTGATCGCGGCCATGTGATTCTTCAGCTCGATGCCCTCGGCGCCGCACTTGGCAATGAGATCCTTGCTGGAAACGCCTAGCTCTTTGGCCAGCGAGTGAACTCTCAGCGTCTTGGCCACGCAACTCTCCGTACGGCTCCACAACCCGGTGTAACTTGCTCATCACTAACGCGCCGCGAACGTCAACATGATGAACGCCTCCAATAGCTGCCCAACCCACGATGCCGAGAGCCTCACCCGCCCGCGCGCGATCGCCACCCGACGATCCGGCAACGCGCCTAGGCGAGACTCCGGACTCAACCGATTGGCCGGCACCTCAATAACACGGTAACATACCCGCTACGGAGAGATTACGCCACCGCCCCGGAGGATGTTCGGGCAATTTCCGCTTGGTTTTCCCGGGACCCGATCCGACTCGCGGCGACGCGATGGAAAGCGAACAGGTCCCCCGTCCGCCCGACCCGGTCGGCCGATTGACAGGCTTTCGATTCGCCCATACCGTGCAAAGCCGGTTCTCGCTGGCGAGATTGACGCGAGCGAATTGCGTATCCATACCGGCTAGGGCGCCCCCAGATCCAGAAGGCGCTATCGGGGAAGCGGTGATCAGGCGCGGCAATCACACCCGGAACCGGCGGCGGTCGTGAACTCGATGCGAGTCTTCATGCTAGGCTGGGAGTTTCCCCCCTTTATCAGCGGGGGCCTGGGGACCGCTTGCTACGGCCTGACGCGCGGACTCGACCGCCTCGGTGTATCCGTGTTGTTCGTCCTGCCCCAGTCAGTTGAGGGGACCGAGGCGACGCATGTGAACATACTTTCGCCGAGTGTCTCCACCGACGCGGACCTCCCGGAGAACGTTTTCCAGCCGACCCGAGCCGCCGTGAGCGATTCCGGTGAAACACCCCCGGACTTTCAGCGGGTCGAGTTCCACGCCGTCGAAGCCGCGCTGCGCCCTTACGAATCCGCCCCGCTTCCAACGGATGCTCCCTTGTCCGCGGGGGCGGCCGACCCGTCGGAGACGGTCCTTTCGGTTTCGATGGACAGCGAGCCTACAGCGGGCGGGCCGGTGGACTCCGACGGCGCCGCCCAGCCCCGAGAGCAAGGCCCCGATGCGGGGCCGGTCGACGTTTCGACCGCGGCGGGCCCGGGCCGCCACTATGGCGGCGATCTGTTCTCGGAAGTCGAGCGTTACGCGCGCTCGGCGTACGGCATCGCGCGGCGCAGCGAATTCGACGTCATCCACGCCCACGATTGGATGACCTTTCCGGCGGGGATGGCGGTCGCGAACCTCAGCGGCAAGCCGTTGGTTGTCCACGTCCACTCGACCGAGTTCGATCGCTCCGGCCTGCACGTCAACCAGCGCGTTTACGATATCGAGCGGGCCGGCATGCACGCGGCCGCCCGCGTCATCTGCGTCAGCTATCTCACGCGGAACATGGTCGTTGGTCGCTACGGGGTCGATCCGCGGCGGGTGGAGGTCGTTTACAACGCCATCGACGACAACGGGCCGGCTCGCCGCAACCTGCCGGCGATCAGCAAGGACGAGAAGATCGTTTTGTTCCTGGGCCGTATTACGATGCAGAAGGGACCCGAGTACTTCCTGGCCGCTGCCAAGCGCGTGCTCGGAATCATGGATAACGTGCGCTTCATCATGGCCGGCAGCGGAGACATGATCCGCCGCACGATCGAACTGGCCGCCGAGATGGGCATCGGGCACAAGGTCCTGTTCACCGGCTTTCTGCGCGGCGACGACGTGCGGCGCGTATTCCGCATGGCCGACCTGTACGTCATGCCCTCGGTCTCCGAGCCGTTCGGGATCACGCCGCTCGAGGCCCTCTCGAACGACGTCCCGGTCCTGATTTCCAAGCAGAGCGGCGTGGCCGAGGTGCTCACGCACGCCTTGAAGGTCGACTTCTGGGACATCGACGAGATGGCCAACAAGATCGTCGCGGTCTTGCGTCATCCGCCGCTGCACGCCACACTGCGCGATCATGGCGGCATAGAGGTCCAGTCGTTCAGTTGGAACGACGCCGCCGCCGCGTGCGTGAAGGTCTACAAACTAGCGCTCGGTTGACAATCCGCGCCTCGGGCGAATCGCATGGCATCGGTCTGCTTCTATTTTCAGGTGCATCAGCCGTTCCGGCTGCGCCGCTACAGCGTTTTTGACAGCGACGCGCGGTATTTCGACGACAACGCCAACCGTGAGATTCTTCAAAAAGTCGGCCACAAGTGTTACCTGCCGGCCAACGGAATGCTGCTCGACCAGATCGAGCGGCACCAAGGCCGCTATCGAGTCGCCTTCAGCCTGACCGGCGTCGTGCTCGACCAGTTCGAGCGGTACATGCCCGAAGTGCTCGATTCGTTCAAGCGGCTGGCGGCCACCGGCTGCGTCGAGTTTCTCTCGGAGACCTACCACCACTCGCTGAGCTTTCTCTATTCGGAGCGCGAATTCATCGCGCAGGTCGAGTTGCACCGCCGCCGCATCAAGGACCTCTTCGGCCAGACCCCGACCGTCTTTCGCAACACCGAGTTGATCTACAACAACGACTTGGCACGCCGCGTCTCGGCGATGGGCTTCAAAGCGATCCTCTGCGAGGGGGCTGACAGGCTGCTCGGATACCGCTCGCCCACGTACCTGTACCATCCGCCCGGATTGTCCGGCCTCAAGCTGCTGCTGAAGAACTACCGGCTCTCCGACGACATTGCGTTTCGTTTCGGCGACCGCGGCTGGAAGGAGTGGCCGCTGACCGCGGACAAGTTCGCAAAGTGGATCAATCAGATCCACGGCAACGGCTACGTCGTGAACCTGTTCATGGACTACGAGACGTTCGGCGAGCACCAATGGTCGGAGACGGGAATTTTCGATTTCATGCACCATCTGCCCGAACAGGTCCTCGCGCACGCCGACAATGATTTTCAGACGCCGTCGCAGTGCGCCGAACGCTATGGGACCGACGGCGAATACGACGTTCCGTACATGATCTCATGGGCGGACACCGAGCGGGATCTTTCGGCCTGGCTGGGCAACGCGATGCAGTCCAACGCGCTGCACGAGTTGTATCGCCTCGAGGAGAGCGTCAAGGGCGCCGACGATCCGGAGCTGCTCGAGGACTGGCGGCGATTGCAGACCTCCGATCACTTCTACTACATGTGTACCAAGTACTTCGCCGACGGCGACGTTCACAAGTACTTCAACCCCTACGACTCGCCGTACGACTCGTACATCAATTTCATGAATGTGCTCGACAACCTTCGCACGCGGACCCGCGTGACGACGGACGAGGAATCCGTCGCGCCGGCCTGACGTGATTGCGGCCCGGGAAAGTCGTCGAATCAGGCAGGTACGAACATGGAGCCCAGACACACGCTACGGGCCCTCTTCGCTCACAACGACTGGGCCCGGGACAAGCTCATGCTGCTGGCGTCGTCGCTGTCGAGCGAGCAGCTTGACAGGCCGTTTGAGATGGGGCCCGGCAGCTTGCGGAAAACGCTGCGCCATCTCTACGGGGCGGAGCGCTACTGGTTCGAAAAGTGGCACGGCCACGAGCTGCCGCAGTTTCCGCGCTCCAGGGACGTCGCCGAGCCGGGGGCGTTGTGGGACGCCTTTCGGCGTCTCGCGGCGGCGCGCGACACGTTCCTCGACGGCGTGACCGAGAGTGACCTGGCGACGCGGGTGCGCTACGAGGGTTCGGACGGGGCGCACGCGACCCCGCTCGGCGACCTGCTCCTGCACGTCACCAATCACGGGATTCATCATCGCGCCCAAGCGCTGAACATGCTGCGACACGTCGGGTTCCCGAAACCTCCGGGGCTGGACTATTTGTTCATGACCATCGAGGAGCCGACGGTCGAGTTCGACATCGTCACCCGTGAGAAAATCATCCAAATGGGATTTGAGCCCGGGGCGGCGCCGCTGCCGCCGGTCGACTGCGACATAGGCACGATTCGCGAGTATTTTCGCTACTGCGACTGGGCCCGCGACCGCGTGCATCAGTTGGCCGCGGGTCTGAACGACCCGCAGCTCGAGCAACCCTACGAGATGGGGCCCGGCAGCATTCGCAAAACACTCCTGCACATCCGCGACGCCGAACAGTGGTGGTACGAAAACTGGACGTCCGGGCCGGAGCGGGCGTTCGACGAATTGCCCGAGACGACCTCCATCGCCGACCTGAACGATGCTTCCCGGCGGACCGCCGAGACACGCAGCGCGTTTCTGGACGGCTTGGTGAACGAGGAATTGAAGCGCGTTGTGTCGGCCACCGTTCGGCCGGGCACGGAACTGATCTTCCGGCTCGGCGAGACGATGCTGCAACTTTGCGGGCACGGCGTGCATCACCGCGCGCAGGTGCTCAATATGCTACGACACAGCGGCGTCGAGGTGCCGCCGCTGGATTACCTGGACTGGTGTCACGCAACCGCGTAGGGCGGGCCGGGCCGCCGCGCGTTTGCCCGCTCGAGGAGGACACGATGCTTCATTGGACTTGGATGGCCGTCGTCACGATTCTGCTCGCGGTCCCCGCCGAGCCGGCGTTGGAAACCGTCGAGCAGGTCGAAAAGAAGCTGATCGCGCAGTGGGACGCGGTCAAGTCGTTCACGGCCAACATGAACATGATCACGATCTCCCCCATGGCGACGGAAGAACGGAAGGGTGCCGTCGAGGTCGTACGGCATGGCGAGAAATCGAAGATGCGCATGGACATGACGGCCACGATGAAGATGCCCGGCGGGCAGGGCGAGATGAAAACGAAAATCCTGATGGTCAGCGACGGCGAGACGGTCACGGCGCTGATCGACCGGATGGGCCGGAAGATGGCCACCAAGACGCGCGCCAGCGGGAAGAACAACATGGACTTCGGAGGCAAGAAACTCTTCGAGGAAATGCACGCCAAGTTCAATCTGACGCTCGTGGACGACGCGGAGGTGGATGGTGCGAAGTGCTGGGTCATACGCGCGGACCTGAAGGAATCCGATGCGGCGCAGGGGCCGGTCAAGTACATGCACTACTTCCGCAAGCAGGACGGCATATACGCCAAGCGCGAGGGCTTCAGCAAGGACGGACAATCGGTCGAGAAGATGACGCTGAGCGACATCAAGATTAACCCGAAAATCGACCCGAAGCGCTTCGAGCTCGAGATACCCGAAGGCGTGCAGGTGATGGACATGACGAGCATGGGCGGCGGCGGCGGAACGCCGTAGACGCGACGGCGCGCTCTATGATATTACGCTATTCTTGATCACGGACCGGCTTGGGGTCCGCGGCGACCGACACCAGCTCCCCTAACGATGCGCTGGAATTATGCCGCGTCGGCTGCCAAGGCCGCCGTGAGGGACTGCGAACTCCCGCCTTGCACCAGCCGCGAATGGAGGCAGCATGAATGGAGTTGCTCTCAAACGACTGGAATCGCCGGACGAGACGCGCACGTTCGAGAAAGGCCGGTTTGACATCGTGACACTGGGCGGGATGACGATCGGCCGGGCCTGCTACGAGCCGGGCTGGAAATGGTCCGAGCACGTCGGCATGGTCGTCTCCGGCCGTGCGATCGTGCAGATGGACGACGGGACCGAGTATGAGCTGACGCCCGGCGACTTCTTTCACATCGGGCCTGGCCACGACAGTTGGGTCTTCGGCGACGAGCCGTACGTGTCGCGGCACTTCATGGGATCCGAGCAGTATGCCGCTGCAACGTGAGGACGCGTGTTTTTGGCGCTGGCGCTTTCAGCCGGTCTACGGCCTCTGGGGGCACCTCGCGATCGACTACACGTTCGAAGACCCCGACGACGATTCGGCCGAGTTTCTCCTGCGCCACGTGGACTACGGCCTTCCCGGCGACGGCTCGCAATCGGGTTATCGTCAGAGTATCGCCCGCTATGAGCCCCGCGACTCGCCGGACGGCCGCGACTGGCCGCCGGTGCGCACGCCGTTCGGGCGTTTGTACTTTGCCACGCGTTTCATTCGGGCGCCGCGTGTCGTGGGCGAGTTTCTGAAACACCGCCTGCCGCACTTCTACGGGCCGTGCGGGGCGTACCGCCTGCTGGGCCCGAACAGCAACAGCGGCCTCGCCGCCGCGGTCGTCGCCTGCGAGTCGGGCACCGGCTATCGCTTTCGCCGCCCGCCCTGGCTCTGGCGGCTGGCCGCGCTCGGCTGGAAAAAGCACCGCGAGCTCGAAGCGCACAACGGGCCCTGCCCCGGGTACTTCTACGATTGAAAATAGCTCGACGGCGGGTCGCTGGCGCGGTGGCGGTGCCGCCGACTGCGAGCTACAATGCACCGGACTGCTAGGGGTGGTCCGCCGCGGCGGGCATGAGATGCGGGCGCGATCGGCTCGCGGACCCTCTGAACCTGATCAGCGTCTGATGAAGCTGTGGCACGCGTTGTGACCGGTGCTGCGTTTTTCGGCTGCGTAGGGAAGCGACTCATGTCGGCAAACCGCCCGATTGACCACCCGCCGCAGCGAGCCGGATTGGGAGAAGCACCGTGAGCGTCTTGCGCACACTGTTCGCACACAACGACTGGGCACGTGACAAGGTGATGGAGCTTGCGTCGCCGATGAGCGACGAGCAACTCGATCGGCCGTTCGAGATGGGGCCGGGCTCGCTACGGCGGACGGTGCAGCACATGTGGGCGTGTGAACAACATTGGTTGAACCGATGGCGCGGCATGGCGGGGCTCGGAACCGAGCCGAACCTCGCGATGGACGTGCTCTGGGACCGCTTTCGCAAGACGGCCGTCGAGCGGGACGCCCTCTTCGACAGCGTCGGCGAGCCGGGTTTCTCCAACAAGATCAGTTTCACAGCAGACAGCGGCGAGACGCACACGTTTCCGCTCGGCGACATGGTCCTGCACGTGAGCAATCATGGCGTCCACCATCGAGCGCAAGCGCTGAACATGCTTCGGCGGCTGGGGGTGAAAGTGCCCGGGATCGATTTTCTGCATTTGCGCGTCGAGCGCCCGACGGTCGAATTTGATGAGGCCGGACGTGCGAAGCTGGGCGAAATGGGCATGGCGCCGGGCGCCACGCTCGCGGCGCCCGACGAGCTGGATGTGGAAACGATTCGCGAATACTACCGCTACAGCGACTGGGCGACGTTGCTCCTGTGCGACCATGCCGAAAAGCTGACCGACGAACGGCTCGATCGGGCATTCGAGATGGGTATCGGCACGCTCCGCAAGACGCTGCTGCACATCTACGACGCCGAGGCGTGGTGGTGTGCGAATTGGACGGACGCTGAGAACAAGGCGTACCAGCAGCTTCCGCCGACGACTTCGATCGCGGAATTGAAGGTGCTGCTGGAGACGCACATCGCAGCGCGCGACGGGTTCTTTGCCACGCTGACGGCGGCGAAATTGCAGGAGGTCATTTCCGCAGAAGTGACGCCGGATTTGTTGCTCCGCTTCCGGCTGGGCGAGACCATGCTCCAGCTCCCTCCTCACGGCACGCACCACCGCGCGCAGTGCCGCAACATGCTGCGGCATCTCGCAGTCGAGACGCAGGAGATCGACTACCTCGATTGGTATGACACAACGCAGAGATGAAGAGGTGAGAACCGACCTGATGGTGAAGAAAACGAGTAACGCCCAAGTTGTGCTGCTGTTGCGCATCTTGGACGAGGGTTTCAACAAGAGCGCTTGGCACGGGCCGAACATGCGGGGGGCGATTCGCCGCGTCGATGCGGAGCAGGCCTGCTGGCGGCCGGGGCCGGGTCGCAAGTCCATCGCCGACAACACCGTTCACGCCGCGTATTGGAAGTACGCAGCCCGGCGGCGGCTGACCGGCGAAAAGCGCGGTTCGTTTCCGCTCAAGGGTAGCAACTGGCTCACGCTGGAAGAGCCGCTTAGCGTCGCGACGTGGAAAACGTATGTGAAGATTGCGGACGACGCCCACAAGGGACTGCGCGAAGTTGCGGCCGAGTTGAGCGATCGTGATCTTATGCGCGTCACGAAAGGCGCGAAGATCGACATCCGGCGGCTGCTCTACGGCATCGCGCTGCACGACGTGTATCACGCCGGGCAGATTCAACTTCTGAAGCGGCTCTATGCGAGTCGCGAAACATGAGGAGGAACCACAGAGGCGCAGAGAAGAGCGTTGAGATGCCGAATGATTTGCTGGCGGCGTGTCACCGAAAGATTGGTGCGTTTCGCCGCTTCGACGCTTTATTCTCCGTCTCAGCGGCTCAGCGGGGCTGTGGTTTGTTCCCCTCCCTGAACGGTTGGAGTGACGTGATATGAATCTCGCAATACTGTCAACTCTCATCCTCTCCGTGTCTCCGTGCCTCCGTGGTGAACCCTCCCAGGCCGCCGCCACCAAGCCGGTCAAGGCCAACCTGAGCGAAATCGCCTGGATGGCAGGCATATGGAGTGGCCCGGGCCTCGGCGGGCAGACCGAGGAGCACTGGACCGCGCCGGCCGGCGGGTCGATGCTCGGCATGTTTCGGCTGGTGAACAAGGACGGGAAAGCGACCGTGTTCGAGTTGCTCCTGATCGAGCAGGAAGGCGAGCACGTGAAATACCGCTTCCGGCACTTCGGCCCCGGGCACAAGCCGTGGGAGAAGCCGGACAAGCCGCTGGAGTTTGATCTGATCGAGGTGAGCGAGAGCAAGGCGGTCTTCCACAGCGCGGTGCAGACCAACCCGAAGCGCATCACGTACACGCGCGTCGGTGACGATGTGCTGCGGATTCGCGTGCAGGGCGAGAAGGACGGCGAGCTGGGAGCGGGGTTTGAGTTGGTATTGAAGCGGACGACGCTTGACGATGAGCGCGTAAAATGAAGCGGCGCCGGCTTGCAAGGTGAATGACGATGGCTCGCAAGGCAACATCCAAGAAGCGAAGTCACGTAGGGCGCACTACGAACAGACCCGTATCAGAATTGCTCTTTGAGAGGTATCTCCGAGCGAACGATGCTAGCTATGATTACGAGCCGACTGTTCCTGGGAAGAGGCGCAAACCGGACTATCACGTTCGTTGGGGCGATCGCGAGTTGATTGTCGAAGTAAAGGAACTGCACGCACGGCGCCCAGAAAGGTCGCGCGCTGCCAACTTCGATCCATTCGGGCATATTCGGAAAGCAATCGAAAAAGCGCGGGAGAAGTTTCGCGAATTCAAGGATTACTGTTGCGTTCTCGTGCTCTACAACGTCGATGACTGGGAGTTTCGTGACTGGCCCTACGTCGTGTTCGGCGCGATGCTGGGAGACGCGGGGATGCAAGTGCCGTTCGATCCGGACCGCGGTGAACTTCTGATGGAGGATGCTCATTCCGCGTTTCTCGATGGAGGCAAAATGGTCACACCCAATCGGCGGTTGGCTCGGAATAAGACTATCAGCGCCATCGCTGTTCTGGGTGCCATCACGATCCCGAATCCCGAGTTCGAGCAGGAGTATGAGAGTCGCGTCATACTACGCAAGTCTGATGGTACAGGTAACCTTCCGGTTGAAGAAAGTCTGGGAATAAGGATCGACCTATATCGGGAACTTCGCCCGACGCTCGGGGAGGCGTTGAAGCTTAGGGTCTTTGACAACCCCCTTGCCCGCAAACCGTTGCCTACGTACGTTCTCGATGGTGAGTACGACGCGAGGTACCGGTTCAATGACAGCTTGGGGAAGATTGAACGGGTGTTCGCCGGCCGAGGTCTCCAAGAGGCCGAGCGGGTGACGGAAGCCGAATTCGACCTGTCGTCCAAGATCGACCGTTTTGCACAGGCTATTGTCGAGCGGTTCGCGCCAAAGCGAATCGTGCGCTTTGGGTCTTACGCGTACGGATGTCCGGAGTCCGGCTCGGATGTGGATCTTCTCGTCATTCTTGCCGGTGACGGCAACGCCGCGGATCGTTCCCTCGATATTCTCAAAAGCCTGAATCCCGACTTTCCTCTGGACCTGCTGACCCGCTCGGCGGGTGAGGTGGAGCGTCGCATGATGATGGGCGATCCATTCATACGAGAGATTCTCGACAAGGGAAAAACTCTGTATCCACGAAAGGGCGTGGCATGAAACCTCTAACGCGAGAATGGATCCAAAAGGCCGAAGGTGATCTCGCCTCCGCCGGGCGCGAATTGCGGGCCAGGAAGCAACCGAACTACGATTCGGCGTGTTTTCACTCCCAGCAGTGTGCGGAGAAGTTTATGAAGGCGACGCCGATCGAGGCCGGAATACAGTTCGAGCGAACGCACGACTTGCCCGCTTTGCTGGATCTATTGCGGGCGATCAACGCGTTCTGGGAGGCGCTGCGACAGGCCGCAACGACACTGTCGGACTACGCAGTGCGTTTTCGTTACCCGGGCAGCAGCGCGGACAAGGCAATGGCGAAGATCGCCTTTCAAGCATGTGAGGTTGTTCGAGAAACACTGCGTGAACACCTCGGCATGTCGGCCACATCAAGCAGCAAGCCGAAGGCGAAGAGCGAGGCACGGAAGCGCCGGCAATCGAGACCCAAGAGTAAGTAAGTAATACCAAAGGAGAAAAAGACCATGACACAGCTTGAAGCAGCCCGCAAGGGCGTGATGACGGCCGAGATGGCGCGGGTCGCCGTTCGGGAGAACGCAACGCCGGCGTTTATCCGCGATTGTGTCGCGCGGGGCGGATTGAAAGGAGGGTCGCGATGATGGGTTTAACGGTCGAAGCCGAGCAACTCGCCGATGTCTGTCGGCGGCACCACGTTTGCGAGCTGGCCGTGTTCGGCTCTGCGGCGCGCGGCGACGCGGGCCCGGATAGTGACATTGACGTGCTGGTACAGTTCGAGCCCTCGGCCCGGATTGGTTTTATCGCGCTTTCGCGGCTGACCCGCGATCTGGAGGTTCTCTTTGGCCGGCGCGTCGATGTCGCCACCAAGCGAGGCCTCAACGCACGCATCCGTGACCGCGTGCTGGCCGAAGCGGAGGTGGTCTTTGCGGCGTGACGACCTGTATCTGGCCGACATTGTCGAGGCCGCCGAGGCTGTAACGGGCTTCATTTCCGGGGCTGACGAAGCAGGCTTCGTCGGCAACGACATGGTTCGCAGCGCCGTTTTGCAAAAGCTGACCGTCATAGGTGAAGCGGCAGCGCGCATCAGTGATGCCCTGAAGCAGCAGCATTCCACCCTCCCCTGGCAGGATATCGTTGCTTTCCGGAACATCGCCGTGCATAAGTACTTCGGCATCGATTGGCACATCGTCTGGAACGCCGCGACGATCGACGTTCCCAGTTTGCATGAAGAGGTCTTGAGAATCATCGCCGCACAGAGCGAAGGAGATACAGATGACACGGCTTGAAGCAGCACGCCAAGGCGTGATTACGGCCGAGATGGCGCGGGTCGCCGTTCGGGAGAATGTGACACCAGAGTTTATTCGGGATCATGTCGCCGCCGGGCGGATTGTGATACCGGCGAATGTGAGGCACCTTGCGGGGAGTGGGGGCAAGGAAGGGATCGAGGGATCGAGGGATCGAGGGATCAAGGGAAACGGCAACGGGGCCGATTCTTCGACTCGTCATTCTGGAATCGCTACTCGCTATTCGTCCGAACCGCTCGGGCATCCGACCTTTACCGCCGGCGGCGGGCTTTGGGTGAACCAGACCGTGACGCAGCGGCGGAAATGGCTGGACGATCCGGAGTATTGCCGCGGGGCGCATGCGCCCAAGCGGCTGGATCCCTGCGGGATCGGGCGGCCGATTACGACCAAAATCAACGCCAACCAAGGTGCGTCGCCGGTCACCAGCAATACCGACGAAGAGCTCGTGAAGCTGCGGTACGCGATTCTTTATGGCGCGGACACCGTCATGGATCTCTCGACCGGGGGCGAGCTGGACGAGTGCCGGCAGAGAATCATCGATAACAGCGTCGTGCCGATCGGAACGGTGCCCGTCTACAGCATGATCATCGGCCGTAATCTCCAGGATCTGACTTACGACGACATTCTCAAGACCGTCGAGCAGCAGGCCAAGCAGGGCGTTGACTATTTCACGATCCACGCCGGCGTGCTTAAGGAGAATCTGCATCTGGTCAAGAACCGCGTTATGGGGCTGGTCAGCCGCGGCGGCAGTCTGATGGCCAAGTGGATGTTGCACCACAACAAACAGAATCCGTTCTACGAAGTATTCGACGAGATCAGCGCCATCATGCGCGAGTACGACGTGACGTATTCGCTCGGCGACGGCGTGCGGCCGGGGTGTCTGGCCGACGCGAGCGACCCCGCGCAGCTCGCCGAGCTGCACGTGCAGGCCGAGCTGATGCAGCGTGCCCGTGAGATGGGCGTGCAGGTCATGATCGAGGGGCCGGGGCACATTCCACTCAACGAGGTGGCGTTCAACATGGAGACCGAGCGGACGGTTTGCGACGACGCCCCGTTCTACGTGCTCGGCCCGTTGGTGACCGATGTATTCCCCGGTTACGACCATATCACGTCGGCGATCGGCGCGACCGAAGCGGCGCGGGCCGGGGCGGCGATGCTGTGCTATGTCACGCCGAAGGAGCATGTGGGTTTGCCGAAGGCCGAGGACGTCAAGGCCGGCTGCATTGCGTACAAGATCGCGGCCCATGCCGGCGATATCGCCCGCGGCGTGCCGGGCGCGCGGCAGTGGGACGACGATTTGAGCAAGGCGCGGGCGGCGTTGAACTGGCCGCTGCACTTCGAGCTGGCCTTCGACGGCGAGACGGCTCGGGCGTTGCACGACGAGGACCTGGAGGTCGACACCGACTTCTGCGCGATGTGCGGGCACGACTGGTGCAGCGTGCGGATCAGCAAGGACATTCCGGAGTGGGCCAGCGGCAAACACGAGGGCTTCCAGCCGGAGAAAGTTGCGGTGCAGTCGCCGGGGTTGAGCGAGGAGCAGCAGGAGCTCTTGGCGGCTCGGGCGAGCAAGGAGAAGCTCGCGTGCCATAGCGAGATTGCTGTGGATGACGATGAAGCCCGCAAAGTGCAGCAGCGCTTGGTGCAAGTGAGTGTGGGAGGGGTTTCCGAGCGGTCGTGAGTCGGTGGTCGCTTGCCGACGCAATGGCCGTCGGCATGGCACGCGGCAGCCGGTGTGTATGAGCTGGTGATTGATCACCTTGGCCCTCTGGGAGGCGGAAGGTCCTAGAAAACCCGCGCTGGCGGGCCGTGGGCTGAAGGTGATCAAGGCGCTCAAATTTTGCGAACTCTATTTGCGCACGTTGATTGCGGGGACCGGGTGAGGAGCGGGAGTCGGAGGGGGGGCTGAGTTTATGCAGCGTGGTGTGCGGGGGCCGGGGGATCGGCGGTCGGGTCATGACGGTGCTCCGGGAGTCCTAGGTATTCTAGTTCACGGGATGGCGCGGGTCAAGGCGCGGGTTCCAGGGTCGAGCGGTTCCGTTTGGCCGTCCAAAGTTCTCTCCGGACGCAAGCGTGGGATTCAGATGCAAGACGGTGAACGAAGGCGTCTCCGAAAGCTCGGACGTGAGTTCGTGGAAAAACAGTCCGCTGAACTTGAAGCGGACTTGGCCCGACTGAACCCTGCCAAGTTCGAAAGCGATGAGTACGTCCGTAATGAGATTGAGTTAAGGAAACGCGGCGCTGCGCTTCGGGAATCTGACCAAGTGTTGGATGCGAGGTACGTTCGAAAGCAATTCCTCGTGCGTGCGAGGGATTTCGATTACTCAGATTTCTATCCATCCGCGCGCTTGCCGAGCTGTGCGCGACAGGACCCGTTGCCACACCTTTGTTCACAGTGCGGGGAATTGCTTGATATATGCCAAGAGAAGCCGAAATGTCGCTGCGGCACGGGCTTTGAGTTTCGTAATGGCGGTCTTTTCGAGAGAGAGATAAGACCGCCCAGTGTTCACTGCGTCTTTTGCCGCACGATTGACTGGCCCCGCAGTGACCGGTTGTGGGAGTGCCGATCATGCGGTGAATTCCTGCCCAAGGCAACGACACACGACCTGTCGTGTCGTTGCGGTAACGTGCGAGTAAACGGACTCCGCGGCTACTTTGCCGTCCACGACGAGGGCCTCTTGCGGTCAGCACAGTTGATGGCGCGGATTGCACCCAAACGGCCGTGGTGGCGATGGTGGTGAAACGGTTAAACTCCTCGTTTGATTAAGGCCGTGATCTGATTCGGCAAAACGCCGCCGAGTGCCATCTATGAGCAGGCCTCTGCTAATGGCTGCCCGCACCTCGTCCCGGACCACGTCCATCATCCGATCGGAGGGTTTGGTGTGGCCACCGATGGAACCTACGTCTGCCTTGATGAGCGATAGTGTGAGCTTCATGAGAATGAACTCCTTCTGAGAGATTTGCTCGTCTGCCAGTTGACCTCGGAGATGCTAGCTCGTAGAGCGGGGACCGCGACAGCCGGACCTGAGAGTGCCGCAGGCTCTGAATCACGGGACACCGAGGCACCCTCAATCGGAGGTTATTATACCATC
>JACZRH010000211.1 GCA_022574815.1 Planctomycetota bacterium | reverse complement strand
TGATCTGCGTGCCGCCCGAACCGTCCATGTTGTGCTGGGCCACGCCGGCAACAATGCCCACGTTATCCCAGCCCCAGTAGAGGTGCCCGTTTCGGTCGGCCGCCCCGTCGCGATAGCCCCAAGCGCTGGGCTGAGCACCGGCGACCTGATCGATTATTCTGCCGGTCCCGGCACCGGTCATGTCGAATTCAGTGATAATGTGCGGGCCGACCCCGCGGGTGGACACCCAAACCGTTGGCTGGGCGAACGCCTGCGTCGCGATTGCCGCGACAACCATTAGACCAATAATGTGTTTCACAGTTCGCCTCCTTTGGCAGTAAACAAGTAGAGATCCTCGCGCGCGCATAACCGACCTGCTATGCGCGTTGCACTGAATGCGTCCCACGCCCCGGCCCAGCGCAGCTTCGTTTGCCCTACTCCGATTGAACAATAGCGCAGCTTACAGTCGCAACAAACACTTGCGCTCGTTTCACGCGCGCCGACACACGAATGTGATCTTAATGCCCCGGCCCGCCGTTGTCGAGCCTTTTTTCCGGAATTCTGCCCGCAGGTTCGGTCCACGCCCTGGCCCCGAGCCTCGGCCGGCCGCCGGCCGCATCCTTTCCGGCCGGACACCTCTAAAAAAATCGAGATTTTCTTTGCATCGCTCGATCATTTCCCTTCCAATACCGGTTGGCGGACTCGCCGTGTGCTTCTGACCGGCCGTAATGGGCCGGCTGAAAGGAGTCGATGGCGCACACCCTGGATCTTGTGGTACTCACGTCGCCGGCCGTCAGGGGCCGCTCTCCCACCCGTCCACGATGCCTGCCCTGACGCCCACGGCCTGTGCGGTCGAGGCATTGCGCCTAATGCCGTTCAAGCCCTGCGGGCGCGCCGCCGGTCAGATTCGAATCGGGATGCAGCCGCATAGGATCAGAACCATGCCCAATTCCTTACTCGCCCTTGCGAGCGCGTTCGTTGTTTGCAGCACCTCGGCATTCGGACAGATTGCGCCACCGGGTTCGGCGACTCAACGGTCCCTGCAACCGGCGGCCCCCGGTGCGAAGATCGCGCCCTTGCGGATTGCCGCAATCGGTCGCGACCTCAAACTCAAGGGACCGTGGCTCGACTATCCAGGCGGCCTCGCGCAAGCGTGCGGCCAGGAGCTGAATTTCGATTGCTTCGAGCCGCCGGGAACGAACTATACGCCCTGCAAGAGCGGGCAGAATCCATGGTTTTTCGGTTTAGGTTTTCAGAACATGTTCGTCACCAACGACATGACCGTCGAGCGCGGCACCGAGGGCCTGACTTCCGATCGCATCCTGGTCGCCTGGCATTGGTTCGTGAACGGGAGCGGCACGTCCGAGCAGTGTTTTATCGCCGTCTTTACCGCCGAGGACTTTGACGACACCTGCGCGGGCCCGGCGGCGGCCAACTTCTACGACGGCGTGATCATGGACTTCGGCATTCTGCCCAGCGGCAACGGTTCTTATTGGGTGGACGCCGAGCTCTGCAACGTCGGCCTCCTCCTGCAAAACCCGCTCGACGGCTCGGGCGCTTACGAAATCACGTTCGCCAAGGATTACGATCCGGCCAACGGGCAACTGACGCTCGCGACCAGCGCCCAGCCCATGCTCTGGGGCGTCAAGCCCGAGGCCCCCGGCAGCCAGGGGCCCATCCAATGGGACGACACCGACCCGCCCGACCACCGCTACACGGCCCCCGACGAGTGCCACGACTATTCGAACCCCAACCGCTGTCCGGACCCGCTCGGCGCGATGTTCGCGATGTATACCGCCACCGGTGGCCCCCCACCTTGTGGCGGTCTACTGTGCGGCGATACCAACTGCGACGGGCGATTCGACGGCGCCGACATCGACGCGTTCTTTTTCGCGCTAGGCGATCCCGGCACGTGGGTGAGGCGCTATCCGCTTTGTGATCTGCTCTGCGCGGCGGACATCAACGGCGACGCCCGCGTCAACGGCGGGGACATTGATCCGTTCTTCCGGGCGCTCGGCGGGAACGGTCCCTGCGACTCCGGCGGCGGCTGACCGCGCCGTGTCGGAGTTCCGAAGACCGCGGCGGGATCGTGCCGGCGCGCTGCCTGGCATTCAGCATGCGAAACCATCACTGGCTATGAGGAGCGGCACAATGAGCAAGCTCATCACGGGCACGGTGGTCATTGGGCTCACGGTCACGGCGACGATGGGCGATTTTCCGGGGCCGGGCAGCACCGGCCGCAGCGCCACGCCGCAACTGCAAACACTTCAGGCCGGACGCTTCACGCCGGTCCGGAGCATGGCGCGCATCGGACCCGACTTCAGGCTGAAAAGCCCCTGGTACGATATTGGAGGCGGGGGCGTCGCGCAGCTCTGCTCACAGGAACTGGTTTTTGACCTGTTTGAAGGCCGGCGGAACGCCACCGGAGGCCCGATGGATCCCGCCACGCCAACCGAGGGTGCTGCCTTCGGCGGATATGACCCGATCTGCTTCGGCCCCGGCTCGCAAGCGCGCTGGTTTTTCGGCAGTGGGTTTCACGCTCCGATGACCGTCAATGATTTCGTCGTCGAGCCGATTTCCATAGGTGCAACGTCCGACCGCGTTCAATTTGCCTGGCATTGGTTCGTCGGCGGACCGGGCACGTCCGAGCAGTGCTTTGTCGCGATCTTCATCGCCGAGGAGTTTGACAACAGTTGCTCGAAGACGCCCACGAGCGGCGAGTTCGACGGCGTGATCCTCGATTTTGGCGTGCTCGAGAACATCGAGGAGTACCGCTGGACGGATACCGAACTCTGTCTGGCCGGTCTGTTTCTCCAACTCCCACTCGACGGCGCCGGCGCCTACACGATCTTTCTGGCACGCGATTACGATCCGGCGACCGGTGTGTTGACGCCGTCCACGAGCGCGCAAATGATGCTCTGGGGCCAAAAGCCGATTGCCATCGGTGAACACCCCGATCCGGTCGTCTATGTTGACTACGATCCGGCGAATTTCAGGATCGAGCCGGCGACGGAATGTGACGCTTGGGGGCCTGGAACCGTCTTTTGCCCGTCGGACAATATCGGTCCGATGTTCAACCTGTATGGGGGCCATATCGACTTCTGCTTCGGTCTACTGTGCGGCGACACCAACTGCGACGGGCTATTCAACGGCGGCGACATCGACGCGTTCTTTTTCGCTTTGGCGGATCCGGCCCAGTGGGAAACGCGCTTCCCGCTCTGTGACCTGCTATGCGCCGCGGACATCAACGGCGACGCCCGCGTCAACGGCGGAGACATTGATCCGTTCTTCCGGGCGCTCGGCGGCAACGGTCCGTGCAACTCCGGCGGCGGCTGATCGCACGGCGAACCCGAGAGTCCTTTCAATCTTCGGAGGATGCGAACATGAAAACGATCATTTCAATCACGGCAGTGGCGACTCTGGCAGCCGGACTCGCGTTGGCGGACCCGCCGGATGAGCGGCCACGACTGCAAGCGGCCCAATCCGCTGGTGAGCTGATCCTGCCGCTGCGCATCGCGGGCATCGGCCCCGATTTCAAGCTCACCAGCCCGTGGTATGAGTACTCGAGCGGCGGCGTCGCGGGCGTGTGCGGACAGGTGCTGGCCTTCGACATTTTCGAGGGCGATCGCCGCGTGCAACCTTCCCCGCCGACCGACGGCGAGGCTTGCGGCGGCTACGACCCGCGCTGCGGATCTCCCGGTGAGTGCTCCAGCGGCGCATATCGCTGGTTCTTCGGTACCGCCTTCCACGCCCCCATGATCATCAACGATTTCGTCGTCGAGCCCGGCATGGAGGGCCTCACATCCGACCGCATTCAGTTCGCCTGGTTCTGGGGTGTTGGCGGGCCCGGCACGTCCGAGCAATGCTTCATCGCCGTCTTCACCGCCGAGGACTTCAGCGACAACTGCTTCGATCCCGCGGCGTCGAACGGCTTTGACGGCGTCGTGCTCGACTTCGGCGTCCTGGGCGCCGGCACCAGCTACTACTGGACCGATATCGAGCTGTGCCTCTCTGGCTTGTTCCTCGAACATCCGGTCGATGGCGCCGGTGCTTACACGCTGATGGCCGCCAGTGACTTCGACCCGGTCGGCGGCACCTTCACGCCCCCCACGCTCGCCCAGTTCATGTTTTGGGGAATGAAGCCCGACAGCCCCGGTGAACATCCTTCGGAAGTCGTGTATGTCGACACCGACCCGCCCTTCCTCGAGATCGACCCGGTGCTCGAGTGCAACCTCTTCGGCCCCGGATTTATCCCCTGCCCGATGGGTAACATGGGTTATATGTTCAATATGTACCTAAGCAGCAACCGCGCGTGCGCCGGCCTGATCTGCGGCGACACCAATTGCGACGGGCGATTCGACGGCGGCGACATCGACCCGTTCTTTCTCGCGCTGGTCGATCCGGTCGTGTGGCAAACCCGCTTCCCGCTTTGTGAGCTGCTCTGTGCAGCCGACATCAACGGCGACGGCGCCGTCAACGGCGGTGACATCGATCCGTTTTTCGTGGCGCTGGCTCGCGGTGGCTGTTCGCCCTGAATCGCTCAGTGAAAGTTGCGCGACTTCTGCTTGACTTTCGCCACGATCTCCGCGACGGCGGGTGATTCAGCGGGCTCGTTGGACGATGCGCCCGTGGGTTGGGTCTCGTGCCCGCAGCCGCCGAAGACCGGACCCGCGAAACGCTGGTCCTTGATGAATACCGGGTTGATCTTGAAATCGCGCGATTGGGGCTTGATGTCGGCGATGACTGCGGAGAGGTCGTACAGCCGATTGACCATCAGGTGTACGACCTCGCCCTGCCGTTCGACGACCCCGGCGGCGATCAGGGCCGGCTTGCCGCGAGCGATGGCCGCGTTGCGCTCCCAGACGCGCGGGCGGATGATGAGGTTGGCGATGCCGGTCTCGTCCTCCAGCGTGATGAACACGACGCCGGAGGCGGTGCCGGGCCGCTGGCGGACGAGCACGAGCCCGGCGACGGCCAGGCGCCGCCCGTGGCGGGCGGTTTTCAAGGTTTCGTTCGGGCTGACCTTCAGACGGGGGATCTCGGGTATTGGATTTGAGATTTGAGATCCGAGATTTGAGATCCGAGATTTGAGATCTGAGATTCTCCTTGATCCCTTGACCCCTTGATCCCTCGATCCCTCTCCTTCGCGTATATCGGTCACTCCCTTCGCACCGGCGAGACGCCGACGCTCCCCTCCGTGCCTTCCTGCCTCCGTGCCTCCCTGACTGCTTCCCAACGCATCGAGTTCCTTACGCACCAGCCCGATCGGGTGCGCATTGAGCGACAGCCCGAGTGCGTCGTAATCCTGTACGACGATTTCATCGAGCGTCATCGGCGGCAATTGCGTGCTTTCCCGCCCGTCGACGGCGGGATCGGAAAGGCGAACCCGTGCGAGGTTCTTGCTCTGCGGTTTTTGATTCTTGATTTTCTCGCGCGTGCCGCTTCTCGATCCCTCGATCCCTCGATCCCCCGATCCCGTCTCTCTGTGTCCAAACGGCTCGGCAGGAGCCTCGCCCTCCCATTCCCTTTCCCCGCCCTTCCATCCATGAAACAACGGCGCCTCATCGTCATCCAACGCGAAGATGTGCCACAGCGCCGCGCGGCGGTTCAGCCCCAGCGAACGGAACGCATCGGCCGCCGCCAGACGCAGAAGTGTCTGCCGCGAAACATCCGGCCGCCGCGCCAACTCGCTGATCGAGCGGATCGGCCCGTTGTTCCGGGCGGCGACTACGCCGCGGACCTTTGCCTCGCTCAGACCGCGGACCAGGCGCATACCGAGCCGCAGTGCGAGTCCGCTTCGGCCCCATGCGCAGGGATCGAGGGATCGAGGGATCGAGGGATCGAGGGAGGGCTTTCGCTGGTTATCGCTGAGGTTGGGTTCTTCTCTTGATCCCTTGATCCCTCGTTCCCTCGTTCCCTTCGTTTCCAACGCACAATCCCACCCACTGAAATTCACATCCACCGGAAAGACCGGCACGCCGTGCTCGAGCGCGTCCCGCACGAGCTGGGCCGGCGCGTAAAAACCCATCGGCTGGGCGTTGAGCAACGCGGCGGTGAACGCGGCCGGGTGGTAGCGCTTCAGCCACGCCGACGCATAGACCAAAAGCGCGAACGAGGCGGCGTGGCTCTCGGGAAAGCCGTACTCGCCGAAGCCGCGGATCTGCTTGAAAATTCGCTCGGCGAACGGGCGCGCGTAGCCGCGCTCGAGCATGCCTTTCATGAGCTTGATCTGGAATTTCTCGAGGCTGCCGCTCCGCCGCCACGCGCCCATCGCCCGGCGAAGCTGATCGGCCTCGCCCGGCGTGAAGCCCGCCGCCACCACCGCCAGCCGCATGACCTGCTCCTGAAAGATCGGCACCCCCAGCGTCTTGGCAAGCACCTTGCGAACCGCCTCGCTCGGGTACTCGACCGGTTCGAGCCCGTGCCGGCGGCGCAGGTAGGGGTGTACCATGCCGCCCTGGATCGGACCGGGCCGCACAATCGCGACCTCGACCACCAGGTCGTAGTAGTTTCGCGGCTTGAGCCGCGGCAGCATGGACATCTGCGCCCGGCTCTCGATCTGAAAGACGCCGACGGTGTCGGCGCGGCAGATCATGTCGTAGACGGCGGGGTCTTCGGGGGGGATTTCGAGAAGGGATTGAGGGATTAAGGGATTAAGGGATTGAGGAACAGTTTGCGCCGCCCCCCTTAATCCCTGAATCCCTGAATCCCTCAATCCCTCAATCCCTGCTTCTCTCAATCCTTTTCCGATTGTCGCAAGCTCGTAATCAGTCCCTGCAACATGCGCGAGACCTCTTTGATGGATTCCATTAGTTCCGATGTTGGAGGAAGAAACTTCAGTTCTTGGGCGATGATCAACTGTGTCTCGAGTTCCGCCAGCGAGCCTCGAGCCATGATCAGAAAGTGAATGTAGTTCTTGCGGGTTTGACGAGCGTTGCCCTCCGCGATGTTGCTGGGGATCGATACTGCGGCGCGGCGCATCTGATTTGTCAGACCGAACCGTTCCGATTCCGGCATCCGTTTTGTCGTCTCGTAAACAAGCTTGGCCAACCCGATCGACTTCCGCCAAACCTTCAGATCCCGAAACGTCTGCTTTACCGGCATGTGTTTCTCCTTCCCTTAATCCCTCAATCCCTAAATCCCTCAATCCCTTCCCGTAACATTCTCGCAGCAACTCAAAACACCTCCGAATCGCCGTCAGCATCCCCAATGCCAGACAATCCACCTTCAAGATCCCCAACGCATCGATGTCGTTCTTGTCCCACTCGATGAACGTGCGGTCCGGCATCGCGCCGTTTTCCAGCGGGACGATCTCGCACAACGGCGTCTCCGTGATCACGAAGCCGCCCACGTGCTGCGACAGGTGCCGCGGGAAGCCGAGGATCTGCTTGACCAGCCGCAGCAGCATCTGAATCGTGCGGTCGCGCGGGTCGACGCCCGCGTTGCGCAGCGCGTCCTCCGGCAGCGGCTGGTCGTCCCACCAGTCGAGCGACTTGGCCAGAACGTCGATGCGGTCCAGACTCAGACCCAGGGCCTTGCCCACGTCGCGCACCGCCGAGCGCGGGCGGTAGGTGATCACCTCGGCGGCGATGGCGGCCCGCTCGCGGCCATACTTTTTGTAGATGTATTGGAAGACCTCTTCGCGGCGCTCGTGCTCGAAGTCGACGTCGATGTCGGGCGGCTCGTTGCGCTCGCGGCTGATGAAACGCTCGAACAGCAGATCGACGCGGGCCGGATCGACCGCGGTGATGCCCAGGCAATAGCACACGGCCGAGTTCGCCGCCGACCCGCGCCCCTGGCACAGGATGCCGCGGCTGCGGGCGAAACGGACCAGGTCGTGAACGGTGAGGAAGTAGTGTTCGTAGTGGAGCTCGGCGATGAGTTGGAGCTCGGCTTCGATGAGCTGGCGGGTTGAAAGAGGGATCGAGGGATCGAGGGATCGAGAGATCGAGGGGGGGCTTTCGCAGGTTGTCACTGAGGTTGGCTTCTTCTCTCGATCCCTTGATCCCTCGATCCCTCGATCCCTGTACCTTTGCGCCGCCCCTTCCCACGTCAGCCGCTCCAGATGCTCCATCGCCGGCATCCCCGCCGGCACCAGCTCGTGCGGATATTCGTAACGCAGCTCGTCGAGAGTGAAACGGCAGCGCTCGGCGATCTCGACCGTGCGCGCGACGGCCGCGCGGCCGAGGCGCGCCAACGCAGCGTCGGGCTGGCTGGTGTAACGCCGCGCGATCTCTTCCAAGCCGCGCAAGTGCCGCTCGGCGTTGGTAAACAGCCGGCGGCCCGCCTCGGCGAGCGTACACTTCTCGCGGATGCACGTCAGAACGTCCTGCAAGTACCGCCGCTCGCGCACGTGGCAGTGTACGTCGTTGCACGCCACCAGCGGGATGCCGGATTGCTCGGACAACTCGGCCAGCCAAGCCAGCCGCGCCGCGTCGGGCACGTCGTAGCGCAGCTCGGCCGCCAGATAGAGTCGTGAGCCGAAGATGGAGCGGTAGGCCGAGAAGGGATCGAGGGATCGAGGGATCCAGGGATCAAGAGAAGAACCCAACCTCAGCGACAACTTGCGAAAACCCTCCCCCGATCCCTCGATCCCTTGTTCCCTTGATCCCTTGTTCCCTCGATCCCTC
>JACZRH010000210.1 GCA_022574815.1 Planctomycetota bacterium | reverse complement strand
GCGACATCGACCACGTCCTGGCGATCGCGCGGCGCGAGTCGATCGACCTGACGATCGTCGGGCCGGAGGATCCGCTCGCCGCGGGTCTCGTCGACGCATTCGAGCAAAACGGCTTGCGGGTCTTCGGCCCCAACGCCGCCGCCGCCCGACTCGAAACCGACAAGGCGTACGCCAAGCAGGTCATGCGGCAGCACGCGGTGCCGACCGCCGAGGCGCGGTTCTTCGAGGAATTCGACGCGGCCCGCGCATACATTGCGTCGCGCGATCAGGCGCTTGTGGTCAAGGCGGCCGGTCTGGCCAAGGGCAAGGGCGTCTTCGTGTGCGACGACCCCGCCGCCGCCATCCTCGCCGCGGAACGCCTGATGATCGAACGTGCCTTCGGCGACGCCGGTGCAAAAATCCTGGTCGAGGAGCGTCTCGCCGGCCCGGAAGCATCCGTGCTCGCCATCGTCAACGGACGAACGCTCTTCGTGCTCGAGACGGCCCAGGACCACAAGCGGCTCGAGGATGGCGACCGCGGACCCAACACCGGCGGTATGGGCGCCTTCTCCCCGACCCCCACGATCGATGCCGAAACCATGGGCATCATTGAGACTCAGATTCTCATACCGGTTCTCGACGCGCTGGTTCGCGACGGCATCCACTATCGCGGCGTCCTCTACGCCGGCTTGATGCTCACCGCCGCCGGGCCGAAGGTGCTCGAATTCAACTGCCGTTTCGGCGACCCCGAGGCGCAGGTGCTGCTCATGCGGTTGCAGTCGGACCTGCTCGATCTGCTCGAGGCCGCGGTCGATGGGCGGCTGGAACAAGCCGATGTGCGATGGGATCCGCGGCCCGCGCTTTGCGTCGTGATGGCGTCGGGCGGTTACCCGGGTTCGTACAAGAGCGGCCTGCCGATCACCGGCCTGCCCGACGACGCCGGCCGGGATGACCTGACCGTGTTTCACGCCGGTACCGCGAGGCGGGACGGTCAACTCGTCACCGCGGGCGGGCGGGTCCTGGGCGTCACCGCGCTGGGGGACACGCTCGCCGACGCGCGTCGCCGCGCTTACGATGCCGTCGAGAGAATCGGATTCGAAGGTGCCTGCTACCGGCGTGATCTCGGGCAATGATCGCGAAGCTCGAGCAGGGATGCGAGAAATGCTGTCGATCGGTGACGTTCAAGTCTACGTAAGCGACTTTCCAAAAGCGCTGCGCTTCTGGGCCGACGGCCTGCGACTGCGCATCACCGAACGCGATGTCGGGGAGCACGCCGCGTTCGCCCGGCTCGAGCTGGGCGAGGACGAGCCTTCCGTCCGTTTGATCAGCGCCGACGCCGCCTGGGAGCCCGGCACGCGGCCGCCGCACGGTTCCCGGCCCACCATCTGTTTCGACATCACGACCGATGCGTTCGATGAAACGCTGATTCGTCTACTCGAGCACGGGGGGCAACAGGCGGGCGAGATCGAAACTTACAGCGAACTTCGCATGGTCACCGTGGCCGACCCCGATGGAAACACGTTCGACCTGATCGAGCTGCCGGCCGACCCACAATAGACCACGCCATGTCCTGGCGCGCCACCCCGACGTGTCCCGAATCTCAGGTGACATTCCAATCGCTGCCCGATAGACTCCTCGCACCCGCGCGGCGAATTCAGACAAAACGACGAGGCCCGCCAATCCATGAAATTACACAATCTCATCTTTCTGGGCATGGCCCTGGGTTTGGCCGTCGGCCTGGCCCTCTGGTGGCCGCTGCGCGACGCGGCGCCCCAAGATCCCAAGCCCGCCTATTTCCAAATATCGCTCTGGTGGCTGAACCTGTTCGGCACGACGCTCTTCATGGGCGCGCTGAAAATGATCATCGCCCCGCTGATCTTCGCCAGCATCGTCGCCGGCGTCACCAGCCTGCCCGACATGAAGGAACTCGGGGCGATCGGCTGGAAGACCCTGGCGTACTACGCCGTGACGACCACGATCGCCGTCACGATCGGCCTGATCGCGGTGCTGATCATTCAACCCGGAAAGAAGGGCGCGTCGGTCGAGCAGCGTGAGAGTCGCGTCGTGGAACTCGAGCAGCGCCGCATCAAGTACGAGTCCGAACGCAAGGAACAGGCCCTGACCACCGAGGGTGCCGCGACCGCCGATTACCTGGCTTGGCTGGCGGCGCAGGAAGGCGAGAAGCAGTCCGCCGGCGCGGCCGCGGACAAGTACAGCCGTATGGTCGGGGCCGAGGGCCGCGGCGCGGGCGCCATCTTTAAGGAAGACATTCTCCAGCCGATTCTGATGAACCCCTTCGCGTCTCTGGCGGCCAACCCGCCCAACGCGCTCGGAATCATCTGCTTCGCGCTCCTGCTGGGAATCGCGTGTACGGTCGTCGGCGGCGAACTGGCCGGCCACATCGTGGGCTTCTTTCAAGCGCTCAACGCCGTGATGATGAAAATCACGCTCTGGCTCATGCTGATCTCGCCCGTCGCGATCGGCTGCATCGTCGCCGAACTGGTCGCCAAGACCGGCCCCAAAGTGTTCGAGTCCTTGGCGTGGTATTGCGGGACGGTCATCGGCGGGATTCTGATTCACGTGATCCTGCTCTTCGCCATCGCTGCGACGATCGGGGGCGTAGGGCCGATGCGATTGTGGCGCGGGTTGCGCGAAGCCCTCATGATCGCATTCAGCACGCGCTCGAGCGCGGCGACGCTGCCGATCACGATCACGAACGTGACGAAGAACCTGAACGTCTCTCCCAAGGTCGCCAATTTCTCGCTCCCGCTCGGCGCGACGATGAACATGGACGGCACGGCGCTCTACGAAGGCGTCGCGATCATTTTCCTGCTGCAAATCTACGGCGGCCTGGTCGACGTCCCGATCCCGCTCGGGGCGATGACGACGGTGTTGATCTTCATCACGGCCGTGCTCGCGTCGGTCGGCGCGGCGGCCGTGCCCAACGCCGGGCTGGTCACGATGGTAATTGTCGCGACCGCGGTGAATCTGCCCATCTACTACATCCCGCTTATCTTTGCGGTCGACGCATTCCTCGACATGTTCCGAACCTCGACCAACGTGTTGGGCGATTCGGTCGGGGCCATCGTGGTCAACCGCCTGGAGCGCGGCCGACTCGGGGAGCCGGCACCGACGTAGGCGGCGCCCGTCATCGCGAGCCCAGCGTCTTGTCATCCCGAGCGCAGCGAGGGATCCGGCCCCGACTACAATGAAGCGTCGATAGCACGAACAGCCCGCCCTATACTGCGCGCGGCATGAAGATCTACTACGTCTACATCATGACAAACAACTCGCGCACGCTGTACACAGGCATAACCAACGATCTGCCCCGGCGTGTCGAAGAACACCGCCAAGGTGTCGGCGGTGCGTTCACAGCACGCTACAAAATCAATCAGCTTGTTTACCACGAGGAGCATCGGCAGGCCATCGACGCGATCGCGCGCGAAAAAGAGATCAAGGGCTGGCGCCGCGAAAAGAAGATCGCGCTGATCGAGAGCTTGAATCCGCATTGGGAAGACTTGAGCGTCGGCTGGTAGGCGGGCGTTTTCGCGCGTATTGAGCCAGATCCCTCGCTGCGCTCGGGATGACGGGGCGCTGCGCTCGGGATGACGGGGCGGTGCGCTCCGGATGACAACGGCGCCACCCATCGGGGAGCACGGCTACTCCCGCCCCTCTTGGTGGATCTGCTTACGAAGCCTGAACAGCTCCTTGAAGGCGCGCAGGATCACGCCGAGGTTCGCTCCCGTCTGTTCCCCGGCGATGCGCGGATAGTGGCGTACGCCGAGCTGTGCGATCGAGTAGTTCAGTTGGATCGCTTTGGCGAGGATCTCCGTGTCGATCAGCGCCCCCCTACTCTTCATGGTGATGCGATCGAAGAACGAGCGCGGGTAGATCTTGAACGCGCAGTCGATGTCCCGCAGCTTCAGCTTGAACACAAAACGCACCAGCCGCGTCCAGGCCCACGCGTTCAGCTTGCGCACGAACGAATCCTGCCGGTTGATCCGGTAGCACGACACCATGTCGTGCGTCTCCAGGAGCGGCAGCAGCTTCGGAATCTCACCCAAGTCGAATTGACCGTCACCATCGGTGTAGAACACCCAGTCCTTGGTCGCTTCGCGAAAACCGCGTTGCAGCGCCCCGCCGTAACCGAGGTTCGGGTCGTTGTGAACCGCGCGGACCTCGGCGATCTCCGCGGCCAGACGATCGGCGATCTCCTTCGTTCCGTCCTTGCTGCCGTCGTTGACGATAATGACCTCAAGCTCGTCGGCGACCATGCGGCCCACCTCGACCGCCTTGCGCGTCATGCGTTCGACGTTCGCCTCTTCGTTGTAGCACGGGAAGAAGATCGTCAGCGAGAAGGGCTTGAGCGGCGGACGCGGATGCGCGACCTTTCGCTCCGCGGCTTGTTCGACGCTCACCATCGGATGGACATCCGGCCGCTCTCACACTGGCGTTGGCGGCGGCTCGCACCGTCTTCGATCGCAGCGCGCCTCATGTTCCCGCCGTTGCCGGGGCGGCGCGGGGGTCCACCACGATTTCGACCGGAACCCACAAGGGCGCCCACGCAACCGCGCCGCGCGAATAAACTTGCAGCGCCCGCCGGCCGGGGCGGACTCTAAGGGCGGAGAAGTCGAGTTGCAATACCGTCTCCTCCCCGGGCGCGAGCGGCAGCACATAGGCGCTGGCGAATGGGCCCGCCGCACCGGCAATGCGATACGAAATCGCGCTGCCGTCCAGCCGCAGCAGTGGTTCCAGTTCGACGGCTTCGGTCCCGCGGTTTTTCACGCGCAGCACGATCGGTTCACCGGTGTGCGACAGGTACGCCACGCCGTCTTCCGTGCGGCGTTCCGCCAGCCGTATTCGCGACGATCCGCTCAAGCTGATGTCGATGTTCAACTCGGGCGGCTCGGGCCCGGTCCCGATCAGCCCCCGCAGCGTGCCCTTGTCGGGCAGGTCGAAACGGACGAAACACTCCCAGAGCGAGCCGAAGTTTACCAGACCTTCCAGCCGAGCACCGCGGCACCAGGGTTTCTGACTGCCTTCGCGCTTCAGCAACACGCGCAGGCGCAAGGCGGCGACCCGATACGGGTGATTGTTCACCACGGAAAACGCCAGGCGTTTTCGCGACCCGTCGTTCGGTCCGTCGAACCGCGCCGTCAGCCGGCCGACGCCGATGGACGGCGCCGCCGCGAGCGACAGTCCCGCTTCGTGCGGGATGAAGGCCTGGTCCTCCTCCAGATCGACGACGCGGTAGTGGCTCACGCCGTTCGCGCCTTCACGCGTCGCGCCACTCGCTTGATGGGTGCGGACATACAAGACCGGCGCCGCTTCGTCGATCAGTTGGCGGTATTCCAGCCCGTCCCAATCTTGATGCCCGCCGGCAAACCAAAGCCCCAAGCGCCCCGCGCTCACCATGTCGGCCAGCGTCCCCTTTCGCTGCCAATAGCGCAACAGGTTCGGGCACTCCGCGTGAGAAACGGCGAAGGTCACCACGTCCCGATTCGCAACCGGCAGCACACTCTCGGCCCAGCGAATCTGCTCCGCGTCTTGATCCAGCGAACGCAGCGGAACGTCGTACAGCACGATTGCGCGAAACCGGCCGATCTCCACGACGCCGAGCGGGCTCGGCCCGATGAACCGGCTGTATTGTCCCAGGTCGTCGTGGTCGCCGCACGCCATCACCGCCGGCGCGTCGAACCGCGCGAAGAACTCGCTCAGGTCTTTCCAGCCTTGGCTGGGCCGGGCGTGGGTCCGGTCGAGATAGTCGCCGGTCGCGACGATGAGCGTCGGCGCCCAGAGATTGACTTCCTCGACAAGTCGCTCGTCGAAGTCCGGCGCGCCGGCGTCGCCGATGTTCATGTTTGACAAGTGAACGATGCGGATGCGGCGTCCGATCTCACCGACGGAAACGCTATGTCGGCCCAGAAGCCGCGCCCGCCCCGCCCGAATCTCGAGGTCGTAGGTGCGCTCGAGCGTGTCCGCGGGAATCGTCAGTTCGACCGGCCGGCCGCCCACGAGTCGTTCGACCGCGCCCGGCGGGCTGATCAACTCGTGACGGTGGGCCGGAAACCGCGTCGCCACCAGCGAAAAAGAAACTTCCTCGACGTCGCTGGAAACTTGCGCGACGACCCGCAGCGTCCCGCCGGGTTTGACGAACGCGGGGCGGCCCTGGGTCGGTGAAAGCAGGGTTGCGACGACGACGTTTGCCCCTTGAGACGCGGGCGCTTCTGTCGCGCCGTCTCCGGCAAATGCCGAGCTCGCGCTGGAAGCCAGCGCGGTGGTCACGGCCGCAATCACCGTGGCGAGAACAAACGCCCCGGACGGCGATGCTCCCCAGCCGGGCACTTTCGTGACATCCACGCTTGTCCACGTCGAACGCGTCACGCTGCTTGCTCCGTCAGCCGGACGAACCTATCCTAGTCCATCAATCATGCGCAACGATGAAAAGGCGAATCGAACCCTGCGAGAATGGCTCGGGACCGAGCGCCTGCTCGGAAACACCCACATCGCCAGTGCGGCTGCGGAGGCCGAGACACAGCCCTTTTCATCGGCAGAAGCCCGACCCGATCCGGACCCGCCCGACGAGCGCGCCCCGCAAGCACCCGCGCTGCCCGAGCAAGGACCGCAGCAAGTTCATCCGGAATTGCCCGCTCTGTGCGATCACGAATTACCGGTTGACCAGGCCCAGCAGCGATTGGCGGCACTCGATGCGGAATTCGTCAAAGACTGCACGCGTTGCGGGCTCTGCAACGGCCGGAAGCAGACTGTGTTCGGAATCGGCCTTTCGCGCCCGGAGATTGTTTTTGTCGGCGAGGGCCCGGGCGCCGACGAGGACGCCCAAGGAATCCCCTTTGTCGGGCGAGCAGGCCAACTGCTCTCGCGCATGATCGCGGCGATGACGCTAACTCGCGACCAGGTCTACATTTGCAACATTGTAAAGTGCCGCCCACCCGGCAATCGCACGCCGACCGAGGAAGAAATGCGCGCCTGTCTGCCATTTCTGCGACGCCAGCTCGCGATTCTGCGGCCGAAGGTGATCGTCACGCTCGGGCGACCGGCGACGCAATGCCTGCTGGACACCCAGGCCCCGATCGGGCGGCTACGCGGGCGATTCCACGATTTCCCGCCGCCGAGTCTGGAATCTTGGGGCGTTCACCCGGCCCGGCTCATGCCTACCTACCACCCCGCGTACCTGCTGCGCAGCCCCGGCGAAAAAAAGAAGAGCTGGGACGACCTCCAGCAAGTGATGCGCTTCCTGGGATTGTCGATTCCGGGCTAGCGACGGGATTGGCCCGGCCTACACGAATGCCGAACTTTTCCCAAAAACTCAGGTGTTTGCCTGATACCGCGGTTCGGCATTTGAGGCTAGAGTTCTTCTCGAATGGTCAGGCCGGGGACTCGCGCCGCAAAGTGCCTTTGCCGGAATGCTTGTAGCCCCCTCGCGGATGAGGACACACCCGTGAGCGAAAAATCGCCGACTTCGGGACCGCTGCTCTATCTCCTAGGCTGCTCCGCGCTGGACCGGTTCGCGTACCGCCTGCTGCTCGAACAAACCCTCGAGTACCCGGTCGCGGTCGACTCCAGCTTCGAGCCGACGCGCGTATGGAAGGCGATGCGCATCCGCCCCGACTTGGCGCTGGTCGACGCCGACACGCCCAGCCCCGGAGCCCGTGAGGCGATTCAGATCATCCCGCAACTTTGCCCAAAGACGAAGTTGCTGGTGGTAGGGGCCGCGGTCGAACCTGCTCTGGTCAAGGAGTGGGGCTCGCTCCCCATTGCCGGGTATGTCGTCAAGGACGGTGGGCCCGAAGAGCTCCGCGCCGCGATCACCGCGGTCCTGTCCGGCTCCGAGTATTTCAGCGAAGGGGTCCGCGCCGCCATCCTGGACGGGCGCAGCGCGTCGGCCGGAAGAGCCCGCCTTTCTCGTCGCGAAGCAGAATTGTTGCCGCTACTGGCCCGCGGATTGACCTTGCGAGAGGCGGCTCACCGGCTAGCGGTCGGGTACAAGACCGCCGACACCTATCGAACCAACCTGCTGAAGAAGCTCGGCATCCACAGCCGCGTCGAACTGGCCCGCTACGCGATCCGCGAGCGGATCATCGAGCCCTAGCGGCGGTGCCTTTCTCGCCCGGTTGTGCTCCGCTGGCACAGACTACCAGACGGTCGTACAAGCTATCAGCCTGTGCCACAAGCCAAGTGACCTTGCGCAATCATGCAACACGCGGAGCGCCGGCGTCTCGCCCGCCTCGCTCCCCGACGGCACCACCGCGCCAATCCCGCGAGCATTCGCGATTCCCGCGACGGCTTCCGCTTCCCACGATTTTTCACGTAAGATGTTCGCCGGTCTTGTAATTTCGGCCTGTCGTCGAACCCGCAACCTTCGCGTCGGCGCCGAACGCCGGCGAAAGTCGCCGTGGACACCCAGATGGCAGCCAACGACCATCCAAGATTCACGATCGTCGGGGCCGGGCTCGGCGGCGCCCTGATAGCGACCTACCTCGGTCAGGCCGGCCACGAAGTCGAGGTCTACGAGCGCCGCCCCGATCCGCGCGGCCGAAACGCGGTCGGCGGCCGCTCGATCAACCTCGCGCTTTCGACCCGAGGGATTCACGCGCTCGAAGAGGTCGGCGTCGCGACCGAGATCATGAAAGCTGCAATTCCGATGCGTGGCCGGATGATTCAC
>JACZRH010000209.1 GCA_022574815.1 Planctomycetota bacterium | reverse complement strand
CGGGGCAAAAGCAGCGCGTGAGCATCGCGCGGGCTCTGATCGCCAACCCGCCCATCCTCGTGCTGGACGAGCCGACGCTCGGCCTCGACGTGCTGAGCAATCGTCTGATTCTGAGTTTCGTTCGCCAGCAAGCCGACGCGGGCAAGTCCATCCTGTTGTCCACGCACGCGCTCGACGAGATCGAGACGATGTGCCGCAAGATCGGGCTGATCCACAACGGCCGGCTAGTGGCGGAGGGGTCGGTCGAGGACCTCAAGCGGCAAACGGGGACGCAGCGTCTGAGCGAGGCCTTTCTCAAGTTGGTGCATGAAAGTGAACCGATTTTCGCGGATTAACACCATCTGGCGCAAGGAGCTGCTCGACCTGCTCCGCGATCGTCGCACGCTCATCGCGATGATCCTGGTGCCGATGGTGCTCTATCCGGTCCTGATGCTCGGCTCGCTGCAAGCCGTCGAGGCGCGCAGCGTCCGCGCCGTGACCGACGTCTACGATATCGCCGTCCAAAGCGAGGAAGTCAACCGCTGGCTGCGGCGCGCGATCGACACCCACCCCGCCCGCGGCGCGAACGCCCGCGTGCGCCCGGCCGAGGACCTCATCGAACGCGAACGAGCCGAACCCACCCGGCCCGAAGACGAGCCGCCTTCCGCCGGGCCTATCGAAGAGGAGACTTTCGACGACAACGGCGCGGCCGGACCCATGCCCGATTTCAAGATCTTCGTCGAACCGGACCCGGCGGAGGCGGTCAAGAGCGGCAAGCGGCACGTCGGCATCGTGATCGAGGGCGGGCTCCCCTCGCACGCCGGGAGCGCGTCGGCCAAGCTGACCCTGGTCATGGACGAGACCGACTACTGGAGCAACTGGGCCGCCAGGGAGCTGCGCAAGGTCCTGGCGCGAAAGAACAACGCCCTGCTCGAGCAGCGGCTCGAGCGCATCGAACGCGGGCTCGAATTCGTCCGGCCCATCGAGCTGAATATCCTCAGCGTCGCCACGCCCGAAAAGAGAGGCGGGTCGGTGCTGGGGCTGATCGTTCCGCTGATCCTGATCGTCATGACCATCACCGGCGCCATCTACCCGGCCATCGACCTGACCGCCGGCGAACGCGAGCGCGGGACGCTCGAAACGCTGATGGTGGCCCCCATTCCAACGATCGACCTCATCACCGGCAAGTTCATCGTCGTCACGCTGATCGGACTGCTCAGCGGCGTGCTCAACCTGCTTTCGATCGGCGGGACCATCTACTTCGGCGGGCTGGGCAACATCCTGACCGGCAGCGGCGACATCGAATTCCCGCTCTGGGCGATGCCCTGGATTCTCGTCCTGCTCGTCCCACTGGCCGTCATGTTCAGCGCGACGCTGCTCGCGGTGTGCAGCTTCGCGCGCAGCTTCAAGGAAGCGCAGAACTACGTCATGCCGGTCATGGTGATGGCGTTGATTCCCGCCGTGGTCGGGGCGTTGCCGGGCACACGCCTGGAAGGCCCGCTGCTGATCATGCCGGTGGCGAACATCGTGGCCCTGACGCGCGAGCTGTTCATGGGTACGGTCAACTTCGAGAGCATCGCGTGGGTCACGCTCTCGACCTGCCTCTACGCGGCTGCCGCCGTCGCCGTCGCCGCCAAGCTCTTCGGCCAGGAGGCCGTCCTGTTCGCCGACAGCGGCTCGCTCAAGACCGTGTTTCAAAGAAAGTTCTTCAAACCCGCGCTCGTGCCGACGATCGCGCAGGCGTTGCTGCTGCTGGCGATCATTTACCCCGAGAACTTCTTCCTGCAACAGGCGATCGCCGACCTGAGCGGCGACATCGGCTTTCTGGCCGCACTCGCGCTGATCTTCATCGTGCTGTTCGTCCTGCTGCCGATGATCGCCGCGATGTACATGCGCGTCGCGATCCCCTCGACGTTTTCGCTGGCGCGGCCGCCAAGCCGTGCCATCGTCGCGGCGCTTTGCTTCGGCGCCGCGACCTGGATCCTGGCGCTGGCCTGGCAACCCGCGCTGCCCGAGGAAATCAGGCAGGCCCTGGAGCAGCAGCTCGGCTGGATGGACAAGATGTCCGTGCCGACGCTCATTTTCTTCCTGGCGTTCGTACCGGCCGTGTGCGAGGAGCTGTTCTTCCGCGGATACGTCCTGAGCGGGCTACGCGGGGCGCTCGGCAGGATGGGCGCCCTGGGCGTGTCGGCTGTCGCGTTCGGAATCTACCACGGCAGCGTATACCGTCTGCCGACGACCATCGTGCTGGGCGTCCTGTTCGGCCTGCTGGTGTACCAGTTCCGTTCGATCTGGCCGGCGATGATCGCCCATTGCATGCACAACACCATCTCGATCCTGGCTGCCAGCTCCGAAGGCGGCGGTATTCAGGGCTGGCTGCGCGAAGTAGGTTTCGCGGATGGCGCTGACGGAATGCTCGAGCCGCCCCTGCTCTGGATCTGCGGTGCGGTCGGCCTGGTGGCGATTGGAATCCTGCTTTGTCTGACCCAATCGGGCCAATCCGTGCGGCATCACTCGGAAGCAATCGCGGTTGAATCGGAGCCGACGCGCTCGGCCAACGTGGTCTAGGGTTGCGGGTCTTCCTTCTGCGCGTTCGCGGCGACGGGCTCCAAGACGAGCGTGACGTCGAACAGAAGTATGTCGTTGGCCGGCATCTGGCTCGGATCCGGCCCCTCCATCTCAAACGGCGCGAGTCGCAATTGGAACGCGGCCTGCATCAGCACACGCGGCTCGCCGCTCTCGTTCACCGCCGGCTCGAGTATCGCCCGCACGGTCAGAGGGACAACGACGCCTCTCAGCGTGAACGTGCCCTTCATCGTGACCGTCGCCGGTTCGCCGTAGGCCAGCCTCGAGCGGTCGGACGCCGTTGCGGTCAGGTCAAAGCGGACCCGCGGGAAGGTCTTCACGTTGAGATAGGTCTCGCTGTGCAAGGCCTTGTCCAGGTCGGGCTCGCCCATGGTCAACGACGCCGCCCCCGCGTCGAACCAACCGCGCATGCTGGTGAACGCCAGATCGGCCGCGAATCGCAGTTGCCCGCGCACGTCGCGCACCTCGCCGCTCATGGTGTCCAGCGGCGGTGCGAAGCGAAATCGAATCCGCGAAGGCGCGTCGGGTTGCAGTGCGCCCACGCGCCAGTCTCGCGCCAGCGGCTTGCCGGCCACCGATCGGCGGGCCTTGGCCGGCGGAGGCGGCAGCTCCAAACCCAGCGCTTCCCAGGTCGTTTGCGGCACAGTCGCCGGGATTGGATCAAAGCCGTCGCCGTTGGCCGACTCCGCCATTTGTGCGACGACCGCGTTCTCGAGCGCCGTCGCCGCCTCGCGAAACAATCGTTCGCGCTGCGACCAAGGGCCGACAAAGGGCTCGTCGCCGTGCGTGTAGATCGGCTGCTTGCAGTGGAATTGCGAAAACAGAGCAACCGACAGAAACAGCTCGTCGTCTTCGGAGATCCAGGGATAGAAATCCATGTAGAAGGAGCGGTCCGAGCCGCGCAATGCGACCGTCTCGGCCGGCTCGAACCGGCGAAACCCGTCCAGCACGGCCCGCCGCGCGCCCGCCGCGAAGACGGTCGCATCGAGGTCTTCCGGCACCTGACCCGTGGGTGGCGCGATCTTCAAGGGTGCTGCAATAGTCGCGCGGCCGATCCGCCAGACCGGGGTCCGCACGCGGCGCAGGGTCTCACCGGCTTGCGGGGCGAATCGGGCCGTTCTCAGAAACGTGCGGACGCGGCCTAGCGTCGTGTAGCGGCCGTAGTAGATCGAACGGCCGCGATGGTTTTGATAGACCAGCGCGGGTGTGACGGTCAATTCGGCCGGGGCACCGCGGGCGGCGTTGCGCGTCACCAGGGAGACGCCCAGCCCGTTGGCCGTTCGCCGGATCGCGGGCAGATGATTGCGGTGAAAGTCCAGGTCGAGGCTGGAGCCTCCGGGCTGCACGAACACGATCAGACGGCCGAGCTCGGGGTCCGCGTTGGGCCGTGACCAAGAACATCCGCCCGTCACGACCGCCATCGCAACCCAAAGAATGCACTTTCGCATGGCGCGACTCTCCACGGTTTTCTCGGCTCGCCAACCGGTTCGTCGGAAGGAACCGTCTACGCACCTCCCGCAAATGTAATCGCTCGCTGCCGGGGCCGCGAGGTGTTGACGCGGATTCGATTCCGATTAGCATCCGTCGCGCTCGACCCCCGGGCAAAGAAGGCACCCCGATCGTTCCAGAAAGTGGGTAAGCTGTCTGCGCTGGTTGAGGGTTCGTACCGGGCAAGGCCGGGCCGGCGTCAGACACGAGTCGGAACCATGAGCAAACCGGTCGTCACGATCGAACTGGACCGCGGGCCCTGGCCCGGCGAGGCGTACGATCGCGCCTGGCCGGTCGGTGGCTGTGTGACCGGGCGGGTCCGGATTGACGCATCGGTCGCGACCAAAACCCGCCGCATCACCGCTTTCGTGGAATGGAAGACCGAAGGCCGCGGAAACCGAAACACGGGATCGGCGAGCAGCATCACGATCCACCAAGGCGAGTTGTACGACGGGATGTCGATCCGTCACGAATTCGAGCTGCGCATCCCCGAGGACGGCCCGATTTCGTACGAAGGCCATCTGATCCGCATCCTCTGGGCGGTGACGGTGCGGATCGACATTCCGTGGGGCCGGGACGTGTTCGAGCGGGCCGCCTTCACGGTCCTGCCCAACCAGGAAAAAGCGCGGCGCTGATTCGCGTGGATAGACGACGACGCGCGGCAGTCAGACATTTGCTCGGCGTAGTTCTGCTTTCTCCTGCTCGAGTTCCTCGATACGTTCGTGCAGGCTGCGCAGGCGCCGCTCCAGGTCATCCTCCGAGAACAATTGGGGAATGTGCTGCGGGCAGTTGACCTCCCAGGCGGGCGAGACGCCCGGCCTTCCCGCGTGACGCGTAGCTGCGCACGGCTGTTTAGCCCCCCGCGGCAACGCCACCGTCTACGGGGAGCACGACGCCGGTCACGAAACTCGCGTCCGCCAGATAGGTTACGGCGTCGACAATGTCCTTGACTTCTCCCACGCGGCCGAGCGGCTGCATTCCGTTCAGCTCTTCCCACTGATCGTCGCTCCTGCCGTGAATGGGGGTCTTGATGATCCCCGGTGCGACCGAGTTGACCCGAATATTGTGCGGCGCCAACTCAATCGCGAGACTCTGAGTCAGTGCGTTGATCCCACCTTTGGCAGCCACCGGGGCGCTGGAAGGGATGGCACTGACGCCGCGGAAGGCGAGAACCGTAGTGATGTTGATGATCGCCCCGCCGCCCTGTTCACGCATCGAGCGCGCCGCCGCCTGCGAGGCGAAGTAAGCCCCCTTCAGGTTCGACAAAAATCCGTCGAGGTCGGATTCGGCGTAGTCATTCAGCGGCTTGGCGGCGAATACGCCGGCATTATTAACCAGCAGATCGACCCGTCCGAAGCGCTGCCGCGCGATGCTGACCATTCGCTCGCTGGTCTCTTTCAGGCCGATGTCGCCGACAACGAAAGCCGTACGATCGGCGTGGCCGAGCTGCTCAACAACCCGCTCGAGCTTGGCTTTATTGCGAGCATTCAGGACGACGTTGTCGCCCCGCTCCAGGTAGGCCTTGGCGATGCCCAACCCGATGCCACTCGACGCCCCGGTGATAAGCACTGTCTTGATGTTACCTGTCGTTGCCATTCTGAGCTCCTCGTCGTTTCGGTCCGCCAATTGCAACACGTCTTCACCGTAACGCAATGTGCGTTCCAAGACCACAAGAAACCTGGAAGGCAATTATGGCAAAAGACTTACATTCACTACCGCAAACCGGGCGACGCAACGAAATTACACAATCCAACTCAAATGAGTTGCATAGCGGTGCATTTTCGTGGATCATGCGAACTATGAGCTCCAACCTCGCCGGTGAAATCGATCCGGGCATGAGCGTGCTGCTCGAAATGGCCGAGGAGCGCTCGCTCGACAGGCTGTTGAATTTGGTCGTAACGCGCGTGGCCGAGCGCTCCGACGTCGCCCTCGCGCGTATCTGGCTGATCCGCCCCGGTGACATCTGTTCGGTTTGCCGGTGGCGAAAGGAATGCCCCGACCAGACGCGCTGCCTGCACTTGGTCGCAAGCTCCGGCAATCCGCGCTCCGAGCCCGGCGCGGATTGGTCGCGAATCGACGGGAGCTTTCGGCGTTTTCCGATCGGTATGCGAAAAATCGGTCGAGTCGCCGTCAGCGCGGAGACCATCGTCATCACGGACGTGGATCGCGACTCTCCGTGGATCGCAAATCCGGAGTGGATTGATCGGGAAGGGATCCGCGGTTTCGTCGGCCAGCCGCTGGTTTATCGCGGCGATCCGGTGGGTGTGTTCGCGGTCTTTCTGCGCGAAACGCCGACCGAGGGCTGTGTGGCCTGGCAGCGCGTGCTGTCCGATCACGCCGCCGCGGCCATCGCCAACGCGCGCGCTTTTGAAGAGATTGATCGGCTTCGCACGCAGCTCGAGCTGGAGAACGAATACTTGCGGGGAGAAGCGTTGCAATCGCAGGAGTATTGCGGAATCGTCGGGGCCAGCCCGGCGATGCGGAACGTCTGCGAGCAGATCGACTTGGTCGCCAAGACCGATGCGAACGTTTTGATTCTCGGCGAATCGGGCACCGGCAAGGAACTCGTCGCGTGCGAGATTCACCAACGCAGCGAGCGCAGGGACCGCCCGCTGGTCCGCGTCAACTGCGCCTCGATCCCGCGCGAGTTGTACGAGAGCGAGTTCTTCGGGCACGTGCGCGGCTCGTTCACCGGCGCGGTCAAGGACCGGGCCGGTCGCTTCGAGTTGGCCGACGGGGGGACGATCTTCCTGGACGAGGTCGGGGAAATCCCGCTGGAGCTTCAAAGCAAACTGCTGCGCGTCGTACAGGAACGCCAGTTCGAGCGCGTCGGCGACGAACGCACGCGCGAAGTGGACGTGCGCATTGTGGCGGCGACCAACCGGGACCTGAAGCGCGAAGTCGCGGCCGGGCGCTTTCGAGAGGATCTCTTCTATCGGCTCAATGTATTTCCGCTCGAGGTCGCTCCGCTGCGCGAGCGAGCGGAGGACATCCAGCCGCTGGCGGCACATTTCCTGCAACTGGCCGCTACGAAGTTTGGGCGAACCGATCTTCGATTGACCCAGGCGAACGTGTTGGAACTTCAGCACCACACCTGGCCGGGCAACGTGCGCGAGCTGCAAAACATCGTCGAGCGCGCCGTCATTACTTCGCGGGGGCGAAAGCTGCGCTTCGATCTGCCGCGTGACGAATCGGCCGGCGCGGGGCGATTGGAGTTTGAACGGGCCGCGTCGTCCGATGCGGCCACGGAGGTTGTCTTCGACCGGGACCTCAAACGCATGGAGCGTGAGAACCTCCTCGCGGCCCTGAAAGCGACCGAGTGGAAGATCTACGGTCCCGGCGGCGCCGCGGAACTCTTGAACATGAAGCCCACGACACTTTCCTCCCGGATTCGGCGAATGGGTCTCAAGCGGCCGGTCTGAGCCCTGGCTTCTTGCGGTCTTCAATCATCGCAGGGGCGGGAGCCGGCCGTGATTTGCTCGTAGACCTTCAGAGTGTCTTCGACCATGGCGTCCGCCGTGGTCACCTTTGCGTCGTTAGGGGCGTGCGGATTCGAGCACCAACGCTTCAATCGCTGCCCAAGACTTGCCGCCGACCCGCGTTCGAACAGATCCTCGTCGCGGGGCAGCATCTCGACGATACCGTCGACGCGACTGGCGAGCACGGGGACGCCGACGGCCTGTGCTTCGAGCACGGCGATGGGCAGGTTTTCCGGCCAGAGGCTGGGGACCACCAGCACGTCGAGCGCACTCAGGAACGCGGGCATCTGCTCGGACGCGACTTGCCCGACGAACTCGACCTTGAGACCCGCCGCCGACGCGTGCAAGCGCTTCTCGTAGCGCGCGTCCGCGCCCGCGCCGGCGATGCGGACGCGGGTGCGCGTCCAGCCCAAACCGGCGACCGCCTCGAGCAACACGTGGACGCCCTTGTGCTCGGCGAGCGCGCCGGCGTACCCGATCGTCATGCCGGCGGGGTCAACGGAACCAAGCTCGTCATCGTTTAATGATGATTTACGCCGGCGACCGGCATCGAACCAACGCGGTTCGAGGCCGTAGGGAATCGAACAGGCGCGCGGGCCGCACAACACGGGCTCCAGCAGGCGCCGCCCGGTTTTCGACGGGAAGATCACCGCGCTGGCGCTGTTCAACGCCTCGGCCAGAATCGTCCGTCGCCGGGGCCAGCGGCGCAGCTCGCCGATCGGCGTTCCCTTGAGCGCGGACCCCAGCAGGAGCGCCGGCGGCAGGACGACATCGCCAAGTACGGGCGTGCGGGCCAGCGCGCGAAGCCAGTGCCGCGGATGGTCGGCGGTCGTGCAGCGGGCGCACTCGCGCCAGGAAACGCGCCCGTCACAGGTCGCGCGTTGATAATGGCGCAGCGTGTGCTTCGGGCAGAGCCACCAATAGTCCATGATCGTCACGACAACCGGGATTTCGAGCGAACGAGCGGCGAAGATCACGCCGACGCCGATGTGGGCCGGATTGGTCACGTGTACCACATCCGGGCGGTGACGCGAGATCAAGCCGGCCAACTCTTCGGGCCGACCTCCGACGACCGCCATGCGCCCGAAAGACGGGCACGCCAGCACCAGAGGATCGGACTCGACCGTCGCGCCCGGCGGGAGCGGCGGCCCGCGCCGCTCGGGGTCGCCGGCCAGC
>JACZRH010000208.1 GCA_022574815.1 Planctomycetota bacterium | reverse complement strand
GGTCATGACGAAGTCAGGCCGGGCCGGCGGCGTGGTCACTTCGCCGAAGCGCGGGCTCGCGACCAGCACCGTGTCGCCGAGATTGCCTTTCGTGACGGCGCGGTCGAAGTCGATGATCAGCACGGGGTTTTCGCCGTTGGCGTCGTAGGCGTAGACCTTCGAGTTCTGGAACTGGTTCTGGTTGGCGGCCCGCATGCGGAACTGGATCGCCTGAATCTCGCTGTCGCCGTTCACGCCGCCGACGGCCTTGTGAATCTGCACGAGGTGCTCCGACGCGAAAGAGGTCGCGGCGGGCAGGACGAGCGCGAGAACGGTTCGAGCCGCGAGGTGGAATCGTGTGATCGGCATGGCTTTCCTCCGGGGCCGCACTGTACGTATGCTAACGCGCGCCGACGGTCGATGGCAGGAAAAAATGCAGCTCGGCGCTGGTTTTGGCATGGCGCACACTCGCGCGTGGCCGGCCTACCGCCTGGGCCGCCAGCGAAGCGCCACCAGTCCGCTGCGAAAGTCGTGTAGCAGCCTCGGTTTGGCGGGCCGCGGCTGCGAGACGACGATTCCGCTCTTCAGCGGCCGGCGAAACGCCGGCCGCTACGTCGTCTCCGCCGTTTGCGGGTTCTTGCGGCGGACTGCTAAGATGACCTATGCCCGTCGGTCCGTTTCGTTGTGTTCACGAGTTTACTCAATCTGCCAATCGGGGATCCGCCCCGGGGTCCAGGGGGCGCCGGCGGGCCTCGGCCTGCCGGCCGCTTGCCTGTCACGGCTGCCGTTAGAAGTTGTCGATCGCGAACTGTACCGCCGCGGAGGCGTTGACCAGACCGTGGCCGGTGGCCTGGTCGTGGCCGACCGTCGCGGGGTTGTTGAAGCGTGGATTGCATCTCCCGGTGCGAACATCCGTCGCGGTGGCCGTCATGGCCTGCCCGACCTGCGCGGGCGTCAAGCCGGGGCGCGCTCCGAGAATCAGAGCGGCGACTCCGGCGAGTTGTGGCGCAGCGGCCGAGGTGCCGGAGAAGAGCGCCCAGCCGTCGTTGGGTGCGGTGCCGTCGTCGTTGGGGTCGTTGGGGGTCGGCTGACTCTGGCCGACGTCGATCAGACAGCCCGGCGGGATCGGCAGCATGATGTACTGCGCCCGCGGGAGAAGTCCGACCAGGCCGCAGGCGTCCGGCACCGTGCGGTTCGCGAACCAGGGGCTTTGGTAGCCGCTGGCGTAGTTCGAGGCCCGCAGGTCAAACGTCTCCGTGATGTACGCCCCGCCGGCGCCGATGACGCCGGGCACCTGCGGTTCGATCGTGAACGAGCCGTTGCCCGCGGAGAAAACGACCACGATGCCGTTGTCGATGGCGTCGAGGATCTCAAGTGCCCACACGATGTCGAACTGATCAGGCGGACCCGGCGGCGGGAACGGCCCGTCACCGCCCCAGGAGTTGGTGATGATCGCCGGGGCGCCCTGCTTGGCTGCGAGGAAGCCGCCGATGGCACTGACGAGTGCGCCCGCGTTGTTGCTCGCGCGAATCGCCTGCAAGGACGCGCCGGGGGCGACGGCGAAGATGTTGGCCGACTCGCCGGTACCGTGGCCCACCGGGTCCTGCGTTGGGCTGGTACCGGGCACGACCGTGATGGTGGGGCGCACATCGTACCGGTGAGCGGCGAAGAAGGGGTGGGGATACTGGCCGCTGTCGACCATGGTGACGTTGACGCCGTCGCCGAAACGACCGGCGCGGTGGGCCGCGGACGCGGCCATGCCGACGGCGACGTCGTCGGGGACGCGCAGGTGAAACTGCTCGACGGTCGGCGCGATCGGCGATGGAAAGACGCCCTGGAGCATCCGCGGCCGTTCGAGCAGCACGCCCTCCAGTCGCATCGTCTTGGACTTGATCTGGCCGTGTCCGCAGGCGGTGGGCTGCTTGTCGCCGACGATGTCCACGTGGGTCACGTAGCGCTCGCGGCCGGACTCGGCGCGCATCAATTGTTCGACGGTGATCACTTTGCCACCGCTGAGCTCCTCGAACGCTCCCGGTGGCCCCGTGACCGCATACCCGAGCTGGCTTTCGGACACCACGGTGAGGCCGGCGGACGAAAGGTTCTTGGCGGCTTGCTGGCGATCACTCGCCTTGGCGCGGAAGGCCTTGGCGCTTTTGGGGAGCTTTTTGACGGAGAAGGCCGACTTGCCCCCCTGCGACCGCACGGACACGTAGCCGAACAACATCTCGGGCGGAGGCGCGCCAGTCTCGAACTGAAACGGCATTCGCGACGAAAGCATGATGGTCCCCTTTTTTCAATGAAACTGCCGCGGTTTGGGAATCACGATGGAGGCGACTGCCGCCGTCAACCCAAGCGGAACGGTTAGCTCGACCGGCGGGTCGGCGTCGCGCAGCTCGACGCCAAAAACTCGCTCGAAGGTGGCGCGGTCGGCGCTGATCAGCAGCCCGACGCGCATCGGCATCGTCCGGAAGCCGCGCTGCACGAACCAAGCACGTGTTTCCGGCGCAGGGCCACCCGCGGACCACTCGAGGATGGCTTCAACATAGTCGGGCTCCAACGCGATCCCTGTCTCAACTTGACCGAAACCCACGCGGATTATACCCGGCTTTCACCAGCACGTCCACCAAGCGTTCCTGGGCGTAAACCAACTCACGATGGGGCTGTGGAGTTCCTGCGTATCGGTGCGAATGTCGTCCTCTTCCGGCTGCTACCGGCGGGCCGTGAGCGATAACCGGCGGGCGGACGAGCGCTACGTCGCCGCCGCCGCGTGCGGGTCTTTGCGGCGGACTGCTAAGATGACCTATGCCCGCCGACCCGCTTCGCTGTGTCTACGAGGTTACTCGATCTGCCAATCCGGAATCCGCCCCGGGGTCCAGGGCGCGCCGGCGGCCTCGAGCTTGGATTCCAGCCGAACCAGATCCTCTTTGATCAGCACGCGCAGGGCAGCGAGCAGCTCGGCGAATTCCTGACCGGCGTGACGGTAGGCGTCGCGCTGCGTGCGCGTCGGCGCGGCGGTCGTGCTCCACTGTGCCGCAACGCCGACCCGTTGACTAATCGAGGGCGGCGTGGGTTCGTTGCGTCGGCTGCGGGTGCGGTCGCCGTTGAGCGTGATCAGCAGCTTGTTCATGCGGGCCTCGAGCTGGTGAATTTCGGTCAGGAGCGCGGGATCGGCGTCGGGCGTGTCGCGGAACGCCGCCCGGATGAACTTGATGCGGTTCTGCGTTTCGTCGGCGGCGCTGGACGCGCCGCGCACGGCGCGCTGCAAGCGCGCGACTTTCCTCTGAAACGCCAGCGCTGCGACGCGGTCGGCGGCCGGGAACGTCGCCAGCTCGAGCGGGACCACCTCGAACGGCTGAGGGCCGGCCAGCCGAGTCTCCACACCATCGACGACCTGACTGAGTGTTGCCGCGTATTTGCCGGGCAGGGCCAAGGGGCCGGTCGGTCCGCTACGGCGGCCGCGCTCCTGGGTCGGCGGGCGGATTTGGGTCGGTGTCGAGGCCGGGTAGCGCAGATCCCACGCGACGCGGTGGATGCCCTTGTTGCGCGAGGCCTTGATGCGCCGCACGACGTTGCCGCCGGCGTCGCGGACGGTGAGCAACACCGCGGGCTCGATCTCCTCATCCTCGGCGCGCAACTCAGCGAAGGTCGGGTATTGGTAAGGCTCTTCGGCCTTCTTCGCATCCTTGTCGGCTTTCTTGCGGCGTTCCTTGCGGGTCTTGATTTTCTCGTTCAGGTAATAGGTGAACGTGGCCCCGAAGGACGGGTTGGCGGCGGCGAAGAAGGTCGCGCCCTGCGACCCGCGGCCCGAGCCGCCGAGGCGGCTGGTCTGGATGTAGCGTAAAGCGTCCTTGACCGCGAACAGGGCCGGGCCCTGCTCGAAGAACTCCTTGCTCACCTTGCGCAGGGGCGAATAGTCGTCGAGCACGTAGAAGCTGCGGCCGAACGTCCCGAGCACGAGGTCGTTCTCGCGTTTCTGTATCGCGATGTCGCGCACCGCGATGGTGGGCATGCCGCCCTTGAGCTTGATCCATTTCGCGCCGGCATCGACCGTGAAGAACACGCCGAACTCCGTGCCGACGAACAGCAGGTTCCCGTTCACATGGTCCTCGGCGAGGGTGTAGATGACGTGGCGCTCCGGGAGGTCGCCGGCGATCGACTCCCACGAGCGGCCGCGGTCGCTGCTCTTGAGCACATACGGCTTGAAATCGCCGTTCTTGTGATGGTCGAAGGTCGCGTAGACCGTGTTCGGATCATGCTGCGACGCGATGACGCAGCTCACGTAGGGCATCTCGGGTACGTCGGGGAACGTGTCGATCTTGCGCCAGTGTCCGCCGCCGTCCTCGGAGACTTGAATGAGCCCGTCGTCGGTCCCGACGTAGATCAGCCCCTCGACCAATGTCGATTCGCTGAGGGCGACCAGGTTGCCGAAGAACGATGTCGAGCGGTTCTTGGAAACGGCGTCGACCCATTGGATCCTATCCATCACTTCCAACGCGTTGCGGTCCAGTTGCCGCGACAGGTCGCCGCTGACGGCATTCCAACTGTTGCCGCGGTCGTCGGAACGGAACAGGATGTTGGCTCCGAAGTAGAGCCGGGTCGGGCTATGGGGGCTGATGAGCAGGGGCGAGTCCCAGTTCCAGCGGTAGGGGGGTTCGCCGGATCCTTCGCGCGGTTTGATGTCGACGATCTCGCCGCTGCGCCGGTCGTGCCGCACCAATCCGCCGTATTGCCACTGGCTGTATACGATGTTGGGATCGACCGGGTCGATCTGGGTCTCGAAGCCGTCGCCGCCGACGGTGACGAACCAATCCTCGTTGGTGATGCCGGCGGGGCTGAGGGTGCGCGAGGGTCCGCCGAGCGTGGCGTTGTCCTGGGTACCGCCGTAGACGTAGTAGAAGGGTTTTGAGTTGTCGACGCTGACGCGATAGAACTGGGTCACGGGCAGGTTGGGCTTGTAGGCCCAGTTTTCGCCGCGGTCGTAGCTGTCGTAGATGCCGCCGTCGCAGCCGACCAGCAGGTAGTCGGTATTGTTCGGATCGATCCACAAAGCGTGGTCGTCCACGTGTCGAAAGCGGCGCGGCACGGCCTTGAAGGTCTTGCCGCCGTCCTCGGTCACGCGCAGGCGCGTGTCGAGCGCATAGACGCGGTCGACGTCCTTCGGGTCGCAGACGATCTCGCAGTAGTACTGCGGGCTGGACGGCATGTAGCTGCTCTGCTTCTTCCACGTCTCGCCGCGGTCGGTTGAGCGGAAGAAGCCGCCCTTGCCTTCGGCGGCCTCGACGATCGCGTAAATCACGTCCGGGTTCGCGGGGGCGATGTCGAGACCGATGCGGCCCTTGTCTACCTTGGGCAGGCCGCGCGCGACCTTGCGCCAGGTGGCCCCGGCGTCGGTGGTCTTGTAGATCGCCGATTCGGGGCCGCCGTTGATGAGCGTCCAGACGCGGCGGCGGCGTTGGTAGGAAGAGGCGTAGAGCAGGTCGGGGTCGCGCGGGTCCATGTGGACCTCGTTGACGCCGGTGTCGTCGCTGATGTGCAGGATGCGAACCCAGGTCTTGCCGCCGTCGGTGGTTTTGTAGAGCCCGCGCTCGCCGCCGGAGCGCCACAGCGGTCCCTGGGCGGCGACGTAGACGGTGTCGGAATCGCGGGGGTCGACGACGATCATGCCGATGTGCTCGGACTCCTTGAGCCCCACGTTCTTGAAGTGCTTGCCGCCGTCGCGGCTGCGGTAGACGCCGTCGCCGAAGGAGACGCTGCGCTGGCTGTTGTTCTCGCCGGTGCCGACCCAGACGACGTGGGGATTGCTGGGGTCCAAGGTCACGCAGCCGATGGAGTAGGAGCCCTTCTTGTCGAAGATCGGCTTGAAGGTTGTGCCGGCGTTGGTGGTCTTCCAGACGCCGCCGGAGCTGACCGCGACGTAGTACTCGCTGCGGTTTTTCGGGTTGACGGCAAAATCGCCGATGCGGCCGGACGAAAGCGCCGGCCCGATCGAGCGCAGCTTCAGCCCGGCGAAGGTTCCGGCGGACATGGGGTCTTTCTCTTTCTCGTCCTCGTCCTCCTCGTCCTCGTCCTCGTCTTTTTCTTCCTCGACGACGGTGGCCTGGGTGGTCGGCTGCTCCTGCGCGGGCGGTTTCTTTGATTCGTCCGGTTTCTTGTCCTGGGCTTGATCGGCCGCGACCTGCTGATTCGCGATCAACGCGGACGGTATAACGAGCGCCAGTAAGAAAAACAGCGGAATCAAGAGTGATCGGTGCATGGTGGTTCCTTCCTCCGAGATCGCGGATTCGCGCGCCGCGCGGCGGAGCGGCATAACGTCCGTCGAGACTTCAAGGTGAGCGTATCACCGGACCGGTGAGGGTGTCCGGAAAATCGCCACCACTTGGCGATCATACCTGATTCGGTGTTACAAACCGAGCCACGGGTCCTTTTGGATCGCTGCGGCCGTGTAGCACCCAGACGGCGCCAGCACGGGGTGGGTGAGACGTCGAACGTCATGGCCAGTAGAATGAAGCCCCGTGCGTCGGACTCGGCAAGATTCCGCGCTGCGCTCGGAATGACGGTTTCTTGGACCTCCCTGGACCGAGTAGCGAGGCCATGGGCTTGTATCGGCCTAGCGCTAGGTAGCGACCCACTCCGCGACTTTCTGCGCGCCCTCCAGGACGCGGCCGCAATGCCGCTCGAAAAAGTCCGCGGGTAAGGCCTCGCACAGCGGAAATTTCTCGCTGGCCGCCAGGGCGCGCTCGCCGTCGAAATCGACGTACGCCAAACGGGCGGTCAGTTCGCTGCGCGGGCGGCCGAAGGCGGCCCCGGGCAGGATGGCCACGCCGGTGTCTTCGAGCAGGCCCTGACAAAGCGTCGCGCCATCACGAATGCCGCGGCGGGCGAGGCGATCCTGAAAGGGGGCAAAGTCGAGAAACAGATAGAACGCCCCGTCGGGGACCGGTATCCGGAGTCCGGCGTCCGTCAAGACTTCATGGCAGCGTCGCCCGAGCGTCTTGAGAATCCGCCGCACGTGCGCCAAGTAGCGCTCGATCTGCTCGCCGCCGCGAAATGCCGTGACGGCGGCGTGCTGGATCGGAGCGCAGACCGAGGTATAGGTCTCACTGGCGACGTTGGCCAGCGCGTCGATCAGCCACTCGAGCTGCGGCGGAAAGACGAAGGTCCCCAGCCGCCAGCCGCCCGCGCCGCACCACTTGGACAAGCCCGAACTGATGATCGTCCCCTCGGGGTAGTAGCGGGCGATCGAAACGTGCCCGCCGTCGTGGTGCAGCGGACCGTAAATCTCATCCGAGAGGACGATGGTCTGGTAGCGGCGCGCGATCTCAGCCAGTTCACCCAGTTCCTCGCCGGTATAGCTGCAGCCGGTCGGGTTGGCCGGGTAGTTCAGCACGATCAGCCGGGGCCGCGTTTCGTCGTTGACGGCTTCGATGGATCGGACGAGCGCCGCGGCCGTCAACTTCCACTCTTCTTCAAAGCGCGTGTGTATGCGGCTGATGCGCCGCCCGAGGATCTGTGCCTGGGGCATGTAGGACACCCAGCAGGGCGTGGGGATCAGCATCTCGCCATAATGAACGACTTGCAGTAGGAACATGAGCTCTTTCGAGCCGGGCCCGACCAGCACGCGCTGCGGATGGGCGTCGAGTCGCTCGTGCTCTTCGTAGTAGGTCGCGATCGCCTCGCGCAGGGCCGGCAGGCCTCGGACGGGGAGATAGTCTTTTTCCGCCGCCGCTTGCCGCAACGCTTCGACCACCGGCGCGGGCACCGGAAACGGCGACTGCCCGAGACCGAAATCATAGATCGAACGGTCAGCGGCCCGGAGCTCGCGGCATCGGGCGTCGATCGCCAGGGTCGCCGACAGCCCTAGCCCGCGGACGTTCAGGTCGAGGCTGATCGGTTTGCCGGAGTTCACCGGGGTCTCCGCGGGAGGACCGACCATCCGCTTCCGCCTGGCGGGCCGGAATGGTCTACCCGATTGTTGGCCGATGAACGCGTGGAGGCAAGTCACGACGGGCGTGATTGAGTCGTGCATCGATGAGGAACGGGCACTCCATCGGTTCTCGCGATCCCCCGTGCGAGAATAGGACGCCTGTTTGGCGCTGACGCCGGACCGGCCTGGAGATCGAAGGAACCGCGCGCACTCCGCTACCGGGCCCCATCGCGCCCAAGGTCGCGAGAGGGTTGATCGGCGGGCTCCGGCGAGATGTGTTGTCGCCGGAATGGACTGCTGTGGCGCGGCGGCGTGGGCTCACGGGAGAACCACAGGATTTCCCGACGAGCGGGCCGCTATTCGTCGTCTTTCTTGAACAGCACGTCGTTGATCAGGCCCTCGTTGATGCCTTCGCCGGGTCCATGCAATCCGCCGCGACGCTTCTTTTCTTTTTTGGCGGTGTCGTCGATGCTCTCGCCCTCGGTCTCAACGGCCCAGTCAGCGCGTTTCTTGGACAGTCCGATCTTGCGTTCGGCCACGTCGACGCGCAGGATCTTGACGTCGATCTCATCGCCGATCTTGACCTCGTCCTGCGGGTTCTCGACCTTGTGTTCGGCCAGCTCGGAGACGTGCAGCAGGCCTTCCAGATCCTGCTCGAGCTCGACGAACACGCCGAAGTTCGTGATCTTGGTGACCTTGCCCCGCACGATCTGCCCCGGGATGTACTTCTCGGGCACGGCCCGAAGCCACGGATCCTCGCTGAGCTGCTTGATCCCCAGGGCCACCCGCATCTTGGTCTCGTCGACCGACAGCACCACGCAACGTACGTCGTCGGCTTTCTTGAGCACTTCGGAGGGGTGGC